>CAZHCM010000093.1:5009-8058 GCA_964531005.1 uncultured Sangeribacter sp. | reverse complement strand
CTAAATAGAGATAGAAATGGAGATAGTATATGAGGATAACCACTTGATGGTGGTCAACAAGAGGGCGGGGGAGATCGTGCAGGGCGACAAGACGGGCGACAAGCCGCTCTCGGAGATGATCAAGGAGTTTATCAAGGAGCGAGACCATAAGCCGGGGAACGTGTTCTGCGGGGTGGTGCATCGCATCGACCGGCCTGTGTCGGGGCTGGTGATATTCGCCAAGACGTCGAAGGCCTTGACGCGCCTTAACGACATGCTGCGTCGGGGGGAGATACACAAGACCTATTGGGCGCTGGTGGAGGGGCATCGCAAGGAGCCTGCGGCCACCCTGCGCCATTGGCTCCAGAGCGACGGACGCCTCAACAAGACGCGGATCGTGCGCGCCGACGCCCCGGATGCCAAGGAGTCGGAGCTGTCCTACACCACTGTGGCGGAGGGGGAGAGGTACACCCTGCTGGAGGTGGATCTCAAGACGGGGCGCAAGCACCAGATCCGGGCGCAGCTGTCGGGGACGGGGACGCCGATCAAGGGGGATCTGAAATACGGGGCGAGGCGGAGCAATCCTGGCGGCGGGATTTCGCTTTTGGCCAGGCGCATCTCCTTCGAGCATCCTGTCTCCCACAAGCTCATCGAGGTGGAGGCCCCGCCGCTGCCTGAGATGGCCGTGCTGCTGGGCGCCGGAGGGGCCACACCGGCTGAAGCCGGGGCCCGGTGACGGGGGCGGAGGGGCCACCCCGGCTGAAGCCGGGGCCCTGTAAGGGAGGGCGCTGGAGGCCGGTAGGTCACTTTTTGGGCGGTTTATTTGGTGAAGTGGGTGAAAAATGCTAATTTTGCTCATAAAATCCAAAAGTGTGCAAACTTGTGACGCCTGGGCGTCGCGGGCGTGCCTGCCGGAGGATACTGAGCCACACACAGCAGATGGTATCGAAGACACGTGACAGATTCATAGAAGTGGCGCGTCAGCTTTTTGCGCGCAAGGGGGTGGAAAACACCACGATGAACGACATCGCCTCGGCCTCGGCCAAGGGGAGGCGCACCATCTACACCTACTTCAAGAGCAAGCGCGACATCTTCAACGCCGTCATCGAGCGCGAGACGGACCAGGTGCTCTCAAGGCTGCGCCTCATCGTGACGCAGCCTGTGCCGGCCGACGAGAAGCTGCGGCAGTATGTGGCGGTGAGGTTCGAGGCCATGAAGGAGGTGGTCTCGCGCAACGGCTCGCTCAGGGCGGGGTTCTTTCGCGACGTGCGGAAGGTGGACCGCGCCCGCAAGATACTCTCCAAGAAGGAAGTGGCCCTCATACGCGCCATTCTCGACGAGGGGGTGCGGGCGGGGCTCTTCGATGTGGCCGACCCCTCCGGGATGGCGGTCATCATCACCCAGACGATCCAGGGCCTGGACGTGCCTTTCATCCGCGACAACCTGAGCGAGAACGGCATAGACAAGGAGACCCTCAAGTCATATGTCACCGAGCTGCTCCTGCGGGGGATAGGGAGCCGATAGACCTTTTACCACTTAGACTAATCTAACAGAAACCAGAATATGTACATCAATGCCATGGGGTATTACATACCCGAGACGAGAATAGACAACGCCCACTTCGAGGAGATGAACGGGCTGACCCCCGACTGGATCGTGCAGCGCACGGGCATCCAGACGCGGAGCCGGTGCGGGGAGGGGGAGAACGTCAACACCATGGCTTTCGACGCGGTGGAGGACGCCCTGTCGCGTTGTCCCTACGATATCAAGGAGGTGGACCTCATAGTGGCTTCTGCCTACTGCATGTATGACACGGTGGGCACGGTGGCCCACGAGGTGCAGCGCAAGTGGGACGTCAAGGGGGCCAAGGCTTTCGCCATGACTTCGGCCTGCTCATCCTTCATCAACGGGCTGGAAGTCGTCGAAGCCTTCTTCAAGGCGGGCATGGCGCGCAAGGCCCTGCTGATCTGCAGCGAGCAGAATTCCTATTACTCCAACGAGAGCGATCCCAAGTCGGGGCATCTCTGGGGCGACGCGGCCGTGGCATGGCTGCTGAGCGCCGAGAAGATGGCCGACACCGACCACGAAGTGGAGGCCATCATGACCGAGGGGCTCGGCGGCGTGGGCAAGGGGCCTGCCGGGGTCGTGCTCCGTCCGAAGGAGGGGGGCATCGCGATGCCCGACGGGCGCGACGTCTTCCTCAACGCATGCCGCTATATGGTCTACGCCCTCAAGGACGTGCTCGCGCAGCTCGGACTGGAGCATGGCGACCTCAAGGCAATCATCACCCACCAGGCCAACAAACGCATCGTGGCCCAGGTGGCCCATATGCTCGACCTGGGCATGGAGAGGTTCTACAACAACATCGAGGAGCTCGGCAACACCGGCTCATGCTCCGCGGCCCTCGTGCTGTCGCAGCGCGAGAAGGATCTGGAGGCCGGCGACCGTGTGGCCCTTCTCGTCTTCGGCGGCGGCTATAGCTGCGCAGGCACGATCATCCGCATGTGACCCTGCTCCGGACGGAGGCCCATGGCCGCCGCGCAGCCGCGCCAAAGACATATGCCAAATAACTAAAAAAAGAATTAACGACTAAAACCCAATACACAAGACTATGAAACTTCTCGAAGGAAAGACAGCCCTCATCACCGGCGCCGCGCGCGGCATCGGCAAGGCACTGGCAGTGAAATTTGCCAAGGAGGGCGCAAACATCGCGTTCACCGACCTCGTAATCGACGAGAACGGCCTGGCCACGCAGGCCGAGATCGAGGCCCTCGGCGTGAAGTGCATCGGCTACGCCTCCAACGCCGCCGACTTCGCCCAGACAGCCGAGGTGGTGGAGCAGGTGAAGAACGACTTCGGCCGCATCGACATCCTGGTCAACAACGCCGGCATCACCAAGGACGGCCTGATGATGCGCATGAGCGAGGCCCAGTGGGACGCCGTGATCATGGTCAACCTCAAGAGCGCCTTCAACTTCATCCACGCCGTGCTCCCCATCATGATGCGTCAGCGCTCAGGCTCGATCATCAACATGGCCAGCGTCGTAGGCGTGCACGGCAACGCCGGCCAG
>CAZHCM010000093.1:0-4999 GCA_964531005.1 uncultured Sangeribacter sp. | reverse complement strand
CGGCCTGATCGCCCTGGCCAAGAGCATCGCCCAGGAGGTGGGCTCGCGCGGCATCCGCGCCAACGCCATCGCCCCCGGCTACATCGAGACGGCCATGACCGCAGCCCTGCCCGAGGATATCCGCAAGGAGTGGATAGCCAAGATACCCCTGCGTCGCGGCGGCAAGCCCGAGGACATCGCCGACGTGGCCACCTTCCTGGCCTCCGACCTCTCGAGCTATGTCACCGGCCAGGTGATCCAGGTCGACGGCGGCATGAACATGTGATGCGACACGCCATAATACTGGGTGGAGGCTCCGGACTTAGAGCCGGAGGCTCCATACCGAAGCAATTTCGCGACATACACGGGCGGCCACTGATATGGTGGTCGCTCCGTGCATTCCGCCAGGCCGATCCGGAGACACGGCTGGTCGTGGTGATACACCCCGACTGGATCAGCCACTGGCGCGGGCTCGTCGCAGCCCTCCCTCCTGAGGAGCGGTACGAGCACACGGTGGTCCCCGGAGGCAAAGACCGCGTGGACTCGGTGGCCAACGCCCTGGCCGCGATACCCGAGGCAGAAGGGGACCTGATCGCCGTGCACGACGGGGCGCGCTGCTGCGTGAGTGCGGAGATGATAGAGCGCGGCTGGGAGGCGGGGCGCCGGCATGCCACGGCTGTGCCCGTAGTGGCCGTCACCGACTCCCTGCGCCTTCTGGGCGACAGGACAGACAAGGCCGAGAAGGGGGGATACTCCGGCGTGGCGAGCAAGGCTGTGGACCGGAGCCGGTACGTGGCCGTGCAGACCCCGCAGATATTCGATTCCATCCTGCTCAAGAAGGCGTATGACAGACGGGAGCCCGGAGTGGCATACACCGACGACGCCTCCCTCGTGGAGCCTCACGCCCCCATACACCTATATGAAGGGGAGGCGGGCAACATCAAGGTCACGCACCCGCGCGACTTCGCCATAGTGGGCGCCTCATCATAAATCAAAGAGCAAGGACATGGCCACCAATCCCCTCACATACCTCAAAGGAGTAGGTCCGGGACGCGCCGCGCTTCTGACGCAGGAGCTTGGCGTGGAGACGCCCCGCGACCTGCTGTATGTCTTCCCCTTCCGTCATATCGACCGCTCCAGATACTACACGGTGCGCGAGTTTGCGGGCACCGAGATGCCCTCGCTCCAGATCATAGGGCGATTCGCAAGGATGGTCGTCGAGGGGGAGGGGGCTAAGAAGCGACTCAAGGCACTCTTCGTCGACAAGGAGGGGGGGACGATGGAGGTGACATGGTTTAGCGGCATACAAGGAGTTCAGAGGCGTGTGCAGACCGGGGTGGAATATGTGCTGTTTGGCAAGCCCACGGTCTACTACGGCACATGGCAGATGTCGCATCCCGAGATCGAGGCCTACGACCCTGAAAAGTCGGCCGAGGGCCTGCGCGGCATATATTCGCTGACCGACACCATGAGGCGTCGCGGGATGTCGCAGCTCATCATGCAGCATATCATGGCCGGCCTGCTCGAATCCCCCGCCTTTGCCGAGCTTCCCGAGGCACTCCCGCCGGAGATGCTGGAGCGTCTGCACCTCATGCCGCTCAAGGAGGCGATACGGGCCATGCACATGCCAAGAAGCGTGGCCGAGCTGCAGAAGGCCACGGAGCGGATGAAATTCGAGGAGCTCTTCTACCTCGAACTCAATATCCTGCGCTATGCCAAGAGGCGCGACGCCAAGATCCGGGGGAGGGTGCTGAGCCGCATCGGGCCTTACTTCAACGACTTCTACGACCGGGTGCTCCCTTTCAGCCTGACGGGGGCGCAGAAGCGGGTGTTGCGCGAGATACGCGAGGACATGCGCACCGGCAGGCAGATGAACCGCCTGTTGCAGGGGGACGTCGGGAGCGGCAAGACCCTCGTGGCTTTCATGACCATGCTCATGGCCGTGGACAACGGCATGCAGGCGGCCCTCATGGCCCCCACCGAGATTCTGGCACGCCAGCATGGCGAGTCGTTGCGTCAGTGGGCCGAGCCCTTGGGGCTTCAGGTGCGCGTGCTGACCGGTAGCACGAAGCGGTCCGAGCGGCGCGACATCCATGCAGGCCTCGAAGACGGCTCCATATCCATACTCGTCGGCACGCACGCCTTGATCGAGGAGGATGTGAAGTTTCGTGACCTGGGCGTGGCCGTCATCGACGAGCAGCATCGGTTCGGGGTGGCACAGAGAGCCCGCATGTGGGGCAAGAACGCCGTGCCCCCTCATGTGCTCGTGATGACCGCCACCCCCATCCCGCGCACGTTGGCGATGACCGTCTACGGCGACCTGAGCGTATCAGTCATAGACGAGTTGCCACCCGGGCGCAAGCCGATAGACACCTGGCTGCGGTATGACGACAACCGAATGGAGGTCTATCGTCACATCACCCGAGAGCTGCAAGCCGGACGGCAGGCGTATATCGTCTATCCCCTGGTGCATGAAAACGAGAAGCTCGACCTGCGCAGCCTTGAGGAGGGGTACGAGCACATACGCGACACCTTCCGCGGCTACCGCGTGGCCTACGTGCACGGGCAGATGAAGCCGGCCGAGAAGGATCACCAGATGCAGCTCTTTGTCAGCGGCGAGGCGCAGATATTGGTGGCCACGACTGTCATAGAGGTGGGGGTCAACGTGCCCAATGCCTCGGTGATGGTGATAGAGAACTCCGAGCGGTTTGGGCTCTCGCAGCTGCACCAGCTTCGAGGCCGGGTCGGACGCGGGGCGGACAAGAGCTACTGCATACTGATGACAAAGCGCAAGATAGCCACGCAGACGCGCAAGCGGCTGGAGATAATGACGCAGACCACCGACGGCTTCCTTATCTCCGAAGCCGACATGAAGATGCGGGGCCCGGGGGACATGGAGGGGACGATGCAGAGCGGGCTGGCGTTTGACCTGCGGGTGGCCAGCCTTACACACGACGGGCAGATATTGGAACGGGCCAGATGTGAGGCGGAGCGGCTGCTGGAGGCTCCCGAGAAGGTCGCGCCCGAAGATGCGGCCATTCTCAATGCCGAACTGGCGCGGCGATTTGCGCGCAGCATCGACTGGTCGGCGATATCGTGAGGGGGCGCGCTCATTTCATTCGCGCCACAATCGCCGAAGGCCGAAGAGGGAGGGGGAGCGCCGAGGGCACAAGCTACCGATGAGGGAACCATAGGGGGAGGCGGGTTGTTATAGCTGTATGAGAGAAAAGGAATTTCTGCCCCTTGTGGAGCAGCGCCTCGGCATAGCCGAGCTCAACCCCATGCAGAAGCGCATGATGGAGACAGCCTCCGACAAGCGCGACGTGATATTGCTGTCGCCTACGGGCAGCGGCAAGACACTGGCTTTCGCCCTGCCGATGCTAAAGCTGCTCAAGGCACCCACGGGGAGGGTGCAAGCCGTCGTCATAGCTCCTTCGAGAGAGCTCGTGCTGCAGATCGCCGGAGTCTTGGGCCGCATTGCCGCAGGCTTCAAGGTGTCGGCGCTATATGGCGGACACAAGGTGGAGGATGAGGTCAACACGCTCTCTGTCACCCCCGACATCGTCGTGGCTACCCCGGGTCGACTGCTCGACCATGCCAAGCGCGGCAACATCGACCTGACGCCGGTGCGCATACTGGTGCTCGACGAGTTTGACAAGAGCCTCGAGCTGGGATTCGAAGAGGACATGCGCAAGATCTTCAACCGGCTGAAGAACGTATCCCGCATCATACTGACATCCGCAACCCGCGCCGAGGCGCTTCCCGCCTTCCTCAAACTGACCGATCCCCTGACGCTCGACTTCCTGGGAGGCATCAAGGATCTGAAGCGCAGGCTGCGCGTGCACCGCGTCGACAGCGACGAGAAGGACAAGCTGCAAGGGCTTGTGGCCCTGCTGCGCAATCTCTCGATGCGCACCGGAGAGCAGGAGAGGACGATAGTCTTCGTCAACCACCGGGAGAGCGCCGAGCGAGTGGCCGAGGCGCTGAGGCGCGAAGGCGTAGGCTGCGTGCTCTACCACGGCGCCCTGGACCAGCGGGAGAGGGAGACGGCCGTGGCGCGGTTTAACAACGGATCCACGCCCGTGCTCGTGGCCACCGACCTGGCAGCCCGCGGCCTTGACATAGAGGGGGTGAAAGACGTGATCCACTATCACCAGCCCCTGACCGAAGAGGCCTATACGCACCGCAACGGACGCACAGCGCGCGTCGACGCCGAGGGTGACGCCTACGTGCTCATAGGCCCAGAAGAAGACATCAAGCCATACATAGACTTTGACGACGAATACCATCTCGCCACCGACGCCCCCCGCAGCCCCAGGCCGAAGATGGCCACACTCTACTTCAGCGCAGGGAGGAAGGAGAAGCTCTCGCGCGGCGACATCGTGGGCTTCCTGGTCAAGGCAGGAGGCCTCGACGGGAGTGAGATAGGGAAGATCAACGTCTACGACCACTACGCACTGGCGGCGATACCCGCATCCAAGGCTCGCGAGGTCGAGGAGCGGATACGCGAAGAGAAGGTCAAAGGGACCCGACGCAAGATCACATTGATGAAATGACGGGGGCGGAGAGTGCCTTTAGGAAATAAAAATGGCCTTGATGGTTGATAAATCGTAAAAAAATGACTAACTTTGCGTGTTCTAAAGTATTCAGACACGGTTTACGTAAATAAGACACACACATAACTATATACTACAGGTTAATATGACTAAAGCAAAGGAATTCCTGACCTGCGACGGTAACCAGGCAGCGGCCCATGTGAGCTACATGTTCACCGAAGTGGCTGCGATCTACCCGATCACGCCCTCGTCGACAATGGCGGAATATGTGGATGACTGGAGTGCGGCCGGCCGCAAGAACATCTTCGGCGAGACCGTCCTCGTGCAGGAGATGCAGAGCGAGGGTGGCGCCGCCGGAGCGGTGCACGGCTCGCTGCAGGCCGGAGCGCTGACGACGACCTACACGGCGTCGCAGGGTCTTCTGCTGATGATCCCCAACATGTATAAGATCGCCGGTGAGCTTC
>CAZHCM010000092.1:0-8068 GCA_964531005.1 uncultured Sangeribacter sp. | reverse complement strand
CCATCGGAGCCTCTCTAACTGTGCGGGGGCTTCAGCCCCCGAATCCAAGACCGACTTCCCCCAACCCCCAGCCTCCGATTCTCCGCTTCTCCGACCCCTCCCAGCCCAAAAAAACCGGCCCCAACACCCCATCCCCCCATCCTCCCAACAGCCTATGTGGGCGCGGCAGGCCGCGCCCCTACAAGTGCTCTCCCAGCCACAAACCCCCAACCCCCAGCCAAGAAAAAGTTAAAAATCCTTAAACTCCCAGCCGAAATTTGCCCACCTCCCCAAAAAAGCCTAAATTCGCCCAACTAACGGTTGCCGTGGCTACGGTTGCGCCAATCCATAACAACAACTAAACTAACAATCAGACACATGGACAAAAGACTGCTGGCCGTCGTGACGGCCCTGTTCGCCGTTTTCCAGACGGCTCTCGCCGTGGTGTCGGCTGACATCAACGATGTCGTCCTCCTGCCCGGCTCCATCGTCCCCGAATGGGACGTCTCCAACCCCGACAACTTCCGCATCGAACCCGACGCCGGCACCAACGGCCGACTGGTAATCACCTCCACCGACGGCATCTCCTTCACCTACGAGTCCGACGTCCCCGTGGCAATCGCAATCGAGCATGACCAGACCGGATACACCGACCGCAGCGAAGTAGCCTATAAATTGGATGACAATGGTAAAGGTGGTACATACACAACAGGTTATGTCTTTGCCCAGCCTTTCCTCAGAGGCCCTTTCCCCGCAGGCAAGCATTCTTTCAGAATCAATCCCCAGTACAGCAGTCGTCCCATTGTGATCGATAATTTGAAAATCATCAAGACCGATGAATTAGGAACAGAAATGATGGGTGAAGGCAACGAAGTTGCAATCACCTGGACCAACGATTCCGCCAATCCCTGGGTCACTTTTAATGGAGAATTGCAGCCCAGCGAGTCATTCGCAGAAGAAATGACCACCCTGACAGGAACATTTACCACGGATAAATTCTCCTCGATTAAATTCTCGTTGATTAACAAGAATTACCACTACTATGGAGAAGAATATATTTATGTGTATATAGATGATGCATTGATTGGATCTAAAAACAAAAGCTCGGAATGGACTGAATTCCAAAGATTTCTCTCCCCCGGCAATCATACCATCAAGATTATAGAACAAACCACCAATACCTCTTATTCCCATCGCTCCACTTTAAAGGATTTGGAGATAACCTCCGTTGACGTCACCGAAATCAACAATCCGGCAGAAGGGCAGCTCGGCTATGAGCTTCTCAGCCACTTCAATCTGTTGACCGATGTCAAAATGGTAAAAATCAACGGGCCGCTTGACGATAGCGACTGGGAGGTGCTCAGCGCTTGCACTAAACTCCAAATTCTTGACCTATCTGATGCAGAAATTACTACCATTCCTGTCCAATTGACAAATGCTCTTCAGACAGTTATTCTCCCGGAAGGCCTTAAAGTCATTGGGAAATATGCCTTTGCGTATTCTCAGCTCATCACTTTGGATATTCCTGCATCCGTGGAAAAGATTGAAGACAACGCTTTTTATAATAGTACTTTGTCTGTAATTAGTTTTTATGAGGATTCAAAACTTACTCATCTTGGCTACAATGCTTTTGGAGGAACACGGTTAAAGTTTTTTGATATGCCAGACTCGGTGACTACTGCGGAAGAGGGATTTTTGAAGCACTCATCTGTCATAAAAGTGAAGTTTGGTAAAGGATTGAGGAACATACCTTCTGAATGTTGCTATAACTGCACGTCCCTGCAAGAAATCTATCTGCCAGAGGGAATTGAAAGCGTTGGAACTAGAGCTTTTGAAGACTGTCTTAACCTTGCAATTGTGAATTTCCCTTCCACTATAACTACAATAGAGAGTGAGGCCTTTCGTGTCTGGTATTCAGAAAAAGGTAAGGTCGCGGGTAAAATAATATTTTTCGAAGGTATTGAAGAAATAGGTAGTAAAGCTTTCGTTAACCAAAATATTACAGAAATCGAATTGCCATCTTCTCTCATCGGATTGAGGAGCGATGCTTTTACCAACAATCCCATTGCCACAGTTAAATCAGCGATTCCGTGTCCTACCCCATGCTATAGCTTTTCCAATGAATCTGCCATCGAGCTGGAAGTCCCGGACTTCGCTTTAATTCCCTACAAGCTGACCACTGGCTGGGCAAGTTTCGGCACCATCCGTGGCTCGAAGGAGCTGGCAACACGTGAGAAATGGAGCATCAACGGTAGCGTCAATCTCGGTTCCAATTTCCGTCTTTACGGGAATCCGGAGGTATTCCTCAATTCTGAGGGGGCAATCACTATTTCAGGCCCCCAATCTCAGACCTACAAGAATTTCCATTTTTATCGGAAGGTGGACAGAGAGAATGGACACTATGATGAGAGAGACGAATATGTCTATGATTATAATATACAATCCGCCTCCTACCTCTCCGACTGCGAGAACTCTCAGATCGAGGGGACGCTGGACTTCCATGTCTACCTGCCCAGCGAGGAGTGGCAGTTCTTCTCCGTGCCGGCTGACGTGAAGGTCACAGACATCTACCATGAGAGGGGCGCCGACTGGGTGATCCGCTACTATGACGGCGCTCGCCGCGCCGCCGAGAACTCCAACACCGGCAACTGGGTCAACGTCCCCGCCGACGGCGTGCTCCGCCGTGGAACAGGCTACATCGTCCAGGCCTCCGAAGCCGGCTATCTCGTTATGCCCGCCGTCAAGGAGAGTCACCAGGACTTCCTCTGCCAGCCTGAGGCTGTGCTCCCCTTGCAGGCCAACGAGTGCGAGTCGGCCGCCAACGCCGGCTGGAACTACCTCGGCAACCCCTATCCGACATATTTCGACATCAACGACATCGACCTCGAAGCCCCCATCACCATCTTCAACGGGTCGAGCTACCAGGCACTGTCGCTGACCGACGACCGTTACGCCCTGCGCCCGCTGGAGGGTTTCTTCGTGCAGAAACCCGCCGCGCAGGAGGCCGCAACCATCCTCCGCTCAGGCCGACAGAACAACGCCACCGTCAAGACGCGCGCCCCGCGTCGCGCCCCGAGGCTCGGACGCAGTTTCATCGACCTTGCCATCGCCCCCGCAGAGGCTGACTCCGTGCGCCACGACATGACCCGCGTGGTGGTCAACGAAGCCGCTTCCACGGCCTATGAAGTGGCCTGCGACGCCGCCAAGTTCATGACCATCCGCCCCGACGTGGCACAGATCTTCACCATCGACGCCGACGGCGAGCAGTTGGCCATCAACGAGCGCCCCTACGACGCCGGCACCGTGGCCCTCGGCGTGGTGACGCCCCGCAAGGGTGAGGCCTACGCCATCTCGGCCATGCGCCTGCAGCGCCAGGCCTGGATCCACGACGCCCTGACAGGCATCGAGACCGAACTGACCGAGGAGGCCCCCTTCATGTTCTTCGCCGACAAGGACGGCTTGGACGCCGACCGCTTCACCCTCCGTTTCGCACCCTCGGTGAGCGGCGTCGAGGAGACGACCGAAGAGGGCGCGCTGATGAGCGTGGCCGGACTCGAAGGTGAGCTCCTGATCTGCGGCGCCGACGGCCTGGAGATCAGCGTGGCCCGCGTCGACGGCGCATCCGTCTTCGCCGGCAAGGGCGCGGGCGCCGAGATGTCGCTTGGCGTGCCGGCAGGCGTGTATGTAGTGAAGGGCGCCGGACGCACCTTCAAGGTAATCGTGAAGTAAGCACCCATAGCCAGTATAAGCTATGAAACATATGAGCAGCATCCTGCTCGCGTCCCTGCTCCTTGTCGGAGCGGGGGCGCGGGCCGACTTCAACCCGCAGGACCCCCCTGAACCGGGCCCGGGCGTGGTCACGCGCACGCTCACTATCGAGCGCAACATGTATGGCGGCTACGTCACCGGCGCGGGCACATACCCCGTAGGCGCCGAGGTGACGGTCTCGACCACCGTCGAGGAGGGGTATGAGTTTGTGAGCTGGACCGCCTCCGACGGCACCCTGCTGAGCGAGGAGACGAGTTTCGTCTACGTAATGCCCCCCTACAACTCCACCATATGGGCCAACTACCACCGCATCTTCGACCCCGACTCCCCCTCGGAGCCGGGAGAGCCGGTCATCACCCGCACCCTGACGCTGAAAAACGCCAACTATGGCGGTTCGCCGCAGGGTGGGGGAGCATACCCGATCGGCGCGGAGGTGACGGTCTCGACGAGCATCTACGAGGGGTATGAGTTTGTGAGCTGGACCGACGAGGCCGGCAACGTGCTGAGCGAGGAGCCGACGTTCGTCTACGTCATTCCCTCGGCCAACACCATCCTCTACGCCACATACCACGAGATATTCACCCCCGAGTCGCCCGACGAACCGGGCCCGGGCGTGCCTCCCGGCTCCTCGGCCGAGCAGAATCCCAACCAGGTAGTCGCCCCCCGCTTCGTGATGCAGGACGCGGACCACCTGGGGATTCTCTGCGAGACCCCCGGCGCCTCGATCCGATACCTCGTCACCGACGAGGAGGTCGCCGAACCCTCCGCGACCTACGGCCTGGAATACACCGGTCCGATCTACGTGCCCGACAACACCCGCGTGGCAGCCTGGGCATGGCGCGAGGGGATGGAGATCTCACCGGTGAGATACTATGACGTGAGGAGCCATGTCGTGCCGGAGCCGGTCTTCGGCGGCTACCGCCACCGGCTGACCATCAGTTGCCCGGACCAGAGAGCCGTGATCCGCTACACCACCGATTCGAGCGTGCCGACCACGGAGAGCCCTGTCTACACCGAACCCCTCGACCTGCCCGACGGCACACGAGTGACCGCCGTCGGTTTCGTGGAGGGTCTCGTCAGTTCCGACCCCGTCTTCTACGACTGGAGCAAGGCATACATCACCCTTGGCGACCCCACCTTCCGCATCACCGACGACGGCCTGCTTGAGATACGCCAGAGGGAATGGGCCGAGATACGCTACACCCTCGACGGCTCCGACCTGCTGGCCGACATAGCCGGCGCCCTCGTCTACGACACCCCCCTGGCCGTGGCCTCCGACATGGTGGTCTGCGCCGTGGCCTACAGCGAAGACTGGTATCCTTCGCAACCTGTGAGCTACGTCGTGGCCGATCATATCCTCCCGGCCCCGACCGTGACCATCGACAGGTATTTCCTCAATATAGAGGGCACCCCGGATGGTGCCGCGACTTATTACACCCTCGACGGCTCCGATCCTTCGGCCAGGTTGGCCGAGGAGGCACCCGACCGCTGTTTCGTCTACGCCGGACCGACGGAGCTCCCCGGTTCCTGCACCATCAAGGCCGTCACCGTGATGCCCGGTGCCTTGGCCTCCGACGTCACCACCTACGAGTATGTGGAGACCGTCGTAAGGCTGACCCTGCCGAGCATCGCCCCCGACTACGAGGGGCGCACCGTGACGGTGACGACCAACGGCGGATCGGTGGAGTATGGCATCGCCTATGCCGACGCCTCTCAGGAAGCCGTCACCGGCATCGCCGAGAGCGGCTGGACACTGACCGTCGAGGATGGGATGACTGGACTGAGCGTCCGCGCCGTAGACCCCGCTGGGGAGGCCATCTCCTCCGGCTATGCAAGCCTTCCCATCCGCATCCTACCCGACCTGGCCGTCAAGATAGGGGGCCGCACACTGACCATTGCCGGCATCGCCGACGAAGCGGGAGCGCAGGCCTACTACACCCTTGACGGCTCCGCTCCGAAACCAGCCCCCTCCGACAGCTGCTTCCTCTACACAGGCCCAGTGACGTTGGAAGAGACTTGCACGGTCAAGGCGCGGCAGTTCGCCCCGGATATCTTCGCATCGCAGACCGTCTCCGCCGAGTTCGATGCCGAGGCCCTCACATTGGCCTCCCCGTCCATCGACCCCGACTACGACGGACGCACCATCACCGTGACAGCCGAGGGTGGCCTGCTGGAATACGAAGTCACCTTCGCCGACCCGGACACCGCACCGCTGACCGGCACCGCCGAAAGCGGCTGGACACTGAACGTCGAGACCGCCATGACCTCCCTGAGCGTTCGCGCCGTCGATCCCGAAGGCGTGTACCTCCCCTCGGAAGCAATCAGCCTCCCCATCCATGTGCTCCCTAACCCGGTGATCACCCCTGACTACCGCAACGACACAGTCACCCTCACCGCCGAAGAGGGAATCATGGAGATCCTCCTCGACTATAAGGAAGGCATGGAGGGCGAGGCCTTCGATGAGGAGAGAGAATACACCATCAACGTCTCCGGATCGATGCGCCATCTAATGGCCACGGCCTATGCCCCGGAGGGTGACGCCTTCCGCTCGGAGAGCGTCGAGTACGACTTCGAGTTCATGGCAAGCCCTATGGTGATGTTCGACTACGAGGCCGAGTCGATGGAGATCTCGCGCGGCGACGGCCCCGAAGGTCTGCCCGCCATCTGCCAGCTCACCCTCGACGGTGAGGAGTACTATACCTCAGACCTCACCGAATTCTGGACCGAGACCGGCAACCTCATTGCCGAGACCACCAACGGACGCCTCTCCGCACGCACCATAGACCCGGACTGGCAACGGTTCGCCTCCCCCTGGAGCGACTACCGAATCATCCACCTGCCGACCCCCCAGCTCTCCTACGACTGCGTGGAGATCACCGCCCGGGGCGAGGGGGAGAGGCTATTAGGCAACATGGACTCCGCCCACTTCGAAGAGGGCGTGGCCACGTTGCGCCCGACCTGCTTAGGCACCTTCTCCTGCCGCGCCTACGGCGAAGGGACGTTCCCCTCGCCGACCGCCGTGATAGAGGTGAGGAGCATCGTCGTGCCCGAGACACCCGCCATTCGCGTGGCGGAGGAGGGGCTGATGGCCGAGACGCTCGACCGCACGGCGGCGCGCCTCGACTACGCCTCCCTCGCCGCGCTGACTGTGGAAGGACCACTCAGCCAGGGTGACTTCTCCGCGCTGACCCAGGTAGCGGCAAATGTCGAGACCCTGCGCCTGCGCGACGCCGTCTTTGCCGACGGCACGATACCGGCAGGCGAGACATTGAGCGAGTTGAGGACCCTGGCGTTGCCCAAGAACCTCACCATGCCCGGCGAATGGCTCCCCGCCCAGCCCAACCTCTCCGAGGTGAGGTGGCTGTCCGACGCCATGCTCCCGGCGAGCGTAACCGACGCCTTGCAACCCAACGCCGTCACCGTGCTCGAAGGGAAGTCGCAGGCCGAGACCACGCGCAACGTCGTCAAGGATGGCCGCTGCGAACTGCTGACGCTCCGCGAGGGGCATCCCTTCGGGGTGAGCGAACCCTTCGTGGCCGACGAGGCACGCATGACCAAGACCTTCACCCAGGAGACCCCTGCCCCCGGATCGGGCGAGTGCGCCGGCTGGGAGACCATCGTGCTCCCCTTCGACTGCGACGAGGTCGGAGGCTCCAACCTGCTCGGCGACCCCTGCACGCTCCATCCCTTCGGAGTGCGCCCCGACGAACGTCTCAACCGCTTCTGGCTCCGCACCCCCGTCCCCGACGGCGACCGCGCACAAGGCGCAGGGTGGGTGAGCGCAGAGAGGATCGAGGCAGGAACGCCCTACATCATCTCCCTGCCCAACCATCCCGACTACGACCCTGACGGCGTGGTGACGGGCGAGGTGACGTTCAGCGCCCGCCAGGCCGCCGTGCTCCCGATGGCCGACCTGGCGTCCAAGGGCGCGACGCCCTGGAGCGACGGCCTGACCTTCGAGGCTCTGTGGCGCCATCCCGCCGAGACGACGGGCCTGCTGGTGCTCAACGTCTCCCGGGGAGGCCTCTACGACGGCGCCTACTACGACGACGGCTCCGCCTTCGTCGCCGGCCTGGAGGCGCGCCCGCTGGAGTGCGTGGTGGCCGATCCCACCGGCCTGCGCCACGTGGTGTCCATATCGGGCGAGGGGAGCGGCATAGAGCTGCCCGAGCTGGCAGACGACCTGCTGATAGAGCGCCAGGGGGCGACGCTGCGCGTCACCTCCCCCTCCGACCGCACGGTGCGCCTATGCGACGCCGCCGGTCTGACGCTCCAGACGCTGACGCTCCGCGCCGGCGTCCCCGCCCAGACCCGCCCCCTC
>CAZHCM010000091.1:0-8092 GCA_964531005.1 uncultured Sangeribacter sp. | reverse complement strand
GTCAGTTTAGATTTATGGTTAAACGGTAGGTTTCTCTCCGCAAAAGTACAACAATATTTTGGCTCCACCAAAGTTTTTTTGATATTTTTCAACATATTTTCCCTCCCGGCCTCATTTTTCTGCCTATCCATGCCCGATTACAGGGCCGGCGTCGCCTGTGGATGAGAAAATTGCTCCTCCCGAGGGGCCAGACAAAAAAGTCTCCCCCCACCCCGGGACGGGGCGGAGGGAGAGGATATATAGGTAGTTCCTGTAGCGAGGAGGGAGTCGATATGTGGGGTTTGTATGTCCTTAGTCGTTGTCGGCTGTCAGGGTGTAGCCGGGATACATGGTCACAAGCACCACGCGGTTGTCGGCGTTCACATTGAAGGGCTGCACGTCGCTGCCGTCAAACTCCACGATGAGCTGCGAGGGGTCGATGCCGTAGACGTATTCGAGCTCTTCGGCCACTGCCGTGGCGCGGCGCTCCGAGAGGGCGTGGTTCCACTCCTTCGAGCCGGTGTCCTTGTCGGCGTAGCCGGTGATGACCACCTGGTTGCCGGGATGCTGCTGCAGCCATCCTGCGAGGTCGTAGACTGTCTCATACTCCTGGTCGGAGATGCGGTCGGAGTTGATGTTGAAGTGCACGGCCGCCATACGGGGCTCGTTGGCATGCACATGATTCTCGTGGGCTTTCACTGTCGGGGGGACTGTGGCGTTGGCTGCTGTGCTGAGGCCGAGGGCGCTGAGAGCGATTGCACTGAGGGCGAGGATACGGTGTGTCTTCATAGCGGTATGGTTTAAGATGGTTGTGTGTTTTGTGTGTCTTTCAAGTTTAAAGTGGAGAAAGACTTTTTGTCTCTCTTTGACACTAAAACGCCCCTATCTTAATAAAGGTTTATCTTTTTGAGCTGATTATAAGCATTTTAATCTTTTTGCAATATTCTCGCAATCTCTTTGCAACAATCCTCCCCCCACTCCCACCATTCCCAATCTTCCCACCACTCCCACCATTCCCAATCTTCCCACCACTCCCACCACTCCCACCACTCCCACCACTCCCAATCTTCCCACCATTCCCACCACTCCCAAGAAAGAAAGCTTCCGCCCCCGGCCAGCGCAGTGCTGGGCCGGCGGCGGAAGCGCCTATCTGAGTTGCGTAAAGTCCGGGGGTTACTTCTGGGTGAAGATCACGATGCGGTTCCAGTTGTTGGTGCCGTAGGGCTGCACGTCGGAGCCGTCGTATTTCACGGTCAGGCGGTTGCGGTTGATGCCGTACTTGTTGACGAGCTGGTCGGCCACGGCGTTGGCGCGCTTCTGGGAGAGGGCCATGTTGTAGGCCGATGTGCCGGTGTCCTTGTCGGCATAGCCCACGATGGTGATGTTCTCGTTGGGGTTGGCCTTAAGCCACTGGGCCATGTTGTAGACGTTGACCTCCTCCTCGGGGGAGATGACGGCGGAGTTGATCTTGAAGCGTACGGTTGACATCAGGGTGGCGTCGGGGCAGTCCTTCGAGGCTGCGGCGTTGGTCACCTTCTGCTGGGGCTGTGCCGACTGCAGGGCGGCGATGTCCTGGGCGGCGTTGAGGAGCTCGGCGCGCAGGTTGTTGACCTGGTTGTTGAGGCTTGCGATCTCGGCTGCCGAGGCGCAGGCGTTATACTCGTCCCAGCCGCGTCCGCCTATGTTGAAGTTGAAGCCGCCGACTGCCGATACGTTGGCGTCGATGGGGTCTCCGTAGGCCACGTTGTTCCAGTTGTCGCCATAGAAGGCTGCGCGTGCCTCGGCGAAGAAGTCCACATACTTGCACAGGCGCAGGCGGAACTGGATGCCGGCCGTCACGGGCAGTGTCCAGGAGCTGTTGCGCAGCGTCTTGCTGTCCTTGCGGTAGATGTTGCTGGCCGCCGCCGTGCCTCCCTGGGCGTCGCGGATGTCCCAGTTATAGTCGCCGCCGAGTCCCACGAAGGGGATGACGCTGAAGGGGCGGTTGGGGTTGACGCCGGCGATCGAGTTGCACATGTCCCACATCAGCTCCAGGTTGAGGTTGACATGCTTGGAGCGTGTCCAGCCGTTGCCTGGCTCGGCCAGGGTCGGCACGTTGCTGTGCAGGGCGCCTCCCAGTGCGTTGAGGCGAAGTCCCAGGTAGGGGGTGATCCAGCGTCCCACGCCGAAGTTGTAGGTCACGGTCATCTTCTTGCGGTCGATGGTGTGGCCCGGGGCGTTGACGCCTATGCCCTCCTCGACGAAGGGCTGGTTGATGCCTGCGCCGACCTGGATAAACCAGTTGTCGCGCCAGCTTGACGAATATCTGGTGATGTCCTCACAAGCGAACTCTGTCACTGTCACGTCTTCGGCAGTCACTACGGTCTGCGCTTCGGTCTGGGGTGCGAATGCCACGGCTCCTGCTGCGAGGGCTGCGAGGCTGAGGATACGATTGGTTTTCATAGTTTAATCAGTGTCGTTATAGTGGTTTTGTTTTTATGACATCTTAACATTGGATGACAAAAATTGGTTGAGCGGAATCCGAGGATTTAATAATTATGTTACAATTTTTGCCCCTGTGGCCCCTCGGCAGTTGGCCGTGTGGCGGAAATTTTGTAACTTCGCGCACTGATGCGCCCTCACCGGCCACACCTATATATTGTAATGAGGAATATGAAACGCCGCCGTGCCTATCGCCTGACCCTCGACGATGCGACCCGCCTGGAGCGCATCGTCTCGGTGCGCCTCACTCCCTGGCGCGCCCTGGCCTTGGCCGTCGTCATACTCCTCGCGGTGGCGGCTGCGGGCGTCGTGGTGGTCATGGCCACCCCCCTGCGCCGCGCCCTGCCCGGATATATGGGCGCCGGCGAACGCGCCCTCGCCGAGGCGCGGCTCCTGCGCCTCGACTCCCTGAGCCGCGTCTCCGAACAGCGCGACGCCTGGCTGGCGAATGTCCTGCGGGTCATCGACACGGACCGCTCCGGCCCTGCCGCCTCCGCACCGGCCCAAGACTCCCTGTCGCTGGCCTTCGACCCGGACTCCCTCTTAGGTTCGTCGCCCAGAGAGCGTAAATTCGTGGCATCGATGAGGGAGCGTGAGAAATACAACATCTCCGTGCTCGCCCCCCTGGCCGCCGCCGAGATGGCCTTCGTGGCCCCCAGCCCCCGCGCGCACGTCACCTCGGCCTCGCGCGACTCCCTGGTGGCGATCCTACCCCTTGCCCCGCAATCGCCCGTCGTGGCCATCGCCGATGGCACCGTGGTGGCCTCATACCGGGCCCCCTACCCTGAGCGGGGAGTGGTCGTCGTGCAGCACGACCACGGCTTCGTGTCTTCATATTCAGGGCTCGAAGGCGTAAAGGTAGCCGTCGGCGAACGCCTCACCGCCGGACAGTCGCTCGCCCTGCACGCCGGCCGTCTGGCCGACGGCTCGCGACCCCTGCGCGTGCGCCTTTGGCACGACTCCGACCCTGTGGTCCCCGCCCGGTACTTCGGCGACACGCAATGACGGGAGGGGGCTTTTTTCCATATATTGACTAAGCAAATCACAACACTCAGACAGATGGTCCGCAACATATCAATCCTTGGCTCCACGGGAAGCATCGGCACCCAGACGCTCGACATCGTGGACGAATACCCCGACCGGTTCAAGGTCGTCGCCCTGACAGCCCGCTCCCGCTGGGAGCTCCTCAGCCGCCAGGCCCGAAGATTCCTCCCCGAAATGGTGGTCATCGCCGACGAGCGATACGTCGCCCCCCTGCGGGAGTCGCTCTCCGACCTCCCCATCCGCGTGGAGGCCGGCCCCGAAGCCATAGCCGAGGCAGCCGCCCTCCCGTCGGCCGACATGGTGGTCACCGCCATGGTGGGCTACTCGGGGCTCCTGCCCACAATCAGCGCCATCAAGGCCGGAAAGATCATCGCTCTGGCCAATAAGGAGACGCTCGTCGTGGCCGGCCAACTCATCACCTCCATGCTGCGCGACTCCAAAAGCCGCATCATCCCGGTCGACAGCGAGCACTCAGCCATCTTCCAGTGTCTCGAAGGCGAAAGCACCCGCGAGGCGCGCAAGATCATACTCACGGCCAGCGGCGGCCCGTTCCGTACATGGAGTGCCGAACGGCTGCGCGACGCCACCCCCGCCGACGCCCTGCGCCACCCCAACTGGGACATGGGCGCCAAGGTCACCATCGACTCCGCCTCGATGATGAACAAAGGCTTCGAGATGATCGAAGCCCACTGGCTCTTCTCCTGCCCGGCCGACTGCATCGAGGTCGTGGTCCATCCGCAGTCGATCGTACACTCGATGGTGGAGTTCAACGACGGCTCGATCAAGGCGCAGCTCGGGGTGCCCGACATGCACCTCCCCATACGCTACGCCCTCTCCTATCCCGGCCGCCTGGAGACCGCCGCTCCCCCTCTCACCCTCTCGCAGTACCGCACCCTCACCTTCGAGGCCCCCGACATGGAGAAATTCCCTCTCCTGGACTACGCCTTCGACGCCATCAACATGGGTGGCAACGCCCCCTGCGTCCTCAACGCCGCCAACGAACGCGCGGTCGAGGCCTTCCTGCAGGAGCGCATCCGCTTCACCGACATGCCTGTCGTGGCCCGGCGCACCCTCGAGCAGGTACCCTTCTCGGCGGCCGCCGACCTCGACACCCTGATCGCCACCAACGCCGAGGCCTCGGCCAAAGCCCAGGAGATCATAGCCTCCCTCCCCCGCCCGTAAGGAAAGCCGCCCAAGCGTAGCTTTTTGCCATCGCCGGTCCCAAGCGTAGCTTTTTGTCCCCTCCCTCACCGGGCAGCGGCTTTAGCCGCGCCAAAAAAAGAGTACAGACCCTATGGATACATTCATAATAAAAGCAGCCCAGCTCATCCTGGCCCTGGCCATACTGATCATAATCCACGAGTTCGGGCATTTCCTCTTCGCGCGCATCTTCGGGGTGCGCGTGGAGAAATTCTACATCTTCTTCGATCCCTGGACCGAAATAGCCAAATGGAAGCCCGGCAAGTACTTCGGCCTCTTCGGCAAGACCAAAAAGCTAAAGGGCTCCAGCGCATCTGAGCCAAAGGCTGAGAGCGCAGCAGTGCCAAAGGCTGAAAGCTCAGCAGAGCCAAAGGCTGAAAGCTCAGTAGAGCCAAAGGCTGACAGCGCAGCGCCCGAGGGGCGCCGAGCCGATGCCCCCGAAAAGCCCGGCTTCTGGTCCGACACCGAATACGGCATCGGCTGGCTCCCCCTCGGCGGCTACTGCAAGATCTCCGGCATGATCGACGAGTCAATGGACACCGAGCAGATGAAGCAGCCCCCCAAGCCCTGGGAATTCCGCTCCAAACCAGCCTGGCAGCGCCTGCTGATCATGATAGCCGGCGTCCTCTTCAACTTCCTCACCGCCATCCTCATCTACGCCGGCATAGTCTACGCCACCGGCGAGAAATACGTCCCGGTCAACGAGGCCCGCATGGGCATGGCCTTCTCCGGCGAGGCCCGCAAGATCGGCTTCCAAGACGGCGACATCCCCCTCTCGGCCGACGGCGTCCCGCTCCATCTGCCCGGCGAGGCCCGGATGCAGATGGCCCAGGCAAGCCAGGTCAAGGTCCTGCGCGGAACGGACACCGTGACCATAGCCATACCCAAGGACTTCATCTTCCGCCTCGACGAGGAGGCCAAGAGCGACACGGCGCGCATCAACTTCATGGCCTTCCGTATGCCGACCCAGATCATCCAGGTCGTGCC
The DNA here is from genome assembly GCA_964531005.1 of uncultured Sangeribacter sp. Classification (GTDB taxonomy): domain Bacteria; phylum Bacteroidota; class Bacteroidia; order Bacteroidales; family Muribaculaceae; genus Lepagella. The sequence goes on along the minus strand of CAZHCM010000091.1, from coordinate 2,401 downwards.
CGGCGAGGGGGGAGCCAAGGGTGGCGTCAAGGAGGGGGACATGGTCCTGGCCATCGACTCCTTGCCCACACCCTCCCTCGACCGCTTCTTCGACGTAATGGCCACCCGCAAGGGGGGCTCCACCATAGCCCTGACCGTCGCCCGCCCCGCAGGCGAACGGACCGACACCCTGACCCTTAGCGTGCCCCTCTCCGAGGAGGCCAAGATGGGAGTGGGCCTTCAGACAGACATGGCGGCCTTCTTCCCCGTGGTCACCAAGTCCTACTCCCTGCTCCAGTCCGTGCCGCGAGGCATCGAGATGGGCACAGACCGCCTCGTGGCCTACGTCTCCTCGATGAAGTATGTCTTCACCAAGGAAGGCGCCAAGAGCATCGGCGGTTTCGGCACCATAGGCTCCATCTTCCCTGAGAAGTGGGACTGGATAGCATTCTGGAACATCGCCGCCTTCCTGGCCGTGGCCCTGGCCTTCATGAACATCCTCCCCATCCCGGCCCTCGACGGCGGACACGTCCTCTTTCTCATCTACGAGATGATCACTGGCCGTCCCGCCCCGCAGAAATTCCTCGAATACGCCCAGATGGCCGGCATGTGCCTCCTCATAGCCCTCCTCCTCTACGCCAACGGCATGGACATCGTCCGATTCTTCCTAAAGTAAAACCACAACACCCTATATGACCCCAAAGACCATCACCCTAAAGCCAGGCAAGGAGGAGTCCCTCCTCCGCCGCCATCCCTGGGTATTCTCGGGAGCAGTCGCCTCCCTGCCCGAGGGCCTCGAAGAAGGCGACCTCTGCGTGGTCCGCGCCTCCGACGGCTCCCTGATGGGCGTCGGCCACTACCAGATCGGCAGCATAGCCGTCCGCATCCTGGAGTTCGGCGCCGAGACCCTCCCCGACGACTTCTTCTCCCGCCGCCTGCGCAGCGCCATGGACATCCGCCGCGCAATGGGCCTCATCCGCCCCGACAACAACGCCTACCGCCTCGTGCACGGCGAAGGAGACTTCCTCCCCGGACTCGTCATCGACATCTACGGCGACACGGCCGTCGTCCAGGCCCACTCCCCGGGCATGCACTTCGAACGCCGACGCATCGCCGACGCACTGACCTCCCTGCCCGACGCCGCCATCCGCAACGTCTTCTACAAGTCGGAGACCACACTCCCCTACAAGGCTGGCCTCGACCCCGAGAACGAATACCTCGCCGGAGCCTACGACGGCAACGTCGCCGTCGAAAACGGCCTGCAGTTCAACATCGACTGGCTCCGTGGCCAGAAGACGGGCTTCTTCGTCGACCAGCGCGAAAACCGCTCCCTGCTCGAGCACTACGCCCGCGACCGCAAGGTGCTCAACATGTTCTGCTACACGGGCGGCTTCTCCGTCTACGCCCTGCGCGGAGGCGCCAAGTCGGTCGACTCCGTCGACTCCTCGGCCAAGGCGGCCGCCCTCACCGACGCCAACGTGGCCCTCAACTTCGGCGACGACCCGCGCCACGCCACACACGCCGTTGACGCCTTCAAGTACCTCAACGAAATGCCGGCCGACAAATACGACCTGATAATCCTCGACCCCCCGGCCTTCGCCAAGCACCGAAGCGCCCTCAAGAACGGTCTCATCGGCTACCGCAAGCTCAACGCCAAGGCCTTCGAGAAGATCAAGCCCGGGGGCATCCTCTTCACCTTCTCCTGCTCGCAGGTGGTGACCCGCGAGGCCTTCCGCCTTGCCGTCTTCAGCGCAGCCGCCAAGTCTGGCCGCAAGGTCCGCATCCTCCACCAGCTCACCCAGCCTGCCGACCACCCCATCGACATCTCCCACCCCGAAGGCGAATACCTAAAAGGCCTGGTCCTCTATGTAGAATAGCAGGCGCGCCCCCTCCTCCCTTACCGGGCCGCAGCTTCAGCTGCGGTTTCCCCTCTCCGTCCCCCGCATGGCCCGCTTGCGGGCCCCCTCCCCTTCCATAATATCCCTAATCAAAATGAAAAAAATCCTGATAGCCACAATGCTGACCCTGACAGCCGCCTCCCCCGTAATGGCCGCCGAAAACCCAGACTTCGACTACATCGTCGACAACTTCGCCGACATCGAAGTGCTCCGCTACGAAGTCCCCGACTTCAGCAAGCTCACCCTCGACCAGAAGAAGATGGTCTACTACCTCTCCCAGGCAGCCCAGGCAGGCCGCGACATCATCTGGGACCAGAACGGAGCCTACAACCTCCGCCTCCGCCCCGTGCTCGAACGCATCTACACCAATTATAAAGGAGACCGCCAGTCCGCCGACTGGAAGGCCTTCGAGAAGTACATGAAACAGGTGTGGTTCGGCAACGGCATCCACCACCACTACTCCAACGACAAGTTCGTCCCCGAGTTCTCCGAAGCCTTCTTCGACGCCCAGATCGCACCCATGT
>CAZHCM010000090.1:0-8185 GCA_964531005.1 uncultured Sangeribacter sp. | reverse complement strand
CGGCTCCGTAGCCGCGCATGGCCTCCGTGATGAGGAAGGAGGGGCGGTCGCCGGGATGGTATAGGGCCGTGGGGTGAAACTGTATGAACTCCATGTCCCTCACCGTGCCTTTGGCGCGATAGACCATGGCTATGCCGTCGCCGGTGGCTATGAGGGGGTTGGTGGTGGTGGTGTAGGTGGCGCCCACGCCTCCGGTGGCCATCATGGTGACGCGGGCCAGGAAGGTGTCGACGCGCCCGCTCTCCTCGTCGAGCACGTATGCGCCGTAGCAGGTGATGTCGGGCGTGCGGCGCGTCACGACGCGCCCCAGGTGGTGCTGGGTGATGATCTCGACGGCGAAGCGGTGCTCGAAGACGTCGATGCCGGGGGTGGAGCGCACGCGCTCCACGAGGCCGCGCTGTATCTCGGCGCCGGTGTTGTCGGCGTGGTGCAGGATGCGGAATTCCGAGTGGCCACCCTCGCGGTGGAGGTCAAACTCCCCGTCTTCGCGGCGGTCAAACTCCACGCCCCAGCCGATGAGCTCCTTGATCTGCGTGGGGGCCTCACGCACCACCTTCTCCACGGCCTTGGGGTCGCTGAGCCAGTCGCCGGCGATCATGGTGTCTTCTATGTGTTTTTCGAAATTGTCTACGCGCAGGTCGGTGACGCTGGCCACGCCCCCCTGCGCCAGGCGGGTGTTGGCCTCGTCGAGGGTGGTCTTGCAGATGACGGCCACGCTCCCCTTGCGGGCCAGCTTGAGGGCCAGGCTGAGACCGGCGATGCCGGCTCCGATGACGAGATAATCGTACTTGTAGGTCATATCTTGAAAATCTCTTGTGTTGCTTTATCTTTATCTTCAGGCGCCCCGCGCCCTATCCCTTCCTGCCCAGACGGCGGCGCAGTCCGGCCATGGCCTCGGTCCGCAGGGTCTTGAGGCCGACCCTACGCGCCAGCGCAAGGAAATCCTGGATGCGGTAGCGGTAGAGGATCATGGCGGCAGGCCATGACGGGGCCGTGGGGGCCGGGGCGGGCGTGTGGGTGTCGTATAGGCGTATTGCGTCGCCCGGCTCGTCATGGATGACGTTGGCCTCCACGGGGCGGCGGCTCATACCCCATGAGCGCACCACGGCATAGGGCAGGGGGCGGCTGCTAAGGCAGTATCGCAGGTCCTTGGCCGGCCCTCGCACTCCGGCGATGTCGAGGCGGCACCGGTCGGCCTCAAGGCCCGGGATGCGGTGCAGCCCTACGTTTTCCATGAATGCGTCGTAGCGCACCCCCTCGTCGGGGTGTTCAGGGAGGCGAAGGGCGCCTATGGCGGCAGGAAGGGAGGTCTGGAAGATGGCGCTCCCGCCACGGTCGCCGGTGTGGGACCCGACGTCGCCGCAGTTGGACGACATCGCGTAGTAGGGATAGACAAACCATCGCCCCGTCTCTATGCACCAGCGGGTGTGATATTTTAGCCACGAGCGGGTCCAGCCAAACATGGCCGCCGGCACCTCCTCGGAGGGTGCGAAGTCGAGGTTTCGCTCATACCAGGCGTAAAACCTGCGCCAGTGGGGGCGCATCCACACCTCGCCCCACGACTGCGCTATCTGCATGAAGAAGACGTCGTGGGCGTCCTTGAGGGGCTCGAAGGGGAGGTGGGTGAGATAGGAGAGGGGGAAGGAGTAGAGGCTTATGCCGCCGACCTCGTCGCTGTCCCAATACCGCTCGACACACTGCCGGGCGTAGCTGTAGAAGGCCGGGGAGACGATGATGTCGTCTTCGAGCACCACGATGGCGTCGTATCGCTCCAGCTCCTCGCGCCCCTGCGAGAGGATGTGCTCGCGCAGTCCGAGGTTGTGGTCGTGGGTCTTGACATGCTTGGGGCCGAAGGGCCAGTGGAAGTCGCGCGCATATCGCTCCACGGCGTCGGAGCCGCTGTGGTCGATGCTGATGATGAGCGGCACCTCGCAGCCGCCATAGTCGGCCTCGGCCAGGGAGCGCAGCAGGCGCGCGAGGGAATTGACGCGGTTGTAGGCCACCGCCACCACGGCCAGGCTCCTCATCACTCCGTCTTGAAGGTCACGTTGTCGGGGCGCGGGTGGATGAACTCGAATTCCAGCGTGCGCGCCAGGCCCTGGTCGAGCGTGTAGGGGGGCTTGAAGCCCGAGGCCATGGCCTTGGTGGAGTCGAACTGGGTGGTGGCGCAGAATTTCTTGACGCGCACCGAGGAGATGGCGAGCTTGCGCCCCGTCACGGCGGCCACGGCGTCGAAGCAGTATCCGCCGGCCATCCCGAGCCAGTAGGGGAAATGCACCGTGGGTATGCGACGCCCCAGGACGCGGCTGACATGGGCTATGAGATGGTTCATGTCGCAGTCGGGCTTGTCGACGTAGTTGAATACATGCATTCCCTCGCCCATGTGGTCGATGAGGTACTTGACGAAGGATACCACATTGCCCACATAGGCCATCGACTTGCAGTTGCGCCCGCTGCCGACCATGAGGAAGCGCCCCGAGGAAATCTGGCGCAGGAGGTTGTAGACATTGCCACGGTTGCGCTCGCCGAAGATGACGGTGGGGCGGATGATGACGATGTTCCAGTCCGGATGCGACCGGTGCCACTCCTCGAGCACCTGCTCGGCCTGCATTTTGGAGCGGCCGTAGTCGTTGAAGGGGTCCTTGGGGTGCGACTCGTCGGGGTTGTGCTTGTTGATGCCGTAGACGGCCACGGTGGAGAAGAAGATGATGCGTTTCACGCCGTTGCGCTCCATGGCGCGCAGGGTGACCTCCATGCCCCCGACGTTGGTGTCGTAGTAGAGGCTGGCGGGGGTGACGTCGTCGCGATGCTGGGCGGCCAGAAGCACCACGAGGTCGGTGCCGGCCAGGGCCTTGTCCATGTCTGCCTGCACGCGCACGTCCCCGATCGAGGTGCGGTCGTTGAAGAAATGGCTGGGCTCCAGGTCGACGTTGCTCACGGCATAACGCTTGGGCTCCGTGTCGAGGAGCCCGATGAGGCGAGTGCCTACGAATCCGCTTCCGCCGATGATGGTGATGTGCAAGGGTTGCTCTTCAGTCTGCATGATGGGGTGTTGTGGCGTGGTGATGGTGTGTGTTCAGGGTCGTGGGTGGTGGGTCAGTGTCGGTTGGCGTCGTAGATGCGCTGATAGATCTTGAGGTATCCGTCGGTCATGCTCTCCACGGTGAAGCCGCGCTCGTAGGTGCGCCTGGCGGCCTCGGCCATGGGCAGGCGGCGGTCGCCGTCGAGTATCTCGCGCAGACGCGAGACCATGACGTCGGGGTCGTTAGGCACGGCATAGCCGTTGGTCTCGTCCAGGAGCTCGGAGATGCCGCCGACGGCCGAGGCCACGACGGGGACTCCGTTGGAGAGCGACTCGATGATGACCACCGGAAGGCCCTCATAGTTGGTGGGGAGCAGGAAGGCGTCGGCATACTTGGTGTAGGAGCCGGCCTGCACGATGTTGCCCAGGAAGAAGGCGTTGTCGGGATAGGGGAAGTCGGGCTCCTCGGCATTGCCGATCCAGAGAAATGCGCAGTCGGGCATGCGGCGGGCCACCTCGACGAAGAGCTCGTGCTTCTTCTGCGGCGAGATGCGGGCTATGCAGAGCACCTTGTGGCGATAGGAATCCCACTTGCCGAAGGGGTCGTGGTCGAGGAGAGAGGGCTTGAAGATGCCGTTGTAGACGTATCCCACATTGTGGGTGATCCCCTCGGCGCGGAGGTTCTGCTCGTCATACTGGCTGACGCCGACGATGGCGGCGCAGCGCTTCTGCATCAGGCGCTCCAGGGGGAGGAACTTTCGGTAGGCGATACGTATCGAGTCGAAGCCATGCACGGTGTATATCGTCTTGGACTTGGGGAAGACCATCCTGCCGAGCATGGCCGCCTTGGAGCTATGGAGCTGGATGATGTCGGGCCGGTATTTGCGATAGAGTCGCCGCAGGCCCGCGAGGGCCTTGAGCTCGTTGACCGGCGACAGGCGTCTCACCAGCGACGGGATGCGCTCCGTAGGTATGGAGGGGTCGAGCAGGCCCAGCATCTGGCCGTTGCCTTCTCCGGCGGCCACGATGACCTCATGGCCTCGCTGCACCAGGGCGTTCGACAGATTGACCACCACTGACTGGGCACCTCCCAGGTCGCAGAGTGTTATGACTTGCAATATACGCATTTCTTCAGCTTGTTCTGATAAAGGGTATGTACTCGTCGCTCATGAAGCGGTCCACGTACCGGCTCCATCGCGAGCGCCAGAGGCGTGCGGCGTTGGAGCTCTTGCGCTTCCAGGCCTCCTCGTCGAAGGGGCGGAAGAGGGCCGTGAGGTCGGAGTCTCCCTCGCCGATGACGTATCCGGTGTCGGAGGCCGACACCGCATCGCCGACGAGAGTCCCCTCGGTAGTTATGACGGGCCTGCCCAGGGCGAGCCCTTCGTAATATTTGTTAGGCGCGGCGAGCACCTGGTTGGGGTTTGTCTTGTGATAGGCGGCGTAGATGATGTCGCCGTCGGCCATGAGGCGCAGGGCCTCGGCGTAGTCCACGCGTCCGAGAAAGCGGAAGTTGGGGAGTCGCCCCGCAGCCTCCTCCATCATCGGGGCCAGGGGGCCGAAGCCGGCCACGGTGACTTCCACGTCCGGGCACTCCCGGGCCAGGCGGGGGAGCAGGTCGAGGCCGCGGTCGTCGGAGAGGATGCCGACATAGACGAGGCGCACCGGGGAGCCGGGGGTGCGCTCCGGCCGGGGCGCGGGGGCGTGGTCGAGGACCGGGATGTTGGGAAGCACCCAGAGGCGTCGCGGCTTGTGGCGTATCTGCCTGCGGCGCCCCTCCTCGCAGATGACCGTGACGTCGGCGCTGCGTATGCAGAGCCATTCCAGGGCCGAGATCAGGCCGCGCAGCAGGGGGTTGCGCACATTGCGCGAGTCGATGTACCAGTCGTAGATGTCGTAGATCATCCGCTTGCCCAGCAGCCACTTGGCCAGCACTGCCGGCAGAGCCGTGTCGAAGTCGGCGGCGTGCACCACCTTGTAGTCGCGCCGCCGCCGCCAGAGCTGGCGCCAGAGATAGGCGTTGAAGCCGAGCAGGCCCAGCATGTTGCGCGCGCCCATGCCGTAGGCCGACGGGCGGCGGTAGTAGAGGGCGTCGCGCCCCGGGGTCTGGAGCCCGAAGCGGTCCCAGCACATAGTCAGGCGCGACACGCCGGCGCGGTCGAGAAACTTCAGGTATTTCTCGAATCGCGAGTCGGGGTTGCCGTCTGTGCTGCGCAGCAGTGCTATCATCTCTTGTGCGTCTTGTCTGGGTTAGTCAGTCGGGCTTCGGCGGGGTGGGAGGGAGTGTGGCCGTCGGGCGCCAGGCCGAGCCATCGGGCCAGGCGCAGGGCCTGTGCCGTGGCGGTCTTGGAGTCCAGGACGAAACGGCGCCCCCCGGCATCGCGTGCGGCGCGCCGGGCGCCATCACTGTGCATGATGTCGTCCAGCGTGCGCGCCCACCCCTGGGGCGTTTCGTCTTGTGCGTAATGCACATAGCGGTCATACTCCTCCGGCACCCCGGGGAGTCTGTTCATTATAACGGTTTTTCCGGCAATCAAGTATTCCAAAGTCTTCGAAGGAAAGGAATATTGCGTATATTCCCCTGTCGAAGGGCGGGGATTGGCCAGAATGGTGGCCTGCGACTGCAGCTCGAGCGCCTTGGCGGCGTCCACGAGCCCGAAGAAGCGTATCCGCGGGTCCTCGCGGGAGATGCGCTCCAGCTCTTCGGCCGTCTCCCCCGAGCCGCATATCCAGAGCTCGGCGTGCGGGAAGTCGCCGAGGCGGAAGGCCTCGACCAGGGTCATGACGCCGAAGACGCGGAAGAGGGAGCCGGTGTAGAGTATGACTTCCCTCACCCCCTCGGGCAGGGGGCGCGGCACGGGCAGGGCGCGCAGGCGCCGCTCGTCGACGAGCCCCTCCATGACCAGGCGCTGCTCCGGGGGGAGGGCGAAGAAGTCGTTCATGGCCTCGGTGAGCATCACCACGCGGTCATACCTGCGGGCCAGGCGCATGCTCCAGGAGTTGAGGGCGCCGAAGATCTTGGCCTTGGCCCCTGCCATGCCGGCCATCTCGGTGACCTGCGAGGGGATGTCGGGCACGACCAGCGCGGTCGTCAGCCTGCGGCGCGTCAGGCGCCGGACCGCTTCGAGGGCCAGGGAGATAGGGAGCGCCGGGGTGTTGACGACGACCGTGACCTCCTCGTCGGGCATACGCGACAGCTCATGTAGTATCGCCCCCGCCAGCGGCATGACGGGGGTGACGAGGCTTGCGCCGGGGAGATTGGGGTATCCTATGGAGCGCACGGGCACGTCGCCGTCGCTATGACGCTCGGCGCGGATCCAGGGCCGGGTGCTCGAGTGGGGCCAGCTATATTGCAGCGGCACCGTCAGGGCGCGCACGCTCACGCCCGGCACCTGGGCCAGGCCGTGGAGCAGCGCCGTCTCGAAGTTGTGGTTGGAGTATCCCGCTCTCCCTCGGGTGTCGCGATTCAGAGTCTGCAGCATCCCCGGGGGGAAATGCTGCCCTATGAAGAGTATCGAGGGCATCGTGTGGACCGGGGGCCTTTGTCAGTCGCGGCTGAAGATGTCGCGGGTGTAGACCTTGTCGGCCACGTCTGCGAGCTCCTCGCCGGTGCGGTTGGCCAGGATGGCCTTCGACTGGCGCTTGAACTCGTCGAGGTCGTTGACCACGCGCGATCCGAAGAAGGTGGTGCCGTCCTCGAGCGTGGGCTCGTAGATGATGACGGTGGCCCCCTTGGCCTTGATGCGCTTCATGACGCCCTGGATCGAGGACTGGCGGAAGTTGTCGGAGTTGCTCTTCATCGTCAGGCGGTAGACGCCGATGACGCAGTCCTCCGCTTCGCGGGCGCGGTCGTAGGAGCTGTTGGAGTCATACCAGCCGGCGAGCTTGAGCACGCGGTCGGCGATGAAGTCCTTGCGGGTGCGGTTGCTCTCGACGATGGCCGTCATCATGTTCTGGGGGACGTCGGCGTAGTTGGCCAGCAGCTGCTTGGTGTCCTTGGGGAGGCAGTAGCCGCCGTATCCGAAGGAGGGGTTGTTGTAGTGCGTGCCGATGCGCGGGTCGAGGCCGATGCCCTCGATGATGGCCTGGGCGTTGAGCCCCTTCACCTCGGCGTAGGTGTCGAGCTCGTTGAAGTAGCTGACGCGCAGGGCCAGGTAGGTGTTGGCGAAGAGCTTGACGGCCTCGGCCTCCTTCATGCCCATGAAGAGGGTGGGTATGTCCTCCTTGATGGCTCCCTGCTGGAGCAGGCGGGCGAAGGTGTGGGCGGCCTCGTCGAGGCGCGGCAGGTCGGCCAGGCGACGGATGGCGTCGTTCTCGGCGGAGAACTCGTCGCGGCCGATGATCTTGGGGATGCCGACGATGATGCGCGAGGGGTAGAGGTTGTCGTAGAGGGCCTTGCTCTCGCGCAGGAATTCGGGCGAGAAGAGGAGGTGCATCTCCTTGACCCCGCGCTCGGCATACTTCAGGTAGAGCGAGCGGCAGTAGCCGACGGGGATGGTCGACTTGATGACCATCACGGCCTTGGGGTTGACGCTGAGCACCAGGTCGATGACCTCCTCTACGTGCGAGGTGTCGAAGTAGTTCTTGACGGGGTCGTAGTTGGTGGGGGCGGCTATGACCACGAAGTCGGCGTCGCGGTATGCGGCCTCGCCGTCGAGCGTGGCCACGAGGTCGAGCTCCTTCTCTGCCAGGTATTTCTCGATGTACTCGTCCTGGATGGGGGAGCGGCGGGAGTTGATCAGCTCCACCTTCTCGGGGATGACGTCCACGGCTGTCACGTGGTTGTGCTGGGCCAGGAGGGTGGCGATGCTGAGGCCCACGTAGCCGGTGCCGGCGACTGCTATGTTGTATTTTTTCATGTTGTTGTCTCGAGAGTCTTTGATATATCGCCACAAAGTTAGCAAATTCCCCCCACATCCCCAAATCTTTTCCCCTTTTCCCCACACTCGGTCGCAGGGCGCCCTTCATGCAGGGTTTCAGACTATGACGCCGCTCAGCGGCTGGCGGATTCGCCGCTTGCCGGGTATTTTTAGGCCGGGACTTGCAAAATCGGGGGGATTTAGGTAACTTTGCACATGGCCTCGGGATTGGCAGGCCTTACCCCTATGACGCAGACAGATCCGATATTCGCCCACCTCAACGATCGCCAGGCCGAGGCCGTGGCGG
>CAZHCM010000089.1:0-8314 GCA_964531005.1 uncultured Sangeribacter sp. | reverse complement strand
TCTGGCGGTCGATGGCGCGGAGCTCCTCCTTGAGGCGCGATATCTTGTCGAGGATTATTCGGCGGTCGGTCTCGATCTGTGTCTCGCCCGGGCCGCGCATGCCTATGCCGCCGCGCTGGCGCTCGAGGTGGGTCCACATTCGGGTCAGGCGCGGCAGCAGGTACTGGTATTGCGCCAGCTCCACCTGGGTGCGTGCCGTGGCTGTCTGGGCGCGTTTGGCGAAGATGTCGAGGATGAGGCTGGTGCGGTCCAGGATCTTGACCTTGAGCTCGCGCTCGATGTTGGCCACCTGTTTTGGCGAGAGGTCGTCGTCGAAGATGACGAGGCCTATGTCGTGCTCCTCGACGTATTTGGCTATCTCCTCCAGCTTGCCCTTTCCGACGTATGTGCGGGGGTTGGGCCAGTCGCATTTCTGGATGAAGCGGGCCACCGTCTCGGCTCCGGCGGTGTGGGCCAGGAACTCGAGCTCGTCAAGGTATTCGTCCACCTTGGCGGCGGACTGCTGTTGGGTGATGAGGCCTACGAGCACGGTGCGTTCGTTGGCCTCCTTATTGATGATGTTGTCTTCTATCATACGCGGAGGGGGGCACAGGATGAGGGGGCTCCCTTTAAATACAAACGCGCTCCGGGCAATAGATGTTTTGCGGAGCGCGTCTGGGTATCGGTTTTCGGGCCCGCAAGCGGGCCTTGCGGCGGACGGACAGGGGGCCGAGGGCTCCTGTCGCTGCCGTCATTTCTTCACCTTGTTGTAGCGGGCGTTGAGGCCTTCGACCACTTCGTCGGTGATGTCCAGCGCGGGGTCGATGTAGAGAGTGGCGGCCTTGAAGAAGATGGCGTCATACTGCTTGGAGGCGTTATACTCCTTGATATAGTTCTCGATGGAGTCGTTGACGGTCTTCTGGGCCTTGAGGGCGTTTTCCTGGAATTTTTGCTGCAGGGTGCCCACCGACTTCTCAGCCGAGGACTGGAGCTGGGCGAGGCGACGCTGGTCGGACTCGTAGCTTTCCTGGGTGAGGTAGGTGTTGTTCTGCATCTTGTTCTGCATCTGGGAGGCGAGCGACTGGATGGAGTTTTCGTGGCGTTTCACCTCGGCTTCCATGCTGGTCTGCATCCGGAGCATCTCCTCGTTGTAGTCCTTGGCGAGGTTGTATCGGCTGAGCACGGAGTCAAGGTCCACATAGCGGTAGTTGGGGAGCTGGTGCTCAGGCTTTGAGGCCTTCGCCGCCGTCTTCTTGGGGGCGTCGGCCTTTGCGGTGTCCTTGTCCGAGTGGGAGCAGGCTGCCGCGCCGAGAGATGCGAGAGCGACAGTGGCGCAGAGCGCTGACTGAAGGATCCTGTTCATGAGATAGGAATGAATATGTAGTCTTTTTGTATAGTTTTACAAGTTGAGTCCTTGCCTCCGAAGCTCCAGGGAGCCAGTCGGCAGAAAGGCACACAAAAGTAATACTATTTTGCCAAACGGCCCCCAGCCCCGGCCCCTTTTTTAGCTTTTTTAATACTTCCCTGCCAGTCACTCTCTGCCACTGGCACAGAAATTTGGCTCGAAAACCGTCCAAATTTTGTCGCTTCGGGAAAATTTGCGTACCTTTGCCCAATAATCCTAACTTAATCCCTAACTTGAGATGAAGAAACTTTATTTAATCATTACCGCCGCTCTTCTGGGAGTGCTATCCGGCTTTGCCACCGCCCCCACGCTGGTGTGGTACGACCCTGATCCCACCGGTCCTGCCTGGAGCGACTGGGAAATCACGTCCGTTCGCATGATCACCTCCTATTGGGACACCGGGGGTGAGGCTTTCACTGTCAATCCCGAAGCCGTCGGCACCATCTACCGCAACGGATTCGCCATCGGCGAGGCCAAGTTTAAAGAGTCTGAGCTTACGGATGAGGAGAATAACCATGCCCTGGTAATCGATCCGGGCTTCACTCTCTCCAAATGGAGCTATTCAATCCGCGTACCTGCCGGCACAGTGGTCACTTCCAGTGGCGCCACCAATGAGGCTACCTCCATCACATACCCTTTCCCCAACCTCGATCCCGAAGGCTTCACCAAGCCGGGGAAAGAAGATTTGGTGCCTCTCTACGAAGCCGCTTCCGTTACGCATAGGGAGACCGAGTCGGAGGTGATATTGAGCGTGACCTGGAACATCAAAGAATCCACGGATCTATACGGGAACACATACCTTCCCAAGACTGTACGGGTGCGTGGTGGCTATGTGCCCTTCGCTCTTGCAAATCCGCATCCAAACGCAACACTGCCTCAGGTGCGACTGCGTACGTACGATCAAGTCGACGACCGGAGCTTCCCTGTTGTCAATGGGCAGGTGACGGTTGACTTTGAATTCCTCGGAATGGATTATACCTCTGAATGGGAAGCATACGCTGACCTCGTAATCACTATTCCTGAGGGCTGGATCTATGATCCAGAGACCTTCGCGGGCAATGAGAGTACGTGTTTTGAGTATCGCCTGGCTCACTCCACCACGCTTGAGTGGTATTACATCCCGAGTGGAGAATATGTCTCAGTCACTCCTGAGCAGGGTGCGATAGTGGATCGAAGCACTGGCTCGCCTCTGGATGAGATCAGAATAGACTTCAAAGACCTCCATTACTACAATTTCAAGACTCCCGAGAGAATTCAGGTGCCGGAGGGTGAGACCGTGACCGCCGAGATTTGGGAGGACGACAAACTAATCTCTTTCACTTCTGATCCGATCCGTTGCGAGTGGCAGGGTGACGATAGCGTAACACTCATCATCTCATTCAAGGAGAACCCCCTCACTTTGAGCGGCGACTATTCCATATATCTCCCCTACGGTTTCGTAAAGACGCAGGCCCATTCATCAGCAGTCAAGAACTATGAATTCACCTATATGCCTCCGGAGCAATCACTCGAGCCGGTCGAGCCTGTTGAGCCGGATGATCCCGACAACGTCAAGCTCACAGCCAACATATCAGGCCATGGCCTTGTCATAGCAAGCGTGGCAAAGGGGAAACCGGTGGAGGTCCGTCTCATTCCCGCCGAGGGATGGGCCATTTCCGATGTGGCGCTAAACGGCGAGGACGTGACATCGGATGTGGCAGAAAATGGTGTCTACACCATACCGGCTCTCGACTCCGATGCAACCCTGGACGCCGACTATGTCTATGCGCATGATGTCGATTACGACTATGTCAACGGGGTAGGCAATCTGGAGACAATCCCTTACCGTTTGGATAGCGACGGCTTGAATATAGTGATAACGGGTCTCAAGGGAGGCGAGCATGTGTCAATCTACACATTTGGAGGCCTCAAGGTCGCCGAGCTTCCCGCCGTGCCCGACGGTGCAAGTCAGGTGTCTGTGGCACTCCCGGCGGGGCAGGTGTATCTCTTCATGATTGATGGGGTGACCATAAAGTACCACCATTGACGACTCGCTACTGGAAGAAACATTTGATATCTATCTAACACTCTAAAAATATCCCCTCTGCCATATTGACGTAGCCAAGATATAATCCAGAGTGCCTCGTAAAATGCGGGGGCGTCGCTCCAAGAAGCGATGCCCCCGCATTTTCAAAAGTCCTCCTCCCCCACGAAAATCCTCGCAAATTTTGTCATTACAGGAATATTGTGTATCTTTGTCCAAGAATCCCCAATTGCCATGTCACAGAAAAAGAAAGAGATACCGAATCCCCTTGATAAGGAGTTTATCCGACTCCTCACAGACTTCGGCTTCAAACGCGTCTTCGGTTCGGAGGAGAGGAAGGACATTCTCATGCGGTTTCTCAATGCTCTTTTTGAGGGACGCATGCGTATAACGGATGTGGAGTTTCACGACAAGGAGATAATTCCTGAGCATATCAACGGTAAGAAGATAATATATGACGTATACTGCACCACCGATGAAGGGAAGCACTTCATAGTCGAGATGCAGCAGGAGGAGGTGGAGAACTTCCCCAACCGGATGCTGTTTTACATATGCAGGGCAATCGTCAGCCAGGGCATACGCGGCATAGAGTACGAGATAGACCCTGTCTACTGTGTGGTGCTGACTGACTTCAACATGGAAGGGAGGGAAAAGCGACTTGTCAAGGAGATGGCACTTATGGAGCGAGAGTCCCATGAGCTCTACAACGACACGATGAACCTTGTCTTCATCGCCCTGCCGCAAGTGCCTAAGAGTGGGATGACTGTAAAACCGAGCTCGAAAGGCTCCTTTATCTGATAAAGAATATGGAGAATCTGACAAAAGAATCAAAGCCCTACAAGACGGGTGACTACGAGGAGATCTTCGCCGCCTCGTCGACCGGCAATCTCAGCAAGGAGGAGGTCGTGGCCTACTCCCAATCCTACTTCAAGGAGCTCGATCACGAAAGCGCCGTCCGCTTCGCGGAGAAGAACATTCTTCGAAAGAACGTTCGCAATCTCCGAAAGCACGGGATGCAGGATGAAGTGATAGCCCAAATGCTCGAATACCCGCTCCATTACATCCAGTCCCTCTAAAGACCCACTCTGCTATGGAAACAGCTACGTTTCCATAGCAGAGTATCTCCCCAAAAAGGGGGAGATATAAATGACGCATGAATAACCCAGTATAATTTGGATACAGTATGAAATCAATCGCCCCTTTACTTCTTGCTTTCATGTGTGCATGCTCTAATGCTCAAGCTAAGAAAATTTTTGTCGAAATGGAGTTTAATAAAAACTGCATCAAATTGGATGATGGTACGAACACGAAGTCGCAACCAATACAAGATGATAACGGCAAAGATTTGAAATTTACCTCCTTGATTGGAGCGCTGAATTATATGTCTTTACAAGGATGGGAATTGTTAGAAACCAAATCTGTGACTAAGGGATCAGGTTATGTGGGGGTCTATGGTGGTGCGTCTTCGACCGATACAAAGGTTTACTATATCTTTTGTAGAGACGTATCAGATGAAGAACTGCAAGATGCAGTAAACAATAGTTACAAACAATAATCTTATGGGGGATGCTCTATCAAAGGATGGAAAAGTGTGTCTTTCTATGGCATTTTTGGATGGAAAAGTGTGTTTTTACATCCCAAAAACGGATGGAAAAGTGTATTATTTTGGCCTGAAAATGGATAGAAAAGTGTGTTTTGCTATATGGTTGTATGTTCTAAACCGCTGGCTAATATAGGATTGGAGGCATGGACATGATGTCGGCTCTCAGATTTTCTTATGTCTACTCCCGACTATCGCATCAAGAAGGGCTATGTGCTTTCCAACGATGCCAGCATCCAGACCTCCGGCCGCGTCACCTATCTCCCTATCTATGACATCATGTTTCTTGGCAATCACCCGGCCCCGGACGTCTTCATCTAAAGAAATAGGCCTCGATTTTGTCAATCCGCAAAAAATGTGTATCTTTGGGCGGTCAATCCGCCCAAAGGGTAAGCGACCGCTACCGACACGGGGCGCTCCTGACCCCATAATACCGGAAAAACAACAACCAAAAGTACAATAGCAATGGAAGTAAAAGACCTGAAGCCGGAGCTGATCTGGCGCTGTTTCGATGAAATCACCAAGGTGCCCCGCCCCTCCTGCCACGAAGAGCAGATCCGCGAGTATCTCCTCGACTTCGCCAAGAAGCACGGCATCAAAGCCAAGACCGACGACTGCGGCAACGTGGTGATGAGCAAGGGGGCCACCCCCGGCCTTGAGGACGCACCCGTCGTTGTGCTCCAGGCACACATGGACATGGTGGCCGAGAAGAACGGCGACACCAAGCACGACTTCATGAAAGACCCCATCGACACATACGTCGACGGCGAGTGGGTCAAGGCCCGCGGCACGACGCTCGGCGCCGACAACGGCATCGGCATGGCAGCAGCCCTGGCCGTCATGATCGACCCCGACCTCAAGCACGGTCCCGTGGAGGCCCTCTTCACCGTCAACGAGGAGATCGGCCTCGAAGGCGCTCAGAACCTCGGCAAGGACATGCTCTCGGGAGAGATCCTCATCAACCTCGACTCCGAGGACGACGGCGAGATATTCGTGGGATGCGCCGGCGGAATCGACACCACCGCCATCTTCAAGTACAACCGCAGCCTCTCGCCCGAAAACTTCGTCTATCTGCGCGTGAGCGTCAGCGGACTGCTCGGCGGCCATAGCGGCGGCGACATCCATCTGGGACGCGCCAACGCCAACAAGGTCATCGCCCGCTTCATCTGGGAGTGCTCTCAGCGCTGGAACATCGAAGTGGCATCCTTCGACGGTGGCAACCTCCGCAACGCCATCCCGCGCGAGGCCCACGCCATCTTCGGCATCGACTCCGAGCACCACAAGGCACTCGTGCACCGCCTCAACGAATATGCCGAGGAGATCCGTGGCGAGTACAAGGGGATCGAGCCTTCGATGAACCTCGTCATCGAGACCGTCGACCGCCCCGAATACTGCATCGACTCCAAGACCTCCCTGGCCCTGGTGCGCGCACTCTACAGCGCCCCCCACGGAGTCTTCTCCATGAGCCGCGACCTCGAGGGCCTCGTCGAGACCTCCACCAACCTGGCCGCCGTCAAGATGATCGAGGACGACAAGATCAAGGTCACCACTTCGCAGCGCTCCAGCGTGGAGTCGCGCAAGAACGACATCGCCGGTCAGGTGGAGGCCCATTTCCAGCTCGCCGGAGCCGAGGTCAGCCACTCCGACGGTTATCCCGGCTGGGCCCCCAACATGGAGAGCCGTATCATGAAGATCTCCGCCGAGGCCTATGAGGAGCTCTACGGCATCAAGCCCGCCATCAAGGCTATCCATGCCGGCCTGGAGTGCGGCCTCTTCCTGTCGCGCTACCCGAAGCTCGACATGGTCAGCTTCGGCCCCACGATGACCGGCGTGCACTCGCCCGACGAGAAACTGAACATTCCCACCACCGAGAAGTTCTGGCGCCATCTGTGCCGCGTGCTTGAAAAAGTGGCCGGGCTATGATGCCGCCGCGCCCGAAGATGGCGGCGACCCTTGCGGTCGCCGCCCTTCTGGCTGCGGGCGCGGGGTGGAGCGCCTGCCACGGCGCCCCCGCCTCCGGATCGGCCGGCCCATCCGACACCTTGACAGCCGAGTTGGCTGCGGACTCCGTGGCACGCTCCTCGGCAGATTCATTGGAAGCATACGCCGAAGACACCGACTCCCTGCCGGCAGCCGATGCCAAGACCCGATACACAGGCCTGAGCCACGAGGATTTCGAGATCGTGGCCCGCGAACTGGGCGTCGAGGTGGCTGCCATACAGGCAGTGGTCGACATTGAGTCGGGCGGGCAGATGAAAGGTTTCTGGGCGCCGGGCGTGCCGGTGGTCAATTTCGACCGCTCAATGTACACCCGCTTCAAGGCCAAGACCAAATCTGCCGGCGACAAGAGCGCCAAGACCCCCGAGGGGCTTTCAGGCTATGCCAAACGGGAATGGACCCAGCTCACCGAGGCGCGACGCGTCAACTGCGACGCCGCCAACCTCGGGACCTTCTGGGGAATGTTCCAGATCGGAGGCTTCAACTACAAGGCCTGCGGATGCTCCACGGTAGGGGAGATGGTGAGGCGCATGTCGCACAGCGAGCTCCAGCAGCTCGAGCTCTTCGCCGCCTTCATCACCAACTCCGGAATGCTCGCCGACCTCAAGGCCAAGAACTGGGCCGGATTTGCCCGCAAATTCAACGGCGCCTCGTACGCCCGTCGCGGCTATCACACCAAGATGGCCAACGCTTACGCAAAATATAAGAACCAACAATAATAACACCCCACAACATCCATGAAAATCACAGACCTGCAGCCCCGCCTCGTGTGGGAATGCTTCGATGAGATAACCAAGGTGCCCCGTCCCACGCACCACCTCGACAAGATGCTCACTTTCCTCGTGCAGTGGGCCGAACGCCACGGCATACCCGTCAAGACCGACGAGGTGGGCAACGTAGCCATGACCAAACCCGCCACCCCCGGGCATGAGAACGCCCCGGCCATCATTCTCCAGGGCCATCAGGACATGGTGGCCGAGAAGCGAGGCGACAAGGTGCACGACTTCCTGACCGACCCCATCACCACCATCGTCGACGGCGATTGGGTCAAGGCCGATGGCACCACCCTTGGCGCCGACAACGGCATGGGCTGCGCCACAGCCATGGCAGTCCTGCTTGACGACTCGCTCGTGCACGGGCCCCTGACGGCCCTCTTCACCGTCGACGAGGAGCAGGGCCTGATCGGCGCCAACGGCCTGCAGCCCGGGTTTGTGGAGGGGGGAATCTTGCTCAACCTCGACAGCGAGGAGCATGGCCAGCTCGTCATCGGCTGCGCCGGCGGCAAGGTGACCATCGCCACCGTGCCCTA
>CAZHCM010000088.1:0-8315 GCA_964531005.1 uncultured Sangeribacter sp. | reverse complement strand
TGCGGAAGTTGTCAAACTCCGCCATAAGGAACATATACTCCTTCTTCTCCTTCTCCAGGGCGGCCTGCGCGTCGGCAAGCTGGTTTTCGAGCGTGTTGACCTCCTGCTCGGCCTGGGTGTCCTCGGCCTCGCCTGCGAAGTCGTCGTTGAGGGTCACGTTGTCTGTATTCTCAAGGTTCTCGACGTTCTCAAGATTCTCTGTATTCTCTACGTTGTTTTCCATATTGTCGGTATTGGATGCGCCCCCACGCTCCTGACGGGCGTCGCGGCGATTGTCATTGTTTCTATAGTGTCTATGCTTTCCCATGGCGGTGTGTCATATGTCTGTTTTCACTGCAAAAACCGAGCCATTTTCTGCACTTTCCCTCAGGAAGGCATAAAAACCTGTGGCTCCGGCTTATTTAGTCAACAAACAAGGGGTGCCAACGGTTTGTGCCGGCAACTTTTCTATGGCGTCCTGCGCCTCGCGGCGCGTGCGGAAGAGGCCGTAGATCGAAGAGCCGCTCCCCGACATCGAGGCGTAGACTGCCCCTTGGTCGTAGAGAAGCTGCTTGAGGGCAGGGAGCTCGGGGTGCCCGGGAAAGAGGGAGGCCTCGAAATCGTTGCTCACCTCGCCGCGCCATCGCTCAACGGGGAGGCGCATCAGTTCGCGCAGCGGGCGCTCGGGCTTCCTCGGGGTGACGCCGGCAAAAGCCTCGCGTGTGGACACGTAGACCGGGGGCTTGGCTACCACGCACCACCATCCACTCAGGTCAAGGTCGATTGGCTCCAGCCTCTCCCCCACCCCTTCGGCGTAGGCGGGGCGGTTGCGCACAAACACCGGGCAGTCCGCGCCGAGCGCCAACGCCATCTCCTCGAGCGCGTCCTCCGTGAAGGGATGCCCGTGCAGGTCGTTGAGCAAGGTCAGGGCAAAGGAGGCGTCTGCGCTCCCCCCTCCCAGTCCGGCACCGTCGGGCAGGTGCTTGTCGAGTGTAAGTACCAGCCCCTTCTGCAGGTCGAGGCCTTCCCGAGCCAATGCCTCTGCGAAGAGCGTGCCGGCCCGCATCAGCAGGTTCTTCTCCGGCGGGCACTCCACCCGCCGCCCCGTCAGACGATAGGCGATGCCATGCGTCTCGTAGCTGACAGGGGCAAGGGATTCGTTGGAGGCTATGCCCTCAGCCTCGTGGTTGACAGAGAGCGACTCCGCTTCGAGAATATCGCAGAAAGGCTCCGGGTTTTCAGGCGTGCCATTGAGGACCCCGACAGGATAGAAGACAGTCTGAAGGTCATGATACCCATCTGGCCGACGCGCCGTGATGTTGAGCCCGATATTTATCTTGGCATTTACAAATCTTATCATATCCTTACAACAATTCTCACCCCCAATATTCTCATGCCGCGGCTCACTTGGCCGTGGCCGTGGCCAGGGGGCGCAGAAGGCTGGGGAGGTGGAGCAGGAGGATGCCTCCCCGGGTGACGAGGTAGGTCAGGAAGCCGGTCCAGAGGAGGGTGTTGGAGAGAGGATGGGCCAGCGTGGGGAGCAGGGAGATGGCGAAGAAGAGGGTGGCTCCCGCCAGGGTGGCCCATAGCAGCGGGCGGGTGCTGGTCATGCCGATGTAGAAGCCGTCGGTGATGAATGCAGCCACCGACACGCATGGTAGCAGGACCACCACCCAACGATAGGCCTCCACCTGCCGGCGCACGCTCTCCTCGTCGGTGATGAAATCCACGATCGGCGACCCTGCGAAGGCGTAGATGAGGGTGAACGCCCCGGCAATTCCCCCGCACCACCAGAGCAGCCGCCGAATCACCCGCCTGATGGCCCCCACGTCGGAGGCTCCCTTGGCTTTTCCGGTCAACGCCTCGCCGGCGAAGGCGAAGCCGTCCATGAAATAGGAATAGAAGATGAAGAACTGCACTATGACGGCGTTGCCGGCCAACGTCACGGTGCCCAGCCTCGCCCCGATGGAAGTCACGCTCATCGAGACGGACATGATGCAAAAGGAGCGGAAGAAAAGGTCGCTGTTGACCTTGAAGAACTTTCCCAGCCCGTCGCCGCGCGTTATGGAGCGCCAACGCTCTCCGGCTCCCTTGCGCCACAAGGGCGACCATCGCGCCCCGAGACGCGTGGCAAAGTACACCGAGAGCGCCACCCCGCACCACTGCGAGATCAATGTGCCGAGCGCGACACCCGGGAAACCCATCCTTAAAGGGAAGACGCACACCACGCTCGCGCCGATGTTGATAAGATTGGTGATGATGGCCACGGCCATCGGATAGACGGTGCATTGCATACCTATCATCCACCCCGTCAGGGCCATCGTTACCAGCATCGCCGGGGCGCCCCAAATGCAGATGGTGTAGTATTGACCCGCCATGCCGCGCACGTCGGGCGTGGCGCCCGTGATCTCGAGCAGCAATGCGCACAGCGGGGCCTGGAGCAGGGTGAGCAGGCACCCGATGCAAAGGGCCACGCTCACGGCGCGCCAGAGAGTCATCATCTGGCGGTCGCGGTCAGCAGCCCCATACGCCTCCGCAGCAAGGCCCGTCGTGCCCATGCGCAGGAATCCGCAGAGCCAATAGGCCACGTTGGTCATCATCGACCCTACGGCTATGGCCCCGATGGCGGCCTCGTTGCCGAGATGGCCCGAGATGGTGGTGTCGCTCAGCCCCAGGAGGGGCACGGTGATGTTGCTGACAATGGCCGGAAGGGCCAGGCGTCCTATGGCGCGGTTGAGGCCGCCGGAGGCCGGTCTGTCAGTCAGGGAGGGGGGCTGCGGATTGCTCATGGCGACAAATTTACTAACTTCCGGCTGTTCCGGCAATCCTCGACGGAAAAAATTGTTGGAAGTGTGCGATATTTTGTCTATTTTTGTGGTCAAATATGAGTTTTGCCTATGGCTGACATCAATAATCGTGGCGCGGCTGCCGACCGTGCCGACACGGGTCAATGGCGTCTTGAGGCCACGTTCTCCCGCACGGGGGCACGTGCGGTCCTGCATGCCATAGGGCGCCCGGAAGTGGCCCCGCGCCTCCTTATGGACGTCTCCTGGCCCGACGACCCCGAGGCCCTCGCAGGGCGCATCCAGAATGCGGTCTACGACAACCCTCAGGTGCTCGACGACTATTCGGCCCTCATCGTCATCGACACCCCCCACGTGGCATGGGTGCCCGTCGAAGTGGCCGACTCCGACAATGCCGAGGAGTCTTTCACGGCGATATACCCTGGGACGGCTGCCGACGTGATGCGCGACACCGCCGACGCCTCCCGCCAGATGGCCGATGCAGGGAGGCCGGTGGCGCTATACTCGCTGGCGCCGGGGCTGAAGGCATTTCTGGCCCGCACGTTCCCCGGGGCCCGCGTGAGATGCGCC
This sequence comes from uncultured Sangeribacter sp., assembly GCA_964531005.1. Taxonomy (GTDB): domain Bacteria; phylum Bacteroidota; class Bacteroidia; order Bacteroidales; family Muribaculaceae; genus Lepagella. The sequence continues at coordinate 4,962 of CAZHCM010000088.1, read as the reverse complement.
CAGGCGCTCTCGCTCGACCGCCTGCGCTCGCTATGCCCCGGGGGGGAGGCGGCAGGGGTGTTCCTGCGCCCTGAGGCCACGGACATCATCCTCCTTCGCGACGGCGCCCTCCAGTGCGCGGCCACCCGCCCGGCCATGCCCCCCTCGGACACGGCCTACCATCTCCTCAACGCCATGCTGACCTGCGGCCTCGACCCGGCCAAGGCCCGCGTGCCACTCTTCGGCGATGCTGCCCAGACTGGCCAGGTGGCCGATGTGCTGAGCCGCTTCTGCGGCGGCGTCGAGACCACTAATTTTTGACTTATGAGAATAATCAGAGGAAAATACGGCAGACGCCGATTCGAGGTGCCGCGCAACATCACGGCACGCCCCACCACCGACTTCGCACGCGAAAACCTCTTCAACGTCATCGAGAATATAGAGGACATCGAGGGGAAGCGCGTGCTCGACCTCTTCGCGGGCACGGGAGCCATTTCGTTCGAGTTCCTGTCTCGCGAGGCCGCCGAAGTGACGGCCGTGGAGATGGCCCAGACGCAATACGCCTTCATACGCTCCGTCAAGGAGAAGCTCGGCGACGACGCCCTGCACCCGGTGCGGGGGGATGTCTTCAAGTTCCTATCATCCTACAAGGGGGAGCCGTTCGACATCGTGTTTGCAGACCCTCCCTACGACCACCCGCGCTTCGCCGAAGTGCCGGGTCTCATCCTCTCCTCCCGCGCCGTGGCCCCCGGCTCGCTCGTCATCGTGGAGCACTCGAAGGCGCATGACTTCTCGCGTCTCCCTGGCTTCAAGGAGCAACGGGTCTACGGCAGCGTCAACTTCTCCCTCTTCCGCGTGCCGGGGGAGGAGACCAGTTCCGAGAAAGTTCAACCAGCATAATCACAATCCCACAAAATGTCAGAAAAAATAAAACTTGATTCCATAGAGGACGCCCTGAAGGATTTTCGCGACGGAAAGTTCGTCATCGTGGTCGATGACGAAGACCGCGAGAACGAGGGGGACCTCATCATGGCGGCCGAGAAGGTCACGCCCGAGGCCGTCAACTTCATGCTCAAGAACGCCCGCGGCGTGCTCTGTGTGCCGATGCCCATAGAGCTCTGCAAGCGTCTCCAGCTCGACCGCCAGGTGGAGGACAACACCTCGGTGCTGGGTACCCCCTTCACGGTGACGGTAGACAAGCTCGAAGGATGCTCCACCGGCGTCTCCATCCAGGACCGCGCGGCCACCATCCAGGCCCTGGCCGACCCTGCCTCCAAGCCTGAGACCTTCGGGCGCCCGGGCCACATCAACCCCCTCTACGCCCAGGACCGCGGCGTGCTGCAACGCTCGGGCCACACCGAGGCCGGCGTCGACCTCGCGCGCCTGGCCGGGCTCCAGCCTGTGGCGACCCTCATGGAGATAATGAGCGACGACGGCTCCATGGCCCGCCTGCCGGAGCTGCGCCGCCGCGCCGACGAGTGGGGCCTGAAACTCATCTCCATCCGCGACCTCATAGCCTACCGCCTGAAACACGACTCCCTGGTGGAGCGTGGCGAGGAGGTCAACATGCCCACGGCCTACGGAGATTTCCGCCTCGTGCCTTTCCGCCAGAAAGACAACGGCCTGGAGCATATCGCCCTCATCAAGGGTGACGTGGCCGACGGCAAGCCGGTGCTCGTGCGCGTGCACTCGTCGTGCATGACGGGCGACATCTTCGGCTCCAAGCGCTGCGAGTGCGGAGAGCAGCTCCACAAGGCCATGGAGCTCATCGAGAAGGAGGGGCGCGGGGCCGTCATCTACCTCAACCAGGAGGGGCGCGGCATCGGCCTGATGGACAAGATCAAGGCCTACAAGCTCCAGGAGGAGGGGCTCGACACCGTCGACGCCAACCTCCATCTCGGCCATCGCGCCGATGAGCGCGACTATGGCGTGGGCGCCAACATCCTCCACTCCCTGGGGGTGCGCAAGATGCGCCTGGTGACCAATAACCCCACCAAGCGCATCGGCCTGGAGGGGTATGGACTGGAGATCGTGGAGAACGTCCCCATCGAGGTGGAGCCCAACGAGTACAACCGCTTCTACATGCACACCAAGAAGACTCGCATGGGACACGACCTGCACAAGGTGCAGTGACTCTCGCCCCCGTGCAGTGGCTTCCCTTCATTCCATAACACTCTGACCTATAACTCATGAAAAAGACCACAATTGCGGCCCTCGCCGCCCTCCTGCTCTCTTCGGGAGGCGCAGTGGCCAAGAAAGCCCTCGACCACGACTCGTTCGACTCCTGGAACCTGGTGCGCAACCACCAGCTCTCCAACTCCGGGCAGTGGGCCGCCTACTCCATCAACCCCCAGGAGGGTGACGGCGTCCTGACCCTATACAACACCTCCAACGGCAAGCGCATCGAGATCCCGCGCGGCTACAACCCCTCCTTCACGGCCGACTCCCGTTGGGCCGTGGCCCTCGTCAAGCCGCCATTCAAGGACTCCCGGCAGGCCAAGATCGACAAGAAAAAGGATTTCGACGCCCCACAGGACTCAATGGCCATCGTCAACCTCTCTACAGGACGCGTCGAGATGGTGCCGCGCGTCATAGGGTTCACGCTGGGCAAGGCTGGGGGCGACTGGCTTGCATACCAAAGCAGCGACACGACGCTCATCTCCCCCAAGGCGCTGAAGGACAAGGAGGCGGGTCGCCCGCTGGTGGTGCGCCATCTCCCCTCGGGAGTGAAAAAGGTGCTCCGCTGGAGCAAGGACTATGCCATGTCGCGCGACGGCTCGCGCCTCGCCGTCTCGCTCAAGCATCACGAGAGCGACTCCACGGCCACCGACGGCCTGGGCCTGATCAACCTCCCCGACACCTCCTTCTATCTGCTCGACCGCGAGAAGCGACACTACGGCGCCCCAGTCTTCGACGAGAAGGGTCGACGCATGGCATACACCGCTTCCGACGACTCGATAGAGACCGGAACGCGCGACACGCGCCTCTTCCTGGTCGATCTCTCCGAGGCGCATCCGCAGCCTGAGGAGATGGTCTATTCCTATTGGACCCGCACCTTCCCCAACCTGGCCCGTCCCCACTCCAACGACTCAACCACGCAGGCGCGTCTCGAAAAGGAGTATCGCGAGGAGATGAAGCAGCGCGAGAAGTACCTCCTGCGTTTCAACCAGTACACCACTCCCCGTTTCTCCCACGACGGCAACCGCCTCATAGCGGGGCTGGGCTATGTGGTCGCCCCTGACGACACCACGATCGTGGACTTCGAAAACCCCACCCTCGACATCTGGCGCTGGGACGCCCCTTACACCCCGCCGCAGGAGCTGAAGAATGTCGACAAGGCCCGCAAGCGCACCTTCCCCGCAGTCTTCGACCTCGCCGGGTCAAACGAAGTGGTGATGACCAACACCGACCCTCTTGTCACCGTGGACCCCTCCGACCGTTGGGATGGCGAATGGGTGCTGCTCCACGACCCCTCTGAGAACATCGTCTCCCACCAGTGGGACTACAACGCTCCGGAGAAGCTCTCGCTCATCAGCCTGAGCAACCCCGACGACCGCCGCTACCATTTCGCCTCGGCCTACAAGGAGACAGCCGAGCTGTCGCCCCGTGGCAAGTATGTGGTGTGGTTTGACGACCGCGACTATTTCGTCTACGACATCGCCGCCGACACCACGCTTAACGTCTCCTCCAAGGTGCCCTACCCTCTCTGGGACGAGACTGACGACCACCCGATGGTGCCGCAGCCTTACGGGCTGCTTGGCTGGACAGCCGACGACGGAGCCCTGCTCGTCTACGACCGCTTCGACATCTGGAGCCTCGACCCCAAGGGGAAGCGCGCGCCTGTCAACCTGACCGACGGCGACGGTCGCCGCCACCAGCGTCAGTACCGTTTCATCGAGACCGACGAGGAGAGACGTTTCATCAATCCCGGCGAGGAGATACTCCTGGGCGTGTTCGACATTACCGACAAGCGCAACGGCCTGGCGATGCTGAAGGTGCCGTCGGGCTCGAAGGGGGCTGCTCCTTCGCTCAAGGTGCTCGACGGATACATGTTCTCGCAGATACGCCGCGCCAAGAACGCCCCCACATACTCCTATGTGAAGGCCAACTTCTCGACCTCGCCCGACATCTACATCGCGCAGAAGGGTGATTTCGCCAAGGGTAAGCGCGTCAGCGACGCCAATCCCCAGATGAAGGACTACTCCTGGGGCACGGCTCGCCTCGTGCGCTGGAACGCATATGACGGCACCCCCTCCGAGGGAGTCCTCTACGTGCCTGACGACCTCGACGAGTCGAAGCAGTATCCCATGCTCTGCGTATTCTACGAGACGGGGAGCGAGGAGCTCTACCGCCACTACACCATGGAGCCTTCCTGGAGCTGGGTCAACTACCCTTTTTACGTCAGCCGTGGATATGTCGTGTTCGTGCCGGATATCCACTACAAGGCGGGCGTGCCGGGTGAATGCGCCTACAATTTCGTCTGCTCGGGCGCCGAGGAGATGTGCCGCCGCTATCCCTGGATCGATAAGGAGCGCATCGGCATCGACGGCCAGAGCTGGGGAGGCTACCAGACGGCCTACCTGGTGACTCGCACCGACATGTTCGCCTGCGCCGGCAGCGGCGCCCCGGTCTCCAACATGACCTCGGCCTACGGGGGCATTCGCTGGGGCACGGGCGACTCCCGCCAGGCCCAGTATGAGATCGGCCAGAGCCGCATCGGGCGCAACCTCTGGGACGCCCCGGAGCTGTATATCGCCAATTCGCCCGTCTTCCACGCCAACCGCGTCAACACCCCCCTGCTCATCATGCACAATGACAATGACGGCGCTGTGCCCTGGTATCAGGGCATCGAGCTCTTCATGGCCCTGCGCCGCCTGGGCAAGCCGGTTTGGATGCTGCAGTACAACGGCGAGGAGCACAACCTGCGCGAGCGTCGCAACCGCAAGGACATCACCCGCCGTCTCCAGCAATTCTTCGACCATT
>CAZHCM010000087.1:0-8792 GCA_964531005.1 uncultured Sangeribacter sp. | reverse complement strand
ACCGCGACCGCAAGCCTTTCGACCGCGACCGCAAGCCTTTCGACCGCGACCGCAAACCCTTCGACCACGACCGCAAGCCTTTTGACCGCGACCGCAAGCCCTTCGACCGAGACCGCAAACCCTTCGACCGCGACCGCAAACCCTTCGACCGAGACCGCAAACCCTTCGACCGCTCCGGACAGACACGCGAGATCTTTGACAAGGGACCCTCGCTCCCGCCGGAGTCGACCCACCGTTTCTCTGACATGAAAATGCGCTCACGCCGCAGAAAAGAAGAAGGAAAAGAAGACGAATGAACACCAATCCCAACATACTGCTCATAGGGAAGGGGGGTGGCGAATCGGCCCTGGCGTGGAGGTTGCTCGGCAGCCCCCGCCTTGGCAAGCTCTACACCGCTCCCGGCAACTATCCCGGGGCCATACAGGCCACCGGGCTGGATGTCGGCGACACTGACGCAGTACGAGGGTTTGTGGCCGAGCACGACATCGACATAGTGGTCGTCGCCCCCACCGAGCACATGGCCACCGGACTGCCCGACGCCCTGATCGCAGAGGGGGTGGCAGTGATAGCGCCCCCTTCCGAGACAGCGCGCCTGGAGACCAGCAAGGAGATGGCCAAGGAATTCATGTCCGAAGCCATGATACCGACGCCCCGCAGCATGTCTGTCACCACCGACACCCTCGACGAAGGGATGTCGTTCATGGAGACGCGCACACCCCCATACGTGCTCAAGGCCGACGGCCTGGCCGGAGGATGCGGAGTGGCCCTGCTCGAAAACCTCCCCGACGCCAAGGACTGCCTCGCAGACATGCTCGACGGCCTATACGGACCCGCCTCCGACACGGTGATAATAGAGGATTACGTGCCAGGGAAGGAATGTTCGGTGATCATCGCCACCGACGGCGAGCACTATGTGACGCTCCCTCCGGTGGTGGACTACAAGCGTCTGTGCGACGGCGACACAGGCCCCAACACCGGTGGCATGGGGGGATACTCGCCAGTGGCATGGGCCGACGAGGACTTCATGAAAAAGGTGGACAGGCGCATCGTGGCCCCCACAATGGCGCTCCTCTCCGAGAGGGGATTGGGCTACAAGGGATTCCTGTATTTCGGCGTCAAGAACGATGGCGGGGAGCCTGTGCTGCTGGAATACAACGTGCGCCTTGGCGATCCCGAGGCGCAGGTGATACTGCCGCGCCTGGAGACAGACATCGTCGACCTGCTCTGCGCCATGGCCGAGGGCACTCTCCAAGACACCGAGATCAAGGTGTCGCCACAGGCCTGCGTGGCTGTCGTGGTGGCCGGAGGGGGATACCCGAAGAGCACAGGGCGCCCTGAGGCCGTCAAGGGGCTCGAAGAGGCCGAAGAAATCGGATGCATAGTCTTCGGCGGGGATGTCGAGAAAGACGCCACAGGGCGTCTGGTGACACACGGCGCGAGAGCCGTCACAGTGGCCGCGATGGCCGGCAACGTGGCCGTGGCCGCTGAAATGGCCCTCGAGGGAGCCTCCCTCATCAAGCTGGACGGCGCCCATTATCGCCGCGACATCGGACGCACACCCGCCACATCCCACACTACCGAGCCATGATGCAACGCCACACCATCGGTCCCGGCGTGCTGGTCATCGCCCTACTGCTCGGGGCCGCGATGATGCTCGTCACATTCTTGCTGCAGGCAGGCGCCACACCCCTCTCCGACGCGGGCAGCGCCATACCATTCTCCACCATCCTGCCCCCTCCTGAAGACTGGGGCGTCTCCCCGCTCGCAGGCGCGGCCATAGGCGCCGGGGTGGCAGGGATGCTGGCCGTGGGGATGCAACTGCTCAACAAGCGCCTTGACTTCATCCCGGGCACCGAACTGGTCATGCCCTCGATGGTATTCCTGCTGACGGCCGCCACGCCGGCCCTTTCCGGCGCCCTCAACGGCGCAATGGCCGTGGGCATCGCCTCCTTCCTTTCCATGGCCCTGGCCATGGGGTGCTATCGCAAGGCCAACTCCACGCAGGAGATATTCGTGGCCGCCACCGTCATCTCCCTCGGGACGATGATAGAGTGGGGATGCCTGTTGCTCGTGGTGTGGTGCCCGCTGGCCTGGGGCATAATGAAAGCCCTGCGGTTCAAGGAGCTGATGGCCTTCCTCCTGGGCCTGGCGGCCCCGTGGTGGTGTGTATTCGGTCTGGGGCTCGTGCCTTTTGACACCCTGTTGGGGCTGGATGTCATGGAGCTGCTTCCCTCCGCGCCGAGCCTGGGGGCTCAGCCGATGCTGGTGGCCGTCACCGCATGGTGGGCCTTCGTGGCCATCCTCATCGGGCTCAATGCAGCAGTCAAGCTCTATGCAGGCAATTCCCGGATCCGGTCAATCAACAATGTGGTCAATCTTTTGGGAGTGTTCTGTCTTGTGGCCATGGCCATAGACTATCGCGAGTTCGAAGTCTACCTGCTCGCCTTCTGGCTGACGGTGGCCGTGCAGACAGCCCAGCTCTTCGCCCAATGGTCGCTACCGCGCCCCAGGGTGTGCGCAGCCATCCTGATACTCCTGTGCACAGCCCAGTATATCCTCCTGATCTCATAGCAACACCAAATCTCCCAATCCTCCCACCACTCCCAATCCTCCCACCACTCCCAAAAGAAAATGAAGCTAATAGTAGACGATAACATCCCCTTCATAAAGGGGCGCCTTGAGCCCGAGGCCGAGGTGGCGTACGCCGACCAGTTCGGCTTCACACCCGAAGTGGTCCGCGACGCCGACGCCCTGATCATACGCACCCGCACACGTTGCGACGAGGCCCTTCTCAAGGACAGCAAGGTCCGCGCAATAGCCACGGCAACAATAGGCATGGACCAGTTCGACCTCCCCTGGTGCAGTCAGGCCGGAATAGCCACGGCCAACGCCCCGGGGTGCAACGCCCCTGGTGTGGCCCAATATGTCTGGAGCTCGATCCTGCGCAAAGGGTTCGACCCCTCACGGATGACCATCGGAGTGGTGGGGCATGGCAATGTAGGCAGCATCGTGGCCCGTTGGGGCGACCTGTTGGGGGCCCGGGTGCTGGTATGCGACCCCCCGCGCCGCGAGGCCGGGATGACCGACCGCCAATACATGGACCTGCACGAGATGCTGCCGCAATGCGACGTGGTCACGCTCCATACCCCCCTGACACGGGAGGGCGACCATCCCTCATTCCACCTTATCGGCGAGGAGGAGGTGGCACTGATGAAGCCCGGTGCGATTCTGGTCAACGCCGCACGTGGCCCGGTCATAGACACCCCCGCCGTGAAGGATGCGGTCAAGGGGGGGCGTATCCGGGCAATCATCGACACTTGGGAGGGTGAACCGGCCCTCGACCGGGAGCTCCTATCGCTGGCCGAATACGCCACCTGCCATATCGCCGGATACTCCCTCGAAGGGAAACAGCGGGCCACGCGCATGGCCCTTGAAGCCATCAACCGCCTCTGTGGCCTCCACGCCTCCACCGACGGCCTGGAAGGGCCTTACAGGGAGCCTGCGGGGCTCACGGCGGAGATGATCATGGAGTCATACGACCCAGGCAGGGACACCGCCATGCTGAAAGCCGCCCCGGAGACCTTCGACACCCTCCGCGCCAACTATCACTATCGACCCGAAGTAAAATGACCCGAATCCTCACATCCATCCTACTGCTCGCATTGGCCCTCACAGGTGCGGCCCAGGAAGCCAAATACGTATTCTACTTCATAGGCGACGGCATGGGCATGGGCCATGTCAATGCCGCCGAGACCTATAACCGCGACATCCTCAAGAGCGACACCCCTCTGCTGATGATGACCTTCCCCGTGGCCTCGCAGGTGCGCACCTACTCCTACAACTCCCCCATCACCGATTCGGCGGCCGCCGGCACGGCCCTCTCCACCGGGAGCAAGACCGTCAACTCGCGTGTCGCCATGACTCCCGACTCCACCGACCTCTACAGCATCACACGCGACTTCCTCGGGGCCGGACGCAAGGTGGGCGTGGCCACATCCGTGGCCGCCGACGACGCCACCCCCTCGGCCTTCTACGCCCATGCCCTGGGACGCCATGAGAAACACAACATCGCCCCCTGGGCCGTGGAGAGCGGCCTCTCATTCCTGGCCGGAGGCGACTTCAAGCTCGTCAGCGGAGGCGATAAGGCGAGCGTGGACCAATGGCGGCGAGACATGCAGGAGAAGGGGGGATACACCCTTGTCAAGGGCATTGAGCAATACCGAAATGTGGCCGACAGGGCCGACAAGGTGGTCCTGACCGCACCAAAGGCCTACTGGGACCAGATCGGATACACCATCGACTCCATCCCGGGGGCGCTGACCCTGAGCGAGATCACCGAGGCCTGCATAGCCACCACCTCGCGCGATGCCGACAAAGGATTCTTCATCATGATCGAGGGGGGCAACATCGACTGGGCAGCACATGCCAACGACCCGGGCACCGTCATCAAGGAAATCCTCAATTTCCAGCAATCCATCGGGCTGGCCTACAAATTCTACGAGGAGCACCCGCAGGAGACGCTGATCGTGGTGACGGCCGACCACGACACGGGGGGCATGGCCCTGGGGCGCCGCGACAACGAGCGCAACCCCGACCTGTCGCTCATCGACTTCCAGAAAATCTCCAAAGACTTCTTCGGCGACCTATGCCGCGAACGCGACAGGCGTGGGGAGATCATGTCATGGGATGAGATGCAGGCTTTCCTGCGCAACAACCTGGGATTCTGGCAGGGCGTGCCGTTGACCGACGAGGAGACCAGGGCCCTGCGCGAGTCCTACGACCGCTCTTTCGTCACCCGCGACGCCAAGGGGGAGAGCACGATGTACCAGGACTACGACGCCTTCACCGCAGACGTGTTCGACATCCTGAGCCGTCACGTGGGCATCGGGTGGACCACCGGATACCACACCGGCAACATGGTGCCCCTCTACGCCATAGGCGCCGGGGCGGAGCTATTCACCGGAGCCCTCGACAACACCGACGTGCCCAAGCTGATACGCAAGGCGGCACTGGGGAAATGACAATCCGGAAGACTGTTCACTGACATGGCAGCAGGCAAGAAGTATTACGTGGTGTGGAAGGGGCGCCACACAGGCGTCTTCGACAACTGGGACGACGCCCGCGAGGCGGTGGAGGGATTCGAGGGGGCACGCTACAAAGGGTTCTCCTCCTCGGAGGAGGCGGCGCGCGCCTTCCGCGAGGGCTCACGCAAAGACGACCGCGACGACCTGGCCTCCCTGATGGCTTCGGCCTCCAGCCACCGCCTGCCGAAGGCGGGGCAGCCCGACTACATGACCATCCCGGAGATTGACCTCAACGGATGGGCCGTCGACGCCTCCTGCATGGGCAACCCCGGCATAATGGAGTATCAGGGCGTGGAGCTCATGACGGGACGCGTCATCTTCCGCATCGGCCCCTTCAAGGACGCCACCAACAACATCGGGGAGTTTCTGGCCATTGTCCATGCGTTGTCGCTCATGGATCGCGAGGGATCATGGCATACACTCTACTCCGACTCCTTGACGGCGATGTCCTGGCTCCGCAACCGCCAGATCAAGACAAAGCTGAAGCCCACGGAGGCCAACCGGAAACTGTTTGAAATCATGGGGCGGGCCCTGATATGGGTGCGCACCCACACATGGAAATGCCGCGTGCTCAAATGGCAGACGGAGCTTTGGGGGGAGATACCCGCCGATTTCGGGCGCAAATGATGTCGCAGGCTTTCCTACACTCTTCTCCCCCCCTCTCCCCCTCGCCGACACGCGGGCATTTCAGGACCGCGCTGACCAGGTGTGGCTACGTGTCCGAGGATGAGGCGAGACGATATGAGGACTGGCTCGCGACAGGGATGAACGCCGGGATGGCATACATTGCCAACCACATGCCCCTACGTCGCGATCCGGCCTTGGTGCTCGAGGGTGCGCGCTCCGTCGTGGCCATGGCCTTTCCCTACCCCGAAGGCGTGGACTACGCACCCGGGGAGGCACGTGTGGCTGCATACGCCCAGGGCGACGATTATCACGATGTGCTGAGGGAGGCGCTGGCTCCCGACATCTCCGCCCTCACCGGACTCCTCGGGGGCGCGTGGCGCCTCTGCATAGACTCGGCCCCGGTCAGGGAGCGCTATTGGGCCGTGCGCAGCGGATTGGGCAGACGCACCCGCTCGGGCAATGTGGCTGTCAAGGGGATGGGCACAAGATGCTTCCTGGCCATATTGCTCACCGACGTGCCTCCCGAAGTCCTGCGCCCGGCGCTGGAGACCCTTTGGGGAGATTCCCTTCTGCCCGACACGCCTCCGGCGGACATGGCTGAAGCCTTGCATCCGGCTTGCCATGATTGCCACCGATGCGAGAGGGCATGTCCGGGAAAAGCTCTTCATGCAGGCACGGTGGACGCCCGACGGTGTGTCAGCTACCTGACCATCGAGCATCGCGGCGAATGGACATCGGACGAGGCATGCGGCGTAATGTCTGCCCCGGGAGCGAGGAATTGCCTTTTCGGATGCGACATATGCGTCAGGGTCTGTCCCCTAAACATGGCAGCAACGGCGGAAAGAGGCCCTCTGAGCGCGACTGCCGTCCCGCTTGACCGATTCCAGCCAAGAGAGGAGATCGCGCGCCTGACGCGCGGAAAAGCCGCCTCGATGACCCAGGAAGAGTTTTCATCCACATTCAAAGGCTCCCCCGTCAAGCGCGCAAAGCTCGCCGGCTTGCGCCGGAACGCCCTCGGGCTCAGAGGCGGAAGGTCATTCGGTGATGGGGGGTGACGCCCAGGGAGGCTATGGCGGCCCGATGTTCGGCCGTGGGATACCCTTTGTTTCGTTCCCAGCCATACCCGGGATATTCGGCCGCCAGGCGGTCGAGGAGCTCGTCGCGATGTGTCTTGGCAAGTATCGAGGCGGCCGCAATGCTCATGTAGGTGGCGTCGCCGTGCACCACGGTGGTGCACTCCACCCCGCCCCAGGGCCTGAATCGGTTGCCGTCGACCAGCACATGCCAGGGCTTGACGTCCAGGGCGTCCAGGGCCCGGCACATCCCCTCTATCGAGGCGTTGAGGATATTGATGCGGTCGATTTCCTCGGCCTCCACCATCACCACGGCCCAGGCCAGGGCGTCGCGCTCTATGACCTCGCGCAGGGCCCGGCGACGCTTCTCGGTGAGGCGTTTGCTGTCGTTCAATGCATCGTTGGAGTAGCCGGGAGGGAGAATGACCGCCGCGCACGACACGGGGCCGCAAAGGCAGCCTCGCCCCGCCTCGTCACACCCGGCCTCAAGCACGCCGGGACGCATGTATGGCAGGAGGCTCATTTGTCGCGCGAGATGATGTAGTCGAAGATGTCGCGGAAGGACTGCTTCCACTCCGAGTCCTCGTAAGGGGCGATCAGCTTCTCGGCCTCCCCCTGCATCCTGCGCATCTCGGAGTAGGCATAGTCTATGCCTCCCGAGCGCTTGGCGAAGTCGATGAGATCCTGTATCTCCTCGTCGGTCAGCTCGCGTCCCTCGCGCAGCAGGGCGCGCCACGGGGCGGCGTCAGGGGCGTTGTTGAGCGCGTAGAGCAGGGGGAGGGTCACCTTGTGCTCGCGCAGGTCGTTGCCGGTGGGTTTGCCGATTTGGGGGTTGAGGTCATAGTCGAAGATGTCGTCCTTGATCTGGAAGCAGAGGCCCAGCAGGCCTGCATACTCCACCATGGGGCCGATCATCGGCTCCGGGGCGTCGACGGCCTCGGCGCCCATGCGCACGCAGTTCATGAAGAGGGAGGCCGTCTTCTTGCGGATCATGTCGATGTAGCGGGACTCGATGAAGTCGTTGTCGCGGGCGTTGCATATCTGGTCCACCTCGCCCAGCGAAAGCTCCTTTCCAAGGTCGGAGAGGGCGGCTATGATGGATATGCGGCCGGTGCGTATGCCGGCGGCCAGGGCGTTGGAGACGAAGAAGTCGCCCACGAGCACGGCCAGGTGGTTGCCCCACCGGGCGTTGACCGTCTGCGCCCCACGGCGCAGGCGCGTCTCGTCGACCACGTCGTCGTGGATCAGGGAGGCATTGTGAAGCATCTCGAGAGCCGCCCCGGCGTGCAGCGCGTGCTCGTTGACTCCTCCGAACATCTTGGCGCTAAGCATCACCATGATGGGGCGTATCTGCTTGCCTTTGATGCGGAGATAGTTGGTCACCACCTCGTTCATCAGCTTGTTCGGGGTGGTCAGGTAGCGGGCTATGAGGTCGTTCATCTCCCGCAGCTCGGGCGCCAGACGGCGTTGGATCTCGTCAAGGGTCTGCATGCAAATTTGGCTTTCAGCCCACAAAATTAATAAATAATTTCCCATTTTTACCCCCAACGGGGGCGATATTTGTTATTTTAATATCAACTCTTGTCGCCATGACTGAAAAAAGACTATTTCTGCTCGATGCGTACGCCCTGATTTTCAGGGCTTACTACGCTTTGATACAGGTGCCGCGCCTGACGCGCGACGGCTTCAACACCTCGGCCATCTTCGGCTTCGTCAACACCCTGGAGGAGATCCTGCGCAAGGAGCGTCCCACCCACATCGCCGTATGCTTCGACCCGCAGGGACCCACGTTCCGCTCCGAGGCCTACGACGAGTACAAGGGTGACCGCGCCTCCACCCCGGAAGACATCAAGCTCTCCATCCCCATCATCAAGGAGATCATACGGGCATACAACATCCCCATCCTCGAGGTGGAGGGTTTCGAGGCAGACGACGTCATAAGCACCATGGCGCGCCGCGCCGAGAAGGAGGGGTTCACCACCTACAGCATGACCCCCGACAAGGATTT
>CAZHCM010000086.1:0-8867 GCA_964531005.1 uncultured Sangeribacter sp. | reverse complement strand
TGAAGACGTCTTCCTGTTTGGCCATTTCTTAAGTCTTGTATTCTTAGCCGGGCGGTGGGCCGCCCTTGGTTTATACTTGTGGTGCCCCGGGGTGTCGGCCCGGGTCGCCCCGACATTGCGGCGGGACGCTATCAATCGGCAAAAGTACAAAAAAAAATCGAGAATCCGGCAATCTCTTGCCAGATTCTCGATTTTTGGATGTTTTCTATAATTCTTCGTGCCTTACTCGGCGTCGGGGGCGGTGGTCTCCATCAGGTAGGGGTTGATGGTGCCCCACTGGTCTACGGGAGGCATGACGCCCATCCTGATGACCTCGTCGCGCAGGTCGCAGAGGTGCTTGTACGACTGGTCAAGCTCCTTCTGCTCCTCGGGCGTGCCGCTGAAGGGCTGCACGGTGACGCCGTTCTTGTCGACGGTGGTCTCCATGGCCATCATGATGTGCTGGAAGCGGGAGTTGTTGAGGTACGTGCCCACGGGCCAGCGGAACATGCGTCCGCCCATTGCGGCGGCGATCATCTCTATCGAGAGGTAGGCAGGGCTCTGGAAGGAGCTGCGGCCACGCAGGTCGATGATGGCCTTGCCGCCCTGCACGACGCGCTGGCGCATCTTCTCCCACTCGTCCTTGGGAAGCTCCTCGGTACCGATGAAGTCGATGAGGGGGCGTCCGTTGACCTTCGTGGTGGAAGCGAACACTGCCATCTGCTCGCCGTGGCCGCCATAGGTGCGGCAGTTGATGATGTTGTCGGCCGGCTGCTTGAACCACTTTGCCAACTCGTTGCGCAGGCGCGTGCTGTCGAGGGCTGCAAGGGTGGACACCTGCGAGGGCTTCAGGCCCGAGTAGAGCAGGGTGATGAGGCCGGTGATGTCGGCGGGGTTGAAGATGACGACGATGTGCTTGACATCGGGGCAGTATTTCTTGACGTTCTTGCCAAACTCCTCGGCGATGGCCGCATTGCCCTTGAGAAGGTCTTCGCGGGTCATGCCTGCCTTGCGGGCTGCGCCGCCCGAGTTGACGATATACTTGGCGTCTTTCAGGGCTTCGGCGATGTCGGCGGTGTAGGTGAGGTTGAGGCCTTCGAAGCCGCACTGGTTGAGCTCCTCGGCCACACCCTTCAGGCCCGGCTCGTAGGGGTCGTAGAGGCAGATGTTGGGGGTCAGGCCCATCATGATGGCTGTCTGCGCCATGTTGGAGCCAATCATGCCGGCTGCGCCCACGATGACGAGTTTGTCTGTGCTGAGATAATTCATAACGTTGGAGTGATTTTTATAAGTTACGATTCAGTAGTGAAACAAACCCGCAGGGGGCGATGTTTGTTAATTTAGTATAATTCGGGCGAATGCCCGGGCATTTTTATCGACACTAAGACAAGACAGATATGAGCAAGAAGCAAAACGGCATAGGGCGCCTGATGCGCCTCGGGGCGACCCTCCTGTTGACGGCTGCCGGCGTCCTTGGCGCGGCGTCGCAGAATTCCCTTCCGGCCCCCGGCTCAGGGGGTGGGCGACCCGGCGGAGGGGGCTTCGGCGGGGGGATGGGGGGCAACTCCCTGCCGGCTCCCGGTGCGGGGGGCCAGCTCGCACCTCCTCCCGGCGGTCCTTATGGCCCGGGCCCCTGGGGAAGTCCCTGGGGGGGCCCGATGATGAACCCCAACGGCCCCGGCTGGCAGAACACCGGGCGTGTCACCGTGATGGCCTGCGGCTACGACTCGTACGGCGTCTGGCGCACCATCCCCCTGCGTGTTGCATACGCCTATAACGGCATCCAGTATAATGTGACGGTGATCAACGCCTGGAATCCCTGGACCGACATGTGGAACCGTGGCGTGGACCAGCCGGCCTTCAACACCAGCTACTATCTGCGCGGCAACACATACAATTTCTACACCGTGCTCTCGACGGGGACCTACTACTTCAATTTGTAATTCAAAAGTCAAAAGTCAGAAGCCGGGATTCGCAATCAGCGAATCCCGGCTTCTGGCTTTTGACTTACTCTTCGCCGTAGCCGGAGCCGTCCATCGGCTCGGAGGTCTGCTGGCGGTTGGGCTTGGCCTTCATGTTGCCGAAGGCGTACTTGACGGTGAGCTGCAGGGTGCGTCCGCCGCGCCAACGCTCGTCAAACTGCGTGTAGCCCGGGCCGTCGGTGGTGCTCTTGAACTTGCGGGAGTCGAAGATGTCGCGGCAGTTGAGCGAGAAGCTCCAGTCGCCGACGTTCTTGCGCAGGCCTGCGTCCACGCTCCATCCTCCCTGGCGAGAGCCCTGGGCCGTCATCGTCTTGGAGGAGTAACGCCCCGTGGCCTGGAAGGAGATCGACCATGGGAGCCGCACGCTCGCCATGCAGCTAAGGTCCCAGGCGAAGGAGTTGCGCCCCTTGCCCGACAGGGGATACGACTGCCCGTCGGAGACGAAGGTGTAGTTCCAGTCGCTGATGTGGTTGTTGTAGAGATTGAGGGTGGTCGTCAGGTCGAGGATGCGGAAGAGGTTGTTCTTTGCCACGATCTCTGCTCCGAGATTGACCTCGTTGGCGACGTTGGCCCAGGTGGTGTAGAGCACGTTGTCCGACATGTAGCTGATGCGGTTCATGCAGTTGTCCGACGTGCGCATGTAGGCCGAGAGCGAGATCATGTGGAATGTCCACGACTTGATATAGTTGAGCTCGAAGGCGTTGCTGTACTGCGGCTCCAGCTCCGGATTGCCGTAGGAGATGTTGGTCGGGTTCTGGATGTCGCGGAAGGAGTTGAGCATCCCGCCGAAGGGGCGGCGGATGCGGCGGGTGTAGTTGATCTGCACCTCGTTGTCATGCGGCAGGGAGTAGGAGAGGAAGAGCGAGGGGAAGATGGAGAAGAAGTTCTTGCGATACTGCGGCACGTCCTCCTTCGTCTCGCCCCAGGCCAGCGAGCGGGTGCGCACCTGCCATGCCTCGCCGCGAAGTCCGGCCGAGAAGGAGAATTTCTGGACGTTTCCTCCCAGCGTCACGTATAGGGCCGAGACGTTGTTCTGGTAGATGAAGCGGTTGTAGAGCTGGGGCTGCACGACGGCCGAAGCCTGGTCCACACCCTGGATGGTGTTGACCGGGGTGTTCTCGTGGTTGTAGTTGCCCTGGAACCCCGCCTCCATCTTCAGCCATCCTGCGAAGACGTTGGTGTAGTCCACCTTTGCCTCGTAGGAGTTGACGTTGATGTCGGTGGTCTGCGTGCGGTAGAGGTCGTCGTCTTCCGACTCCATCCCGAGAGGCCAGGTGAAGTTTTCGACATATTCGTTCCACGACGGGCCTCCCCAATGGTTGTAGCCCAAGGTGATGTCGAGGGTGTGGTTGTCGTTCCACTCGTGCTTGTATCCCAGTTCGGCGTGTGCCCCACGGCTGTCGCCCCGGTTGTGGCTGTTCTGGATGTCGCGCTGCCACTGTCCGATGAGGTTGGTGGCGTAGTCGGTTAGGTTGCTTCCCCAGCGGTGCCCGAGCATGCCGAAGGCGCTCGCGGAGAGGGCGTCGCGGGAGGTGAAGTGCCAGGTCGTGCCGGCGCGCAGGAAGACGTTGTTGCCGTGGTTCTTGCGCGAGCCCTCGGAGGTGAGCCATGCCGGGAGGCCGTCGGTGCCGAGGATGTCGTCGGAATATCGGCGGTCCGATTTGGAGCCGCCGGCCGTGTTGTGGCGCATGCGCCATCCCACGCTCGCGTACGACTCCCATTTGGAGCTGTTGTAGTTGTAGTTGAAGCCTGCGTTGGCGCCTCCGCGCGAGTTGACGCCGGCCTCGGCGCTGCCGAAGTATCCCCCCTTGCGGTCCTTCTTGAGGATGATGTTGATGATGCCGGCGGTGCCCTCGGGGCTATACTTGGCCGAGGGGTTGGTGATGACCTCGATGCGGTCGATGGTCTCGCCGGGGATCTGCTCGAGTATCTGGGCGCGGTTGTCGGCTGTCAGGCCCGACTCCTTGCCGTTGATCCAGACGGTGACGGAGGAGTTGCCGCGCAGCGAGACCTCGCCGTCCTGGTCGACCTCCACGGAGGGGATGGACTCCAGCAGCTCGCTGGCCGACTGTCCGGCGGCCACGATGTTGGCGTCCACCTGGAACACCTTCTTGTCGAGCTCGAAGCGCATTTGGCTCTTGACACCCTCCACCACCACTTCCTGCAGCAGCTTGGCGTCGTCGGCGAGGTTGATGTCGCCGATGTTGGGGTCGAATCCCTTGACGGTGACCGGTCGCTCCTGGTCGACGGATCCGATGTTGGATATGCGGACGATGTATGAGCCGTCTGTCACGGAGGGGAGCGTGAAATGGCCGTTTTCATCCGTGGAGGTGCCCACGGGGAGCGGTTTGCCGGTGGCCGAGAGGAGCTGCACGGACACGAAGTCCATGGGTTCGCCGGTGGCCTTGTTGAGCACCCGGCCTGAGATGGCTCCGTCGGCAAATGCGCTCACGGGAGAGAGCGCGAGGATGGCGAGGGGAAGAAAGGTATGTTTCATTGGGCGAAGAAAAAATTCGTCTGTCTGCTAAGAGACGCGTGGAGGGATTGGAATAGTTTTGGGAATTGATGATGTCTTTTTCGGTAGTTAGACCTCCTGAAGTCCCGAAAGTTTAAATCCCCCTTCCGGCCTTGGAGGTGCCGGAAGGGGGATTTTTCAAACTTTTCGCATCTTCCGTGCCTGGAAGATGGCAGACGTGCGATTTTCGTCAGGGAATGACCTTGAAGCTCTTCGAGCCCTGGCGCACGATGACGGGCTGCCCCTTGACGGGAGCCTCGACGGGGATGCCCTGGAGGTTGAAGTACTGCACGGGGGCGTCGGGATCGTCGGTGAAGAGACCCTCCACGCTGCCCTCCAGCTTGTATTCCTCGAGGAGGTCCATGGTGGTGAAGCGATCCTCGGCCACGTCGGACATCGGGCAGGATGTGGCGTTGAGCACCAGGCCAGTCTCGGTGTTGATGATGTATGCCACCATCACCACGTTCTGGCGTGCGATAGGCAGGCTTGCCACCGTGGAGGGGTCGCCCTGCACGAGCTGCTTGAAGGTGTTGGGGATCTCGATCTCAAGCTCCATATCCACGGGTACGTCCATGGGGAGCTCGCCCGAGCCGAGGGAGCCGTCGAGTCCGCGATAGCCCCAGACGCCGCGGGCGACGTCCTGGAAGCGCATGTTCTTGACCATCTTGGGCAGTTCGGTCCAGCCGCCCATGAATCCGAGCTCGGCGCCGGAGCAGTAGTTGGTCTGGCGAGAGTAGGCTGTGCCGTAGTTGCAGACGTTGTTCTCGGTCATCACGATGCCGACGGCATAGCCGGCGGGCAGGGTGACGGCGGGCACGACGCGCACGTTGCAGCGCACTGCCGTGGTGTCGCCGTCCTCGATGATGTACTGGGCGTCGAGATCGATGGAGGCCAGGGTGTGCTGGTTGGCGCGCTGGCGGATGGCATAGGCCGTGTTCAGGGGGTTGTTGACGTCATAGGTGGCATCGATGGAGGTGAATCCGCCGACCTTCATGTCGCGCTCGATGCGATAGAGCGGGGCGGCGGTGACGCCAAAGAGCACGGCATACTGGGTGTTGACCATATAGTCCTCGGGGGAGCCGCCGTCGATGTGGATCGAGACGGGCACCACGCGGTCCTTCATCTCGTCGTCGAGCATCATCGACTGGATGGTGTAGGCTCCCAGCGGGCAGTTGCCACACCATGTGCCGGTCGACTCCTCGAAGAGCACGCGGTGGTCGGGGATGAACGACAGGCCCTTCACGGCGTCGGAGGCGGAGATGGGCTCCTCGCCTTCGCTGTAGAGGGTGACGGTGTACTGCGTGGATGCGTCAGGCTCCACTGTGCTCTTGAACTTGTAGACGAACTTCTGCCCGTAGGCCAGCGAGGGTCCGGAGACGCTCTGCTTCTCACCCTTGCCGTCCTCGAAAGTCAGCTCCCAGGGGCCGATGCCCGGCTCGATGGTGCCCTTGATGGTGGCCGTCACCTCGAATTCGCCCTGGAGAATATACTCCTGCAGGGGGTCGAGGGTCAGTTCGGCGCGGTCCAGGCGCTGCACGAGCACGTTGTCGAGCAGCAGCAGGTCCTTGTCGGTGTTGAGGTTGGCGAAGTCGATGTAGATGGTCTTGCCCACCCAGGGGTCGAGGTTCACCTCGAAGGGGATGAAGTCGCCTTCGATGACGTTGTTGTCCTTGCCCCAGGGAATCTCGTGGAATACCACCGTGGGCTCGGTCGGGAGGTTGTCCTTGGAGAGCTCCTCCTCGGTGATGAAGAGCCAGAGGTCGCTAAGACGGTTGCCGTCGCGGCGCACCACATAGGACTGCGCCCCGAAGGTGAGGGTGAAGCCCTCGGTGGGGATGTAGATGCCGCGCGAGCCGATCCAGTCGTTGGAGGTGCCGACGGTCTGGTAGTAGGAGTGGGAGCCCAGGAAGCGGTCCGTGGAGGCGCTGGAGTCCTTGAGGGGCCACCAGGGCTCGGAGACGCCGTCCGAGTTCTGGAACATCGGGTTGATCGTCGATGCCGGGGCCCCGTGGTCGAGCTCCAGCACCACCGGGAAGTCGACACGCCATTCGCCGTCGAAGTTCTGGTCGAGCAGCGTGGAGTGAGCCTTGGAGGCTAAGGGAGTGGCGAGTGCGGCCCCGAGCAGGAGCATGGTCGCCGTTTTCATCATGTTCATTTGTCAGGAAAGTTTCAATTGTTGAAGACTTTGATAGAGGCGCGATGCCCGTCGCGGGTCACGACGGAGACGATCTGCAGACCCTTTGCGGGAAGGGAGTGCACGCCGGCGTCGGCGGTAGAGTCGGTCGACATCAGCATGCGTCCGGTGGCGTCGAAGACGCTGATGGAATAGCCGCCGTCGGCACACTGCACCTTCACGCCGCCGTCCACGATGGAGAGCATGGGGGAGGTGGCTATGTGTGCGCTGGAGACGCTCCCCGAGGGATCAGGCTCTCCAAACGGGATGGAGGCGGAGTTGAGCACCACGCCGGTCTCGGTGTCGATGACGAAGGCCACCAGCGTGCAGTCGAAGATGTCGTCGGCTATCTCCGGAATCTCCAGCTCGGTGGTGACGGTCAGGGGATCGTAGGCGTCGAAGGTGGTCGAGATCAGCCCCTCCACCGGGGTGAAGGCGTTCTGGGCCGTGGTGGTCACATGCTCGTAGTAGGAGAGGTAGGGGGCGATGTAGGAGGGGAAGAAGTAGTACTGCTCAAACTTCGAGGCGGCGCAGTTGTTCTGCTGGCGCCAAGAGCCACCTGTCTCGCTGTGGAAGGGGGAGGTGATGACGTAGCAGAGGCCGTATTTGCCCGAGGTGTTGTCGGTGTTTTCGGCGAAGGTGACGGCGAGGGTGGCGCTCAGGCCCGACTCGTCCTTGGTCACCCAGAATTCCTTGGGCGTCACTTCGACCACTGCAGGGGCCTTGTAGTAGTTGGCAAACTTCGAGAGATTGGAATACTTGGTGTCCTTCTCGCGGTTGAGCATGAAATAGGGCACGGCGTAGAAGCCGAGGTTGGGCCAGTAGGCGGCGTTGGCGATGACGTCGTTGACGTGCGTGGCCAGCACGTTGCACTGTCCGGGATAGTCGCGCTGCAGCTGGTCGAGGAGCAGGATACCCTCCGGGCAGTTGGTGCACCATACGCCGGTGCCTTCGTCTACGAGGAGCTGGCGTGCGAAGGGGGCGGAGAAGACGTCGCTCTGGGCCAGGGTGAGGTTCTTGGAGGCGCCGGCGTCTTCGATCTTAAGCTCCACGGTGTAGGAGGTGGTGGTGTTGTCGTCGATCGCCACGGGGAACTTCACGTCCATCCCCTCGCCAAGCGCGGGCAGGGACTCTGCCGATATGGCGAGCTCGGCCAGGGTCTGGGCGCCGCTCTTGACGGCAAGCGTGCAGTTGGCCGAGGCGGGGATGCCGATGTTGGTCAGCGTGCCCTCGACGTAGAACTGCGCCCCGCGTGCCGACGGGTTCTCGGCGAAGCGGCGCGATACGTTGTCGAAGGTGGCTTCGGTGCTGACGGCGCCGATGCGCATGAAGCCGACGGCCAGCATGTAGCAGTCGGGGCTTACGCATACGAGCTGGATCTCGGTCTCCTTGCCGACGAAGGCGCTGAGGTCGGCCGAGCGGGTGGTCCATACGGAGTTCTCGGCCTCCACTGTGGCCACGTCGGTCCAGTCCTCGTCACCGGCCACGCGGGCGCGGATCACGTATGCCTCCGGACGCTGCGGGAGCATGGAGCGTGCGCTCCAGGAGATGATGGGTTTGTCGGCGGGGACGGTCATTGCGGGGAGCCCGAGGATGCTCTCCACGGGGGTGCCGTCGCCGGTCGAGGTGGGGCAGACGGCGCAGTATTCGGAGCCTACGGTCTGGACGTCCCAGCCTGTCAGCGTGCCGCCGTGCTTGTAGTTGCCTGTCACGATCTCTTTCTGACCCTTGGCTTCGGTAGTCATTCCAGCGGGTATTCGGCCCTTGCTGAAATCGGTCTGCCAAAAATCGCTCGGCGCCGATGTGGCAGCCCACACCGGCGTCGAGAGGGTCAGCAATGACAATAATGCCAAATGCTTCATAAGTAGTGTCTGTTAGTGGTGATTATTTCACGAGAACCTTTGTGGAGGTCTCGCCAGCCTTCACGACGTACATGCCGGGAGCCACGGAGAAGGTGGAGCCGGTGCCGATCATGCGTCCGTCGAGGTCGTAGACCACGCCCTCTGCGCCGACGATGTCGATTCGGCCTGCGGAGAGCAGGATGGCAGCGCCTTCGCCTGCCTCGACATACTCAACCTCGGTATGGGGACCCTCCACGAGGGGCTGGTCGAGCACGATGACGATGGGGAAGTACTGATACTCGTTGGTGGCGGGATTGAGTATCTGGCGTGCGCCGCCGAGCACCTTGCCGTCAGCGGAGGTGCGGAAGATGCCGGTG
>CAZHCM010000085.1:0-9002 GCA_964531005.1 uncultured Sangeribacter sp. | reverse complement strand
TATCTATATATATCGGGTCGGCTTTGTTGGCCGGCTGGGGGAGTTTTGGGGATTTTGGCTCCGATTCGGGGGCTTTTGATTTGGCTTCGGGGGCTACGCAGGCGGGCGCGGCAGGCCGCGCCCCTACCAGTGCTGGGAGTGGGGATGTCGGGGCTTTTGATTTGGCTTCGGGGGCTACGCAGGTGGGCGCGGCAGGCCGCGCCCCTACCGGTGCTGGGATAGGGGATGTCGGGGCTTTTGATTTGGCTTCGGGGGCTACGCGGGTGGGCGCGGCAGGGCACGCCCCTACTTGGGGGGAGGCTTCGGCTCAGAAGAAAAGCTCTAAGAAGAAGTCTGGCTCCAAGAAGAAGGCTTCGGCGGGGAAGAAGGCTACGAGCAAGAAGAAGGCGGGGGCGGGGACCGGGAAACGGAAGGCTGGGACGAAGAAGAAGGCGGTGCGCCGGGCGGCGGCTTCTCGCCAGGCTGCGCCGCCCAAGCCGGTGGAGGCTCCGCAGAACGACTCGCTGACGCTGCGCGTCAACGAGGCGGTCATCGCGGCCGTGCCTGCCAACCATAACCCGGGGGGGCTGCGCGTCAACAGTGTCAAGCCGGACGACAAACACCGCGTGGCAAAGGTGTCGCTGAACGAGAACTTCACCTATCTCCCGGTGGACAACGACCTGATAGTGGAGCTACAGAAGGCGACGACCCGCGCCCTGCCGGACTCGCTTCGCCATTTCCGCGTGGACCTGCGCGTGGCGGACCATCCGCTCTCCTATTATATAATGAAAATCGACAAGCTGCCTCACGAGGCCCGCGCTGCGGTGCCGTTCGTGGTGGACCGCGATCCGCTGGCGCGCCCGAAGCACGGGATGCTGGGCGACATCGTGGCCCTCTGGCATAGCCACGGCAAGTATTACAAGCCGGGCAGCGGCGCCTGGCTCTGGCAACGCCCGCTCCTCTTCCAGAGCATCGAGGACACCTACACGATGGGGTACATCCTGCCCTATGTGGTGCCGATGCTCGAGAATGCCGGCGCCTACGTCATGCTCCCCCGCGAGCGCGACGTCAACCGCCACGAGATAATCATCGACAACGACGTCAACCCCGAGGGACAGATATATTCGCAGACCACCTACTCGGAGACGAGGGGTGACAAGGCGTGGGAAGACGGGGAGTTCGAGGGTTTCATCTATGACCTGGAGGATTTCCGCGACACCGAGAACCCCTTCGAGAACGGCACCTACCGCCAGGCGCAGACCGTGCGCTCGGAGGCTCACGCGAGCGAGGCGCGATGGTTTGGCGACATCCCCGCCGACGGCGACTACGCCGTCTACGTCAGCTACCACTCGCTGCCCAACAGCGCCCCGGACGCCCGTTACACCGTCAACTATGCCGGGGGCTCGAAGGAGTTTGCCGTCAACCAGACGATGGGGGGTGGCACCTGGATCTACCTGGGCACCTTCCCCTTCGAGGAGGGGCTTGACAGCGAGACGCCGGTCGTCACGCTGAGCAACGTCAGCGAACACTCCGGCAAGGTCGTGACCGCCGACGCCATCAAGATCGGCGGCGGCATGGGCAACATAGCCCGCTCCCCCAAGCGCTCCGACATCTACTGGGGCCAGGAGACGGCCTCCCTCCCCAAGGAGGAGACGGTCGAGGGGGGCAACGACCTGACCGACGGGGCGGGGGACGACGAGAACGCAGAACCCGACGACAGCGCCCAGGAGACGGCTCAGCCCGCGCCGAGCCAGCAGGCACAGGCGTCCGGCGGACCCGCCTTCAAGACCTCCGGCCTGCCCCGCTATCTCGAAGGGGCGCGCTATTGGCTGCAGTGGGCCGGGATGCCCGAGGAGGTGTATTCCCCCTACGGCGGCAAGGACGACTACAAGGACGACTACACATCGCGCGGCAACTGGGTCAACTACCTGGCCGGAGGGTCGCGCGTGCTCCCCGACCAGCCCGGGCTCGGGATACCGGTGGACGTTGCTATGGCACTGCACAGCGACGCCGGGAAGCGGGCCGACGACTCGTATGTCGGCACCCTCGGCATCTACTACACCAACGGCGGCGACACCTACGCCGACGGGACGCCCCGCATCAACTCGCGCATGCTGACCGACCTGCTGATGCGCCAGATCACCGGCGACATACGCCAGACCTATGACCCGCGCTGGACGCGGCGTGCGATGTGGGACAAGTCGTACGTGGAGGCGCGTGTGCCGGAGGTGCCCACCGCGCTCATCGAGCTGCTGAGCCACCAGAACTTCGCCGACATGAAGCTCGGGCTCGATCCCAACTTCCACTTCACCGTCGGGAGGGCCATCTACAAGGCCCTGGCGCGGTTCGTGGCCGAGCGCAAGGGGCGCGAGGTGGTCATACAACCCCTGCCCGTCAAGGACTTCGCCATCACGCGCACCAAGGCGGGTCACTACCGCCTCGAATGGATGCCCACGCACGACCCCCTGGAGCCGACGGCCAACCCCAACCGCTACATCATCATGGAGCGCGCCGAGGGGGAGAGGGCCTGGCACAAGATCGGGGAGACGAGGTCGACGAAGTTTGATGTCAAGACCGAAGACCACGAGCTGCATTCCTTCCAGGTGATAGCCGTCAACGACGGCGGCCTCTCCTTCCCCTCCGAGACGCTGGCGATGCGCGAAGGGGAGGGGAAGGAGGAGCCTGTGCTGATCGTCAACGGGTTCACGCGCGTCAGCGCGCCCGGGTCGTTCGCGGCCGACGGGCAGGCGGGGTTCCGCAGCGACGACGACTTCGGGGTGCCCTATATCCGCGACATCTCCTTCACCGGGCCCCAGACGGAGTTCCGCAGAAACGCCGGGGAGAGTTTCGGGCGCAGCTCAGGCTCTTCGATCGACAAGGTGATAGCCGGCAACACGTTCGACTTCGCCGCCGTGCACGGCGAGGCGGTGGCCGCCACCGGACGGGGCTTCGTCTCGGCGAGCCTCGGGGCCGTCCTGCGCGGCGAGGTGAAGCTCACCGACTACAAGAGCGTGGACCTGATCTTAGGCAAGCAGAAGCTGACGACAGTGGGGCAGGAGACGCGCTACGAGGCGTTCCCGCCCGCGCTGAGGCAGATGCTGAAGCAGTATGTCGGCAAGGGGGGGCGCCTGATAGTGAGCGGCGCCTACGTGGCCAGCGACCTCTTCGACAGCCGCGCCACGGCAGGCGCGGAGGAGTTTGCGAGAGACCTCCTGGGCGTCGTGCCCGACTCCGTGGAGCGCACGCGCTCCGGGGTGATCGAGACGCTGGGCGACTCGAAGGGGGGTGCGCACAGCTATGCCTACAGCAACACCCTCAACGAGGCGCAGTACATCGTCGAGCGCCCCGACGCGCTGATGCCGGTGGCCGGGGCGCAGGCACGCGAGTGGCTGGGCTTCAGCGACACGGACGGCGTGGCGGGCTACCTGGTGAAGCGCGGCAAGGGTCGCGTGGCCGTGATGAGCGTGCCTTTGGAGGCGATCACCGACCCCAACCAGCGGGCGCAACTGATGGAGGAGGCGTTGGGATTTTAGTAACCACCGGCTTTGCGGGCGCGGCAGACCGCGCCCCTACCGGGAGGGGAATCTTGTAACTTTCGGCTTTGTGGGCGCGGCAGGCCGCGCCCCTACCGGGATATAAAAAGCTAATTATGAGCGAATATGTGATTGTGCGGAGGGGGGAGACATTGAAATGCGACGAGCGGCGGCTTCGGCAGGCCGCGCAGGGGGCGGCGGTGTGCTACGCCTGGTATCGCAAGCGGATGCCCGACGGCCGGGTGGAGGATCACCCACTGTCGGAATACCTGCCGGGGTCGGTGAGGGACGATTTCGACTTCGGCCCGGTAATGGCCGTGCGCGCCGACCTGCTTGCCGAGTGCGAGGCGAAGGCCCGGCGCCTCTACGCCGAGGCATATGGCGAGGAGGCCCGTGCGGTCGACGCCCTGCGCTACCTGCAACGCCTGCTCTGGAGCCTCGACCCGGCCGGCATACGGATGCTCCCCGAGTATCTGAGCCTCGTGGAGCCTAAGGACCTGCGCGACTCCGGAGCGAGGCAGCACGACTACGTCAACCCCCGCTCGCGCGAGTATCAGGAGGACATGGAGCGGCAGTTCACTGTCTGGCTCAGGCATGTCGGCAGACTGCTGACAGGGGAGCCGGAGCGCGTTGACGTCAGCCGGGGGGAGTTTCCGGTGGAGGCGTCGGTGGTGATACCGGTGCGCAACCGCGTGCGCACCGTCGGCGACGCCGTGCGCTCGGCCCTGGCACAGCAGGGGGATTTCGACTTCAACGTCATAGTCGTGGACAACGGCAGCGACGACGGCACGTCGCAGCTCCTCTCCGACCTGGAGGGGGAGGACCCGAGGCTTAAGGTGATCTACCTCGACGGCACGGAGGGGCTCGGGATCGGCGGGTGCTGGAACGTGGCCCTGGACTCGGAGCATTGCGGGCGGTTCGCCGTGCAGCTCGACAGCGACGACGTCTATTCCGGGCCTGACACTCTGGCGCGCATCGTGGCGGCCTTCCGCCAGGGGGGGTACGCGATGGTGGTCGGCTCGTACACGCTGACCGACTTCGACCTGAACGTGCTGCCCCCCGGGGTGATCGACCACCGCGAGTGGACGGACGAGAACGGGCGCAACAACCTTCTGCGCATCAACGGGATGGGGGCGCCGAGGGCGTTCTACACGCCTGTGGCCCGCGAGCTTCGTTTTCCTGACGTCAGCTATGGCGAGGATTATGCGATGGCGTTGATGGTGACGGCGCGCTACGCCGTCGGGCGCATCTACGATAGCCTGTACAACTGCCGCCGGTGGGCCGGCAACAGCGACGCCGCGCTTTCTCCGGCGGCCGTGGCGGCCCATAACCGCTACAAGGACACTTTGCGCTCGATTAGATTGTAAGGAGGTCGCCTGGGGCGGTCAGGGCCACGTAGCGGGTCGGGGCCTTCCTGGGCCAGGCGGCGAAGCCCATCTGACGGAGGTCGAGGGCGTCGGCGCGGTAGCGGGCCTGGGCGGCGGGGGTGTCGCCCAGGCCGAAGTGCATGGGGAGGAGGGTGCCGACGGCTATCTGCTCCAGGAGCAGGCGTGCGCCTGTCCAGTACTCGCGCCCTATGCGGGAGTCCACCGGGAACATGGCGACGTCCAAGGCAGGGTAGGCCCGGGCTATGTCGGCGAGGATCTTTTGGTAGCGGTTCAGCATGTCCTTGACTTCGCCGGGGGTCGATTCGTCGAGCCACAGCCAGGCGTTCAGGTCGCCGGCGTGTAGGATGCTGATGGTGGAATCGGCCTGCCGCGCCCACATAGGCGAATTATAAGGCGATTGGCCTGGGAGGGTGACTACGTATGAATTGCCTATGTCGGTGGAGGCGAAGGCCTGGATGCGGAAGTCGTGGAGGTCGGAGCTTTCGCCTGGGCGCAGGACCGTCACGCGCTCCGGGGGGATTTTTTCCCCCTGGTAGTGCGACGCCGGGTCGAGGCGGTGACGGACGTGGCGGGCGGTGTCCTTGCTCAGGATGTAGCGGGCCTGGGGATAGGCGCGGAGCAGGTCGAAGATGCGGGGGTCGAAGTGGTCCTTGTGGTGGTGGGAGACGACGAAGTAGAGCCTGGTGTCGGCGGGGAGGGCGGGGAGGATGCCGGCCGGGTCGAGCCAGTAGTCGAAGGCTATGGCGAAGCCGTCGGTGGACTGGAGGAGGAAGGCATCGTGATGGATATATCTTAGGATCAGCATGGGCTTTGTGATTTTTTCGCGGCTGAAGCCGCGACCCGGTGGGGGTCGCGGGCCGGCGGGGGAGCCGCGACCCGGTGGGGGAGTCGCGACCCGGTGGGGGAGTCGCGGGCCGGCGGGGGAGTCGCGGGCCGGCGGGGCTGTCTTTATAACGCGTGGGGAGGGGTTTTTGCCTGTGTCGGGGATTTTTTGTAATTTTGTGCAAAAGATTTTGATTATGTTTACAGCTTCACAGAAACGGAAGGAGAACATCGCCGAGTATCTCCTCTATATGTGGTATATCGAGGACCTGATCCGGGCCAACGGCCTGGACATGGATGCCATACGCAGGCAGATCGTGGACGCGCACACCAGCCTTGACGACGAACAGCGCCGCCAGATGGCGGAGTGGTACGAGTCGCTGATCGACATGATGCGCCGCGAGGGGGTGGAGAAGAAGGGGCACCTGCAACTCAACAAGAACATCATCCTGGACCTGGACGACCTGCACCGCCGTCTGCTCAACGACCCGAAGCATGCGGAGTATGCTGCGGAGTTCTATCGCACGCTCCCCTACATCGTGGAGCTGCGCGCCAAGTCGGGCGAGGAGAAGGCCGGGGAGATAGAGACGTGCTTCAACGCCCTCTACGGGCTGATGATGCTGAGGCGCCAGGGGCGCGAGATCTCCAAGGAGACGGAGGGGGCGATGAAACAGATTTCAAAATTCCTGGCCACGCTGGCCCATTATCACAAGAACGAACAGGATGTCTGAGACACTTGACAAGGAGATAGCGCGCCGGCGCACTTTCGCCATCATCTCCCACCCCGACGCCGGCAAGACGACCCTGACCGAGAAACTGCTCCTCTTCGGCGGGGCGATCCACGTGGCGGGGGCCGTGAAGAGCAACAAGATCAAGAAGACGGCCACGTCAGACTGGATGGAGATCGAGAAGCAGCGCGGCATCTCGGTGGCCACCTCGGTGATGGGCTTCAACTACGGCGACTACAAGATCAACATCCTCGACACGCCGGGCCACCAGGACTTCGCCGAGGACACGTTCCGCACGCTGACGGCCGTCGACTCGGTCATCATCGTAGTCGACGCGGCCAAGGGCGTGGAGGCCCAGACGAGGCGCCTGATGGAGGTGTGCCGCATGAGGCGCACGCCGGTCATAGTCTTCGTCAACAAGATGGACCGCGAGGGGCGCGACCCCTTCGATATCCTCGACGAGCTGGAGCAGGAGCTGCACATAGCAGTGCGCCCGCTGACCTGGCCCATCAACATGGGCGAGAAGTTCAAGGGGGTCTACAACATCTACGAGCAGGGCCTCGACCTCTTCACCCCCTCGAAGCAGACCATCAGCGAGCGCGTGGAGATAGCCGACGTCTCGTCGCCGGAGGTCGACAGGCTTGTCGGCGAGGCCGACGCGGCCAAGCTGCGCGAGGACCTGGAGCTGATCGAGGGTGTGTATCCGGAGTTCGACACCGAGGCCTACCTGCGCGGCGAGTGCGCGCCTGTCTTCTTCGGGTCGGCCCTCAACACCTTCGGCGTCAAGGAGCTGCTCGACTGCTTCGTCAAGATCGCTCCCGCGCCGCGCCCCATCGTGGCCGTGGAGAGGGAGGTGCGCCCCGAGGAGGAGCAATTCTCCGGCTTCATCTTCAAGATACACGCCAACAGGAACCCCAACCACCGCAGCTGCATAGCCTACGTGAAGGTGTGCTCCGGGAAGTTCGAGCGCAACGTCAACTACCTGCACGTGCGCAACGGCAAGCAGATGCGTTTCGCGGCCCCGACGGCCTTCATGGCCCAGAAGAAGAGCGTCGTCGACGAGGCGTGGCCCGGCGACATCGTCGGCCTCCCCGACACCGGCAACTTCAAGATCGGCGACACGCTGACCAGCGGCGAGCAGCTGCATTTCAAGGGGTTGCCGTCGTTCTCGCCCGAGATGTTCAAATACATCGAGAACGCCGACCCGATGAAGTCGAAGCAGCTCGACAAGGGTATCCGCCAGCTGATGGACGAGGGTGTGGCGCAGATGTTCACCAACCAGTTCAACGGCCGCAAGATCATCGGCACCGTGGGGCAGCTGCAGTTCGAGGTCATACAGTACCGACTGCTGCACGAGTACGGCGCCCAGTGCCGCTGGGAGCCTATCAGCCTCTACAAGGCATGCTGGATCGAGAGCGACGACGAGGAGGCGCTGGCCGCCTTCAAGAAGCGCAAGCACCAGTTCATGGCCACCGACAAGGAGGGGCGGGACGTCTTCCTGGCCGACAGCAACTACGTCCTTCAGATGGCCCAGAACGACTTCCCGAAAATCCGCTTCCATTTTAGCTCGGAGTTTTGAGATGGAGGAGGTGGAGGAGTTTGTGGCCTGGCAGCTGGCCGAGTGGCCGGAGGCCAAGGCGCGGTACGACGCGCTGCGGGAGGTCAAGCGGCGGAGGGTGGACCTGGACGGATGGAGCGTGGGGGTGCAGTATAATCCGGCGCGGGCTGTGTCGACGGCTGCGCCCATCGACAAGGCTTCGATCGCTGCGCGCCCCTGCTTCCTTTGCGCTGCCAACCGCCCCAAGGAGCAGTTTGCCGCCCCGGCCTTGGAGGGGTGGGAGATACTTGTCAATCCTTTCCCTATCTTTCCGATCCATCTGACCATCGCTTCGACGAGCCATAGGCCTCAGGACCGCGTGCCGGCGGAGATTGCATCGTTTGCGGAGGCATTGCCCGGGATGACGGTGTTTTTCAACGGGGCGCGGGCCGGGGCTTCGGCGCCGGACCATTTGCATTTGCAAGCTGTGCTGACGGAGGAATTGCCGCTGATGCGGCTGGCTTCGGAGGTGCATCCATTCGGGTCGGTGTCGGATTTGGGATCGCCTATGTGGGCGCGGCAGGCCGCGCCCCTACCGGGCGCGGTATCGCCAGAAGGTATGACTCCGCTGCGGTGGGTTGAGGGGAAGGCGCCTTTCGGGTTCTGGAGCGCGGTTGTGACTCCTGATGCGGAGGGGATGCGGACTCTGGCGCGGGTGCTGGAGCTGACGGGGCGCGACCCTGAGACCGGGCTTGCGGATCCGGGGCTTGTGAACGCCTATTTCTGGGTAGAGAAGCCGGGTGGGCTGCTGCGGGCCGTCGTGGTGCCTCGGCGGAGGCATCGTCCGGAGGGGTATCCGGAGCCGTTGGTCAGCCCCGGGGCGGTGGATATGGCCGGGGTGGTCATCACGCCCCGGGAGGAGGATTTCCTCGGGCTGGACGCCGAGGGTATCCGGGGGATTTACCGGGAAGTGGGGGAGTGAATAGATAAAAGGGGCCCCGCCGAAAGGCGGGGC
>CAZHCM010000084.1:0-9213 GCA_964531005.1 uncultured Sangeribacter sp. | reverse complement strand
CCGACACGCCCTGGAACCGCTTCGGCCGCCGCCTCCCCTACCTCATCCTGGGCGCGCTGGTGGCCATCATCGTGATGTGCCTCCTGCCCAACGCCGGCAGCTTCGGCCTCTCGGTGTCGTCGGCAATCCTCTTCGGCGTCGTGGCCCTCATGCTGCTCGACACCTCCATCAACATGGCCATGCAGCCCTTCAAGATGCTTGTCGGCGACATGGTCAACGAGAAGCAGAAGGGCCTGGCCTACTCCATCCAGAGCTTCCTCTGCAACGCCGGCTCCATCGTGGGCTACGTCTTCCCCTTCATCTTCACTGCCATCGGACTGGCCAACGTAGCCCCCACCGGCGAGGTGCCCCAGACCGTCATCTACTCCTTCTATGTAGGCGCGGCCATCCTGCTCCTCTGCGTGGTCTACTCGCTGGTCAAGATCAAGGAGTGGCCTCCTCATGTATATAATGAGTACAACGGCATCGTCGAGACGCCGAAGTCCGAGAAGCAGAAGTCGCAGAGCCTCATCTCCCTGCTGCGCAACGCCCCGACCACTTTCTGGACGGTGGGCCTCGTGCAATTCTTCTGCTGGTTTGCCTTCCTCTTCATGTGGACATACACCAACGGCACCGTGGCCACCAACGCCTTCAAGTGCCCCACCGTGAAGATGGTCAACGGCCTCTCCTTCACCGATGCCTCCGGCAAGACCATCGACATCCACGCCAAGCACATCCTCACCGCCGACGACCGCCTCGTCATCAACGACGGCAAGCTCCTCCTCCCCCTCGAGGAGCTCCCCTCTCCCTGCGTGCTCAAGGCCGCAGGCATCATGACCGACGACCCCGCCACCGGCAAGCTCTTCCTCGACGAGGTGACGGAATACAACGTCCCCAACCCCAACAAGGCGGTGCTCGACCGCCAGGTGGAGCTCGACACTGCCTCCAGCGAATATAACGCCGCCGGCAACTGGGTGGGCATCCTCTTCGCCGTGCAGGCCGTCGGCTCGGTGCTCTGGGCGGTGGTGTTGCCCCGCTTCCGCTCCCGCAAGTTCTCCTACGCCCTGAGCCTCCTGCTTGGAGCCGCCGGCTTCATCTCGGCCGCCTTCATCGAAAACCAGTATGTGCTCTTCGTGTCGTTCGTGCTCATCGGCTGCGCTTGGGCAGCAATGCTGGCCTGGCCCTTCACCATCCTCACCAACTCCATCAAGGGTGGCAACATCGGCGCATATCTGGGCCTTTTCAACTGCACCATCTGCCTGCCGCAGATTGCTGCCGCCCTCGCCGGCCGCGGCATCCTCGGAGCCATCAGCGTGCCTGAATCGGCCGCTCCCCAGGACATGATGATGCTCATCGCCGGCATCATGATCGGCATCGGCGCCGTCTGCGTCGGATTCATCCGCGAGAAGGGCGGCGATACCACCCCCGATTCCGTCTCCAATCTCGAAGCCGACGCCTACGCCGCAGCAGACTGATGCAGGTATAGGACCTAGATCTTAGAGCAAAGAGCTTAAGCACAGATATTAGATCTTAGAGCTTAGAGATTAGAGATTAGAGCTTAGAAAAAAATAGCGAGGGCTACGCAGCTAAATCCTGCGTAGCCCTCGCTATTTCCAATCCCCTCTCCGTCCCCCGCATGGCCCGCTTGCGGGCCTATCATTTTAATCCCCTTATCCCCGCTCCGTCCTCCGCATGGCCCGCTTGCGGGCCCAAATCACACCAGCCTCGTGGTGCGCTTCTGCAGGTCGGTGGGCGACTCGCCGAAATGGGCCTTGAAGCACTTGGCAAAGTAGCTCGGAGTGGAGAAGCCCACTTCGTAGGCCACTTCCGATACGGTCTTCTCCGTAGTGGAAAGCAGCTTGGCTGCGCGCTTCAGCCGCGTGGTGCGCATTATCTCCACCGGAGAGTAGTTGGTCAGCGCCTTTATCTTGCGATACACCTGCACGCGGCTCATCCCCATCTGGTCGGCTATCTCCTCCACCCCGAGGTCGGGGTTGGAGATATTCTCCTCCAGGATGCGCACGAAGGTGTTGTAGAACTCGCTGTCGATGTCGCGTCCGGCCACTCTCTGCACCTGCGGCTGTGCCTGGGGCTGCTCCAGCCTCTCATCCTCCCCCTTCGCCTCATTGCCTTCCGACGGCGCCCCCGACTTGGAGTCGAGAAGGAGACGACGGTTGTGGATCAGCGAGGCCACGCGGGCCAGAAGCACCCTCGACTGGAAGGGCTTCGACATGTAGCCGTCCGCCCCGCTCTCGTATCCCTCGATGCGCTGCTCGTCGAGCGAACAGGCCGTCAGCATCAGCACGGGCACGTGCGAAGTGGTGACGTTCTCCTTGATGCGCTTGCAACACTCGTTGCCGTCCATGTCGGGCATCATGACGTCGCATATCACCAGGTCAGGCACAAACTTGGAGGCCTTCCTCACCCCGGCGTTTCCTCCAGTGGCCTCGATCACCGTGTAGGATGGGGAAAGGACTGTCTTGATCAGGGCGCGGATGTCGGCATTGTCGTCCACCACGAGCACGCACTCCTTGTCCGGGTCGGCCTTCTGCTCGCTCTCCAGGGCCGCGTCCTCCACCCCCTCCACATAGTCGAGCTCCGTGTTGACGGTCTCGGTGTCTATGTTGCTGGAGGGCACGTAGGCCTGCTCCACATGGTGTATCGGCAGCGTTACGGTGAAGAGAGTGCCCTTCCCCTCCGCCGTCGTCACCCGTATGGTGCCACCGTGCTCCTCAATGAAGGCTTTCGAGAGGGCCAGGCCGATGCCCGAGCCCTTGGGGCGCACCTGTTCCACCTGGAAGAACCGCTCGAAGATATGCGAGGCGTCCTCGGCCGACATTCCCCGCCCCGTGTCGCTCACGCGTATCACAAGCTCGCCTCTCTCCTCCGACACCGTTATGGCTATGCGGCCGTTGTCGGGGGTGTACTTGAAGGCGTTGGATAGGAGGTTGAAGACCACGCGCTCCATCTTTTCGGCGTCCATGGCTGCCATCCCCACATTGGGGTCGATGCTCACCTCATAGTGGATGTCGTGCTTCTTTGCCACCAGGGCGAAGGAATCGGCCCATTCGCGGAAGAGTGTCTTGACGTCCACCTCGCTCAGGTTGAGCTCGAGCTTATGGTTTTCGAGCTTGCGGAAATCGAGAATCTGGTTGATCAGGCGCATCAGAATCCTGCAGTTCTTGCGCGCGAGCCGCATCAGCACCTTCTGGCTCTCGGTCAGGTTGGTGGCGTCGCACATCTGGTCCACCGGATCGGCTATAAGGGTCAGCGGAGTGCGCAGGTAATGGCTGACGTTGGTGAAGAATACGAGCTTCGCCTGCGTGGCTTCCTCCAGCTTTTTGACGGTCGCCTCAAGCTGCGTGTTTGACTGCTCCATCTGAGCGTTGGCCTTCTCCATGTCGGCGACGGCGGCGTTGAGCTGGCGGTTCTTCTCGCTGAGCATCTCCCCGGCCTGACGGCGTTGCCAATATAGCCTGAGCACCATGAATATCACCAGGCCGGCAAGCACCACCACCAGGGCCGCGCACCACAGCAGCATCCTGTTGGTGGCGATAATCCCCTCGTATTCGTCGGCCTCGGCCTTGAGGTCGATCAGGCGTTGCGTCTCGGTCTCGAGCTGGGCGTTCTGGAGCAGCATGGTCTCCGCCCCCGATGAATCTATGACAGTGGCCGTGGCCAGCACCGTCTCCTTTGTATAAGGCTTGTCTTCCAGTATGGCCATGGCCGTGCGCACCAGCTCGCCCCCTCCCGTGGGGTATATCTGGGTGGCGTCTATGGTCTTGTCGGCCACGGCCCGCAGCCCTATCGAAGGGGTGGCGTCCACGCCGGTGATGATCAGGTCTTCGCGTCCATGCCTCTTGGCCACCTCCTTGGCGGCGATGGCCATGCGGTCGTTCTGCGCGAAGATGGCCTGCAGGTCGGGATGGGCGTTGAGCAGGGAGTCGGCAACGAGCGCACCGCTCTCCGGAGTCCAGTCGCCGTACCCAAGCCCGACATACTCGATGGCGGGGTTGCTCTTGAGCGCCTCCACAAACCCTTTGTGACGCTCATGCGTAGGCGAGGCCCCATGCAGACCCCCTATCTCGGCCACCTTGCCGCGCGCCACTCGCGAGGCGATCCACTGCCCGTTGAGATACCCTATGCGCTGGTTGTCGGCCCCCACGAAGGCGGTGTAGTTGTTGTTGTCCGTGCGGCGGTCGAAGAGCACCACGGGGATCCCCGCGTCCATCGCCTCCGCTATGACCCCCGACAGGGCGTCGGCCTCACGCGGGGAGGTGATGATAAGGTCGTAGCCCTGGTCGATGAAGGAGCGTATGTCGGCGGCCTGCTTCTCGTTGTTGTCTTCGGCGCTGAGGATGGTCAGCTCCGCGTTGGGATGGAAGAGCATCTCGCGCCTCAATTCGTTGTTGAGGCTCTCGCGCCAGCCGTCGCTGCTGTTCTGCGACACTCCGATGCGGTATTTGGGAGGCTTGGCACACCCCGCCATGGCCAGCATGACGGCTGCCATCCCGAGCCAGACGACAAGGGTGAGCGTGCGGTGCTTGGTGTGGGTGTTAGGCATGATGAAATCGTAAAGGTAACTTAGATGATGAGGTTGCGTCCCCACCTCCGGGGAAGTGGGAACATGCAAATTTAGCAAACTTTTGTTACATTCGTATCATTTGCCGCTAAAAATGTTACATTCCGCGTCATTTGCCATTATCTGAAACATAAGTTTTACACATCTGCCTCTCTTTATATGTATCTTTGCACTGTCTTCGGACGCCACCTGAGCCGTCTTGGCATCCGCTCCTCGCGCCACGCCGCTCCCGGCCGCGACCGACACACCTGACAACTGCAACACACCTGATAATAACTAAAGCAATACCCATATGACGTTTTCCAAATCATTCCGTCTCTCCATGCTCTCCCTGGCCCTGGCCGGCTCCCTGGCCGCATCTGCCGCCGACGGGCTGAAGTTCAGCTTCACCGGCGACGACCATTGCATCATCAAGGTCGACTCCGACAAGAAGTACCTGCTCCTCCCCATCGAGGAGGGTGTGCCCGACGCCCGCATCAACGTGCTCGTGGGCGACGAGATCAAACAGACATTCTATGCCCGCCTGGCCACCCGCAAGGTGGACTACTACGTGCCTTTCGACATCTCGCGCTACAACGACGGCAAGCTCGTGCTCGCCGTGCAGACACCCCCGCACGCCGACCGCACCGGACGCACCTCCACCGACATCTTCGCCTCGAAGATGGAGCTCTCCAACTCTTTCGACACCGCCAACCGCGAGAAGCACCGCCCCCTCTTCCACCACACTCCTCTCTATGGCTGGATGAACGACCCTAACGGAATGTTCTACAAGGACGGCGTATGGCATCTCTACTACCAGTACAACCCCTACGGCTCGATGTGGCAGAACATGACCTGGGGCCACTCCTCGTCCAAGGACCTTGTCAACTGGGAACACAACCCCCTGGCCATCGAGCCCAACGGCCTCGGCGCCATCTTCAGCGGATCCTCCGTGGTAGACAAGAACAACACCGCAGGCTTCGGCGAGAACGCCATCGTATCCCTCTACACCTCCGCAGGCGACGCACAGACGCAGAGCCTCGCCTTCAGCACCGACGACGGCATGACCTTCACCCGCTTCGACGGCAACCCCATCATCGCCTACGAGCGCGAAAGCCGCGACCCCAACATGTTCTGGGACGATGCCAACCAGCAGTGGGTGCTTCTCCTCGCCTCCGCCCTTGACCACGAGATGCTCATCTTCACCTCCAAGGACCTCAAGGAGTGGGAGCTGGCCTCGAAGTTCGGCAGCGGCTTCGGCGCCCAGGAGGGTGTATGGGAATGCCCCGACCTCATGGAGCTCCCAGTCGAGGGCACCAACCAGAAGAAGTGGGTGCTCATCTGCAACATCAACCCCGGATTCATCTTCGGCGGAAGCGGCACCCAGTATTTCGTCGGCGACTTCGACGGCCAGAAGTTCGTGGCCGATTCCAACCCCGACGTGACGAAGTGGCTCGACTACGGCAAGGACTTCTACGCCACCGTTTCCTTCTCCAATGCCCCGGACGACCGCAAGACTGCCATCGCCTGGATGAGCAACTGGGACTATGCCAATCAGGTGCCAACCCAGCAGTTCAGAAGCGCCAACACGCTGCCGCGCGAGCTCAGCGTCTTCCGCGGCCCCGACGGCGAGATGTACGTGGCCAGCGTCCCCTCCCCCGAGGTGACCGCCCTGCGTGAGGCTCCTGTCAACTACAAGCCCGGCAACGTCACCGCCACTGGCGTGACCTACAGCCTCCCTGCCGAAAACGACGCCATCTGCGAGATCGTGCTCGACACCGACCTGCGCAAGTACAAGACCCTCGACATCACCCTCTCCAACGCCGAGGGTGAGACCGTCAAGATGACACTCGACGCCCAGAACCGCACCTTCTCGATGGACCGCACGCAGAGCGGGCTGACCGACTTCAGCCCTGCCTTCCCCGTAGTGACCACCGCCCCCACCCACGACACTTCGGGGCGCCAGACGCTGCGCATCTTCGTCGACCGCAGCTCCATCGAGGTCTTCGACTCCAAGGGGCGCTTCACGATGACCAACCTCGTCTTCCCCACCTCCCCCTACAACACCCTTACCCTCTCCGCCCCCAAGGGAGCAAAGGTCAACGCCCTCAGCATCTATCCCCTCAACCCCTCAAAGTGAATCTTTAACCTTACCTTATAGTCATGTCTACCTCCAACGCTTCCGCCCAAGCCCCACGCGGCGCCCTGGCTGTCCAGATCATCCCCGTGATGCTCTGCTTCTTCGCCATGGGTTTCGTCGACCTCGTGGGTGTGGCTTCCAACTATGTGCAGCAAGACCTCCGTCTGTCCGACTCCCAGGCTGCACTCTTCCCCTCGCTCGTCTTCTTCTGGTTCCTGATCTTCTCGGTGCCCACCGGCCTGCTGATGAACCAGATCGGCCGCAAGAACACCGTGCTCCTCTCCCTGGGAGTCACCCTGGCCTCTCTCATCGTGCCTCTCTTCGGCAACGGCTATTGGCTCATGCTCGTGGCCTTCTCCCTCATCGGAATCGGCAACGCCATCATGCAGACTTCGCTCAACCCCCTGGTCAGCAATCTCATCAACCCCGACAAGCTCGCCTCGACTCTGACCTTCGGACAGTTCGTCAAGGCCATCGCATCCTTCCTCGCCCCCATCATCATGGCATGGGGGGCCGTCACCACGATGAACAGCTTCGGCCTCGGATGGCGCGTCATCTTCCCCATCTACGCCGTTGTGGGCCTGCTCTCCATCGCCCTTCTCGCCGGCACGCCCATCAAGGAGGCCAAGGCTGACAAGGTCTCCTCCTTCGCCGACTCCTTCAAGATGCTCGGCCGAGGATTCATCCTCCTCTGCTTCCTCTCCATCATCTGCCACGTGGGCATCGACGTGGGCACCAACACCACCGCCCCCAAGATCATGGTGGAGCGTCTCGGACTCCCCCTTGAGGACGCCGTCATCGCAACGACCGTCTACTTCATCTTCCGCACCCTCGGGTGCTTCCTCGGTGGCTTCCTGCTGCGATACATGAATCCCAAATACTTCTTCGCAATCTCGGTGGGCTTCATGGTCTTCGCAATGATCGGCCTCTTCTTCTGCAACACCCTCTACACCATCTACGGCTGCATCGCCATGATCGGCTTCGGCAACTCCAACATCTTCTCCATCACCTTCGCCCAGGCCCTCAACCACACCCCCAACGAGCAGAACGAGGTCTCCGGCCTCATGATCATGGGCCTCTTCGGAGGCACCATCTTCCCCCTGGCCATGGGCTACGCCTCCGATGCCATCGGCCAGATAGGCGCCGTCATCGTGATGTCGATCGGTGTCCTCTACCTCGCATTCTTCACCACACGCTTGAAAAAAGCATAACCCCAAGCCATTAAAATCCAATATCAATATGCAAAATCTTGTAATAGGAATCGGCGAAGCACTCTGGGACGTGCTCCCCGAAGGTAAGAAGATCGGTGGCGCACCCGCCAACTTCGCATACCACATCTCACAGTTCGGTCTCCCCTCACTCGTGGTCAGCGCAGTGGGCGACGACAAGCTCGGAGAGGAAATCATCGAAAACTTCACCGACAAGGGCCTCAACTTCATGGTCGAGAAGGTGGAATATCCCACCGGCACCGTCCTGGTCGAGCTCGACAACGAAGGCGTGCCCCAGTATGATATCAAGGAGAATGTGGCCTGGGACAACATCCCCCTCACCCCGGCCCTCCAGGAAAGCGTCTCCACCTGCCGCGCCATCTGCTTCGGCTCCCTGGCCCAGCGCAACGTGGTCACCCGCAACACCGTCGCCCATCTGCTCGACAACATGGTGCCCGACCCCGACCGCCTCGTCATCTTCGACGTCAACCTGCGCCAGAACTTCTACACCAAGGATATCCTCGAAGACTCCATGAAGCGCTGCAACGTGCTCAAGATCAACGACGAGGAGCTCGTCACCGTCAGCCGCCTCTTCGGCTATCCCGGCATCGACCTGCAGGACAAGTGCTGGATCCTCCTGGGCAAGTACAACCTCAAGATGCTCATCCTCACCTGCGGCATCAACGGCAGCTACGTCTTCACTCCGGGCGAGGTGTCGTTCGTGGAGACACCCAAGGTGGAAGTGGCCGACACCGTCGGCGCCGGCGACAGCTTCACCGCAGCCTTCATCGCCAACATCCTCAAGGGCAAGAGCGTGCCCCAGGCACACCGCCGAGCAGTGGAGATCTCCGCCTTCGTCTGCACACAGAACGGCGCAATGCCCACCATCCCCGACAATCTCAAGGACTAAGAATACAGGTTATTATCAGTGCAAAACGGTCACGACGCGAGTCGGGGCCGTTTTTTTATGTTGTACAACATATTATTTTTTTTCTCATATTTCCAGAATATTTACTAAATTGCGTGCGTTTTTCCACCGCGTACTCCCATCGGGCTTCCCCCGTGAAGGAATCGCCTTTAAAACCTGATATACATGAGAGTCTACAAAACCAACGAAATCAAAAACATAGCCCTGCTCGGAAGCAAGGGCTCCGGTAAAACCACACTTGCAGAGTCGATGCTCTTCGAGTGTGGAGTGATAAAACGTCGCGGCACTATCGAGGCCAACACCACCGTCTCCGACTACTTCCCCGTAGAGAAGGAATACGGATACTCGGTGTTCTCGACCGTCTTCAACGCTGAGTTCAACAATAAGAAGCTCAACA
>CAZHCM010000083.1:0-9307 GCA_964531005.1 uncultured Sangeribacter sp. | reverse complement strand
AGTTCGGCTTCCTGATGAACGCCTTCCAGTATGGCGCGCCCCCTCACGGCGGCCTCGCCCTGGGCTTCGACCGCTTCGTCTCGATCCTGGCCGGCCTGGACACCATCCGCGACGTCATCGCCTTCCCGAAGAACAACTCCGGGCGCGACGTGATGAACGAGTCGCCCTCCCCCATCGACCAGGCCCAGCTCGACGAACTGCGTCTCACCCTCACCCCTGAGAAATGACCGTAAAGGACATAGCCGCCACAATCGAGGCCTTCGCGCCTCTCTCCCTACAGGAGCATTACGACAACGCAGGCCTGCAGGTCGGACACCCCGACATGCAGGTCACTGCCGCCCTGCTCTGCCTTGACGTGACGGAGGCAATCCTTGACGAGGCCCTGGAGAGGGAATGCAACCTCATCGTGAGCCACCATCCCCTCATCTTCCACGGCCTGAAGCACCTCACCGGCTCCACGTCAACCGAGAGGATCGCCATGCGAGCCCTGGCCTCCGGGGTGGCCATCTATTCGGCCCACACCAACCTTGACTCCACCTTCGAGGGGGTGAGCTATGAAATGGCACACTCCCTGAAGATGACCGACCTGCGCCCGCTGCAGCCCGGCTCCCCCGATCCCCGCACCGGACTGGGCGTCATAGGCGACATCGCACCGACGCCCCGGCTCGAGTTCCTTCGCCGCGTCAAGGAGGTATTCGGGGTGCGCCACCTGCGCTACAGCTCGCTCGACTCCCGCATCGTCGTCCGGCGCGTGGCCCTCTGCGGCGGCTCGGGAGGCTCCCTGATCCGCGACGCGCTGCGCCAAAAGGCCGACGTCTATGTCACGGGCGACCTGAAGTATCATGACTTCACCTCCTATGGCGAAGACATCATGCTGGCCGACATCGGACACTTCGAGAGCGAGAAGTGCTCGCAAAAAATATTCTCGCGGGTCATCCGCGAGAGGTATCCCGACTTCGCCACCTACTTCTCGGAGGCCGAGGTCAACCCCATCAACATCCTGTAATCAATTTTCATAAGAAGACTATAAATATGGCAACCGAAAAGAAA
This sequence comes from uncultured Sangeribacter sp., assembly GCA_964531005.1. Taxonomy (GTDB): domain Bacteria; phylum Bacteroidota; class Bacteroidia; order Bacteroidales; family Muribaculaceae; genus Lepagella. Next base: position 8,257 of record CAZHCM010000083.1, on the reverse strand, counting down.
ACGGACAAGGAACGCAGCGTGGAGGAGCGCCTCAAGGACCTCTACAAGCTGCAGACCTACCTCTCAGAAATCGACCGCATCCGCATCCTGCGTGGCGAACTGCCCGAGGAGGTGGCCGACCTCGAGGATGAGATCGTGAGATACCAGACCCGTATCACCAAGTACGAGGATGAGATCGCCGAGCTCTCCGACCTCATCAACGTCAAGAAGGGTGAGATCGAGGATCGTCGCGCCAAGATAGCCCGATATGATGCTCAGCTCGACAACGTGCGCAACAACCGCGAATACGCCTTCCTCGAAAAGGAGAAGGAGTATGAGAACCTCGAAATCGAGCTGGCCGAGAAAAACATCCGTGACGCCCTGGCCAAGCAGGAGTCCAAGAAGGAGGAGATCGAGAAGACCCAGGCCGAGCTCGCCGACAACGAGCAGATGCTTGAGGAGAAACGCACCGAGCTCAACACCATCATAAGCGAGACCAAGGAGCAGGAGAGCGTGCTGCGCGCCAAGGCCAAGGAGCTGGAAGGCAACATCGACGAATACACCCTTAAGGCTTTCAAGCGCATACGTGGCAACGCCCGCAACGGCCTGGGCATCGTCACCGTGCAGCGCAACGCCTGCGGCGGCTGCTTCAACCGCATCCCGCCCCAGCGCCAGCTGGAGATCAAGATGCACAAGAAGGTCATCGTCTGCGAATACTGCGGCCGCATCATGATCGACGGCGCCCTCGCAGGCATCCAGGAGGCTCCGGCGGAGGCTCCGGCACCCAAGCGCCGCTCCTCGCGCAAGACGGCCGCCGAAAAGGCTGCCGAGAAGGCTGCCGCCGAAAAGGCGGCAGCTGAAAAGGCAGAGTGATCACCCTGACGCAGCGCTTTGAAAAAATCGCCTCCCGGCTTTTGGGCCGGGAGGCGATTTTTTAATTGGGGCTCTTGGGAGTGGTGGGAGGGGTGGGAGCACTGGGAGTACTGGGAGTGCTGGGAGCTTCCTTTTGCTTGGGCAGGTCGCCGTCGGCCTTCATCAGCAGCGCGGTCGGGCCCGAGAGCTTTTGGGCCGGGAAGATCTTCGGGGCCGGTATTAGCTTCGAGAGATACTTCTCGTTGATGTTCTGCATCAGTTCCCAGAAATTGGGCACGAAGAGGGTGCCGATAAGGCCGTTCATAGCCATGCCGAAGACCACGGCGGTGCCGATCTCGATGCGGCTGTTGGCCCCCGCACCAGTGGAGAACATCATGGGCATGACGCCGAAGACGAAGGCCAGGGCCGTCATCATGATGGGGCGGAAACGGATCACGCCCGCATCGTGCGCGGCCTTGCGGATAGGCACCCCGGCCTTCCGGAAGTCCATGGCATACTCCACGATCAGAATCGCGTTCTTGGCCGACATGCCCAAAAGCAGGATGATGGCTATCTGCGTGTAGATGCTGATGCTCTGGCTCATGCAGATGCATCCGAGCACCGTGCCCAGGATGGCCACAGGCATGACCAGCACGACGGCGATCGGGTCGGTCCAGCTCTCATACTGGGCGGCCAGCACCAGGATGGTCATTATGATGGCGAATATCAGCACCAGAGTCACCGTGGTGCCCGCCTGAGTCTCCTGATATGCAATGCCTGTCCAGGCATAGCTGTAGTTCTTGCCCAGGGCCTCCTTGACGATCTGCTCCATTGCCGCTATCCCCTCCGAGGAACTGACGCCATGTGCGGGCGTGGCGGTGACGGAGGCGGTGGTGTACATGTTGTAGCGCGACACGGAGGGTTCGCCCATCGAAGGCACGAGAGTGGAGAAGGCCGAGAAGGGCACCATTTCGCCACTCTCGTTGCGCACACTCAGCTTCAGCACGTCCTCCGGCAATTCGCGTGCGCTGCCGTCGGCCTGCAGCCGCACCTGGAATACACGGCCAAAGTCCACGAAATCGTTGACGTATTCGCCGCCGAGGTACCCCGACAGGGATGCGTAGACGGATGACAGGTCCAGCCCGAGCATCTCGGCGCGGTCGCGATCGATCTCCAAGTCGTATTGCGGCACCTCGCCCTCGTACATCGACGTGACGCTGGCTATGCGGGGATCCTTCTCGGCGCGGAGCTTCACTTCGGCTATTGCCTTCTTCATCTCCTCGGGGCCGAGATTGTTGACGTCCAACAGCTGCATCCCGAGGCCCGAGGTGAGGCCCAGGCCGGGGATTGCCGGAGGATTGATGGAGAAGACCATGGCCTCCTGCACCTGCGCGGTGATCTCGTCCACATGGGCCATAACCTTGTCGATGCCACCCTTGCGGCCTCGCTCCTTCCAGGGCTTGAGCATCACCATGATCATGCCCGTGTTGGAGCCTCCGCCGCCGATGAAGCTATTGCCTGACATTGCCATGACATCCTTCACCTGGGGCACCTCCTTGAGTATCCGGTCGGCTATGCCGTCGACAACGGCCTCGGTGCGTTCGCCCGAGGCTCCGGTCGGGAGCTGGACGGAAGTCATGAAGTATCCCATGTCCTCCTCCGGTATATAGCTGGTGGGCCATTCCGCGTATCCCCAGAAGGCAAGGAACGTCAATACAAGGAACGTGCCCAGAGCCAGGCGGGGACGCTTCAGCATCGAGGTGATGATGCGGTCGTAGAGATGGAGCACCTTGTCCCAGAAGGAATTGAAGCCACGGTAGATGAAAAACTTGCTGTCCTTCCTCGGAGTCAGGAAGAGGGCGCAAAGGGCAGGTGTCAGTGTCAGCGCGTTGAAGCCGGAAAAGGCCGTGGCTGTGGCCAGGGTCAGAGCGAACTGGCGGTATAGGCGCCCCGTGATGCCGCTCACGAAGGCCGTGGGGATGAACACGGAGAGCAGCACGAGCACCTCGCCCACCACCGGGCCCTGAAGCTCCTTCATGGCCTGGATGGCAGCCTGCTTGCGGTTCAGGGCCCCGGTATCGACAAGTCGCGAGCAGTCTTCGACCACCACGATGGCGTCGTCCACGACGATGGCGATGGCGAGCACCATGGCGAAGAGGCTGAGGGTGTTGAGCGAGAATCCCAGTATCTTCATCACGGCGAAGGTGGCTATGAGCGACACAGGGATCGTGATCATCGGGATGATGACGGCCCTCCAGTTCTGCAGGAATATGAGTATGACGAGCATTACAATGAGCGACGTGAGCACGAAGGTAGTGAACACGTCGTCGATCGACGCCCTCACGAAGTCGGTCGAGTTGAGCACGATGCCGTAGTGCACGCCGTCGGGGAAGTACTGCGATAGGCGGTCCAGCTCCTTGATGGCCCCGTCGGCCACGTCCAGGGCATTGGCACCCGGATACTGGCTGACGCCGATGAGGGCCACCTGCTGGCCGTTGACCTTGGTGACCACGCCATACGAGGAGCTCCCCAGCTCGATGCGTCCCAGGTCTTTGAGGCGCAGGATGCCGGAGGCGTCGGAACGCACGATGATGTTCTCAAACTCCTCGGCGGTCGACAGGCGTCCGTGGCTCGAGAGAGTGTATTCGAACTGTGCGCCGTTGGTCTGCGGGGGAGCACCGATGGTGCCGGCAGAGACCTCGATGTTCTGGGCCTGGATAGCTGCGGCCACATCGGCCGGAGAGAGCCCGCGGGCGCGGAGGGTCTCCGGATTGAGCCAGATGCGCATGCTGTATTCGCCGCCTCCGAAGGCCCCAACACCGCCGACGCCCTTGACGCGCGTCAGGGGGTCAATGATATTGAGTTCGGCGTAGTTGGTCAGATAGAGGGCGTCATACCGTTTCGGGTCGTCGCTGTAGAGCATCGCGAAGAGCACCTGCGAGGTCGACTCCTTGTTGACGCTCACGCCCTCCTGGGTCACGGCCGAGGGGAGCTGGGCGTTTACAAGGGCGATGCGGTTTTGCACCTGCACGGCTGCCTCGTCGAGGTCGGTGCCGTTTTCAAAAGTGATGGTCAGCGAGTAGCTGCCATCCTGGCTCGAAGTGGAGCTCATGTAGAGCATCCCCTCGATGCCATTGACCTGCTGCTCGATGGGTACGCCCACGGTGCGGGCTACCGTGGAGGCGTCCGCGCCAGGATATGAGGCCGACACCATCACGGTCGGCGGGGTGATGTCGGGATATTGGGCCACTGGGAGCGTGAAGACGGTCAGCGCTCCGGCCAGGACCATGAGGATGGCCAGGACGGTGGCGAAGATCGGGCGGTCGATGAAGAATTTCGAAAACATACGCCTGCCCTCTTACTTGGATGATACTTCAGGCTTCACCTCCATGCCGGTGCGCACGGTCAGCAGGGCCTTGGTGACATAGCGGTCACTCTCCTTCAGGCCCTCGGTGACGATGCGCAGGGAGTCGTTGACTACCTCTCCCACCTTGATTGGAGTGTAGACGACGCGGTTGGAGTCGTTGACCACATATACATACTTGCCGAGCTGGTCGGTGCCGATGCTCGCGTCGCGCACGAGCAGCGCGTCCGGGGCCGTGGCGTAGGGGAGCGAGATGGTGACATACATGCCGTCGCGAAGTTCCTTGTCCGGATTCTCCACATTGCCCTTCAGCGTCACCGTGCCGGTCGTGGAGCTTACAGCCGGGGCGGCATAGGTGAGGTTGACGGTGTAGGCACGGTTGAGCTTGGTCTTGAATTCCAGGGGCACGTCGCGGTATAGGGAGTTGGATATGCCTCCGGCGCGCGACACCAGTTCCTGGTATTGCGCATCCTCGATACTGAAGACCGCCTGCATCACGTCGTCGTTGTAGATGGTGGTCAGCTCCACGGGGTTCCCCTCGCCGCCGATATAGGAGCCGATGTCGAGCTTTGCGCCGGCAATGTGGCCGGTGATCGGGGCGCGCACCACACAGTATCCAAGGTTGGTGTTGGCCGTCGACAGTGCCGCGCGTGCCTCCTCGACGGCCGCCTGGGCCTGGATCAGGTTGGCCTCGGCCTGCGTGACGTCCATCTGCGAGACGGCGTCGCTTTGCAGGGCCTGCTTCATGGCCGCGTGACGGCGCCGTGCATAGTCGAGCTGGCTTTCGGCGGTGGCGAGCTGCGCCTTGGCCTGTGTCACGGCGTCGCGATATTTCGTGTCTTCGATGGTGAAGAGCACCTGCCCCTTGGTCACACGGTCGCCGCTCTTGTATTGCTTGGTGAGGAGCGTGCCGTTGACGCGCGCCACGACCGTCACCATGTCGTTGGCATAGATTGTGCCGGGATAGGTCTTGTGAAGGGTCACGGAGTCCTTGACCGGATAGGCCACGCTGATCGTGGGCGTCTCCATCTCGGCGCCCTTCTTCTTGTCCTTGCTGCAGGAGGCCATCCCCGTGAGCAGGAGGGCCATGCCGAGTGCAGTCATTGAGGCGTATGTGGTATTTCTCATGGATATGCTGTCTGTGTTTGGTGGATTCTTTAGGTATGAAGACCGCCCTGGCATGGCTCAGAAGCCGCCTCCCAGGGCCTGGTAGAGGGAGATGTAGGAGCTAAGCAGGCTCCCCTCGCTGCTGATGAGGCTGTTCTGGTTTTCAAGCAGGCTCATCATTGCGTCCGAGACGTTGCTGAATGGTGTCAGGCCCTGTTTGTAGAGGTCGAGCGAGAGGTCGAAGGAGCGTCGGCTTTCACGGATTACGTCCTTTCGCAGGTCGATGGCGTTGAGGCCGGCGCGATAGTTGGCCAAGGCGTTGTTGACTTCCTGCACGGCTGTGAGCACCGTCTGGTTGTAGGCGTCGACCGTTGCCTCAAACTCCTGCCGGGCCATTGCGCTCCGGGCATTGCGGGCCATGCCGTCGAAGAGTGTCCAGCTCAGGGTCGGGGCGACGTTCCAGGTGAAGGAATCCTTGCCGAAGAGTCCTGAGATAGGCTTGGAGGAGGTGCCGACTCCGGCTGTCAGAGCAAGGGTGGGCAGGAAATCCTTCTTTGCCACGCCGCAGAGTGCCGCAGCGTTGGCCATCTGCGCCTCGGCCTCGACAATGTCCGGGCGGCGCCTGAGCAGGTCGGCCGGCACGCCGGCGTCGATCAGTCCCGGGTCGCGCGGCATTCGGGCGGACGTGCCTTTGAGCATGTCGTCGAGAGTGGCGGGAAACTGTGCTGTCAGCGTGGCCAGGGAGTTGACCGAGGCGTCAATCATGGCCTCCAGCCCTGGCACCGAGGCGCGGGTGGAGTAGAGCACCGTAAGGGCCTGCGACACGTCGAGCATGTTGCCTATGCCGGCATCCAGGCGCGCCTGGGCTATGTCCACCACTTTTTGCTGTGAGATCTGGTGGGCGTTGGCCACTGCGAGCTGCTCCTGATACATGCGGAGCTGCACGTAGGTCTTCGCCACCTCGGCGCAGAGGCTTACCATGGCGGCGGTGTATTCGGCCTTGCTCACACGCACCGATGCCTCGCCGGCCTTCACGTTTTCACGCACACGCCCGAAGACGTCTATCTCCCAGCTCGCATTGGCCCCCAGGCTGAAGGCCGAAGTGGTGATGGGGCCTACGGTGCGCGCCTTGCTCCATCCGGCGCTCACCCCGATCTCGGGCCAATATGCGGCCTTGGTCTCGCGTAGCGACTGTCGGGCCGACTCGATGCGGCGTCCTGCGGCGAGCACGTCATAGTTGGCCGACTCGGCCATGTTGACCAGCGAGTCGAGCACCGGGTCGTCAAACCTCTCCCACCACATGTCGTCCGAGGGAAGTGTCTGCGACACCATCTCGGTGTATTGCCATGTGGCGGGCAGGGAATCGGCTTGCAAGGCGCGGGCATAGGAGCTGTCGGCCTTAGCCGAAATGGCGCATCCTGCCAGGCCCACGGCCAAAGCCACGACACGCACGCCCTTTCTCACCGAAGAAATCAGTTTAGTGGAATTTTCTGTCTTCATAGAATCGAAAGAGGCTCTTGGCCCGGCACGACGTCACGTCGGCAGACAAAGCCTCAATACCCTAACCATTTTCTCCCCCGCATGGTTTGACGCCACAGCCATAAAAACGCCTTCGGCCCGGCTTGTGGGAACCGGGCCGAAGGCGTTTTTATGAAGAGGGGGGAAGGGGGTGTCAGGGGATGCCGAGGAAGCGGTGGAGCTGCACGCTCAGGGTCCAGCGGGGGTCGTCGAGCACGCGGCGCACCGTGGCCAGGCGGTTGGCCTCGCACATCGCGGGGTTCGACATGTAGCACGGTTGCAGGTACATCAGGGTCTTCTCCGAGCGGCAGGGGAGCGAGAAATAGGGTTCGAGGGGCTGCCCGACGTCGACCACCTTTATCTCGTCGGCCCTGTCGATGCGCACCTCGTCCTCGCCGCTCCCCTCGGGGGCCGCGCCCATTCCGGTCTTGGGCGACACGCATATCCAGTCGACGGAGGGGGGTACGGGGCGGGTGCCGTTGGTCTCGATGGCCACCTTCTTGCCCGTCGCGCGCTTTAGCGTGCGCACGAAGTCGTCGTCTATCCAGAGGGCGGGCTCGCCGCCGGTGAGGATGATCCAGTCGGCACGATAGAGCTTGACGGCGCGGATGATGTCGTCGTCGCTCATGTAGATGCCATCCTTGTGGTGGGTGTCGCAGAAGGGGCACGCCAGGTTGCATCCGGAGAAGCGGATGAATACCGAAGGGTATCCCGTATGGTGTCCCTCCCCCTGGAGGGAATAGAATATCTCGTTGATCTTACGCATGTGGCAGTGGGATGTTCAGCGTTCGTAGATGGCGACGTTGCCCTCGCTCTCCTGCACCTCGCAGCGCCAGCAGTGGGGCACGGTGTCCACGATCCAGCGGGCGATGTTCTCCGCCGTGGGGTTGAAGGGGAGTATGTCGTTGAGCACGGCATGGTCCAGGCGGTCCATGACGGCCTGCTTTATATGGGTGAAGTCGACCACCATCCCGTCTTCGTTGAGGGTCTCCGATCGGCACTCCACGGTGATGATCCAGTTGTGGCCGTGCAGGGCCGTGCATTTGCTCTCGTAGGAGAGGCTGAGCCGGTGTGCGGCTGAAATCTCAAAACGCTTCTTTATATAGTACATAAATCTTTCTTACCTTGTCTTGTTTGCCCTGGGGCCGTCTGCATGCCCTGCGGCGTCTTACATGCCCCGCGCTCAGTCGGTCCAGGGGAGCCCGGCGGCCTCGAGGGCCTCGCGACGCTCCACGCATGTGCCGCACGCCCCGCAATGCTTCTCGCCCCCTTTGTAGCAGGAATAGGTATGGCTGTAGTCTACGCCCAGGTCGCGCCCGAGGCGGGCGATGTCGTTCTTGGTGATGTGGGTGAAGGGGGCGATGATGGTGACGCCGTCGTAGGTGCCGTGTCTCATGGCTTCGCTCATGGCGTCGATGAAGGGGGCGCGGCAGTCGG
>CAZHCM010000082.1:0-9390 GCA_964531005.1 uncultured Sangeribacter sp. | reverse complement strand
GGAAAGTTTGCCACCGCCCTGGCCCTGGCTAAGCTTTTCGATTCCTACAATTTCAACCTCAATGCCAAGATCAGCAACTACCTGCGCGCCCTCATCATAATCTTCATCCCGATCTGCCTTATCCTGATGCAGCGGGAGACGGGTAGCGCTCTGGTCTATCTGTCGCTCGTATTCGTGCTCTATCGCGAGGGGATGAGCGGTCTTGTGCTATTCTCGGTGCTTTGTGCGGTGACATTCTTTGTCGTGGCTGTCAAGTATGCCACCCCGTTGATACTTGGCATGCCGATGGGAGAATTCACGGTGTTTCTGCTTATATGCCTGATCTTCTGCCTCATGCTGGTCTTCTATTGCCGCGACATCTTCATCGCCCGCAATGTCATCCTCGGCATGGCCGGGGCCGGAGTGATCGTAGCGGTCCTGTCGCTCCTGGGTGTGACGGTGCCCGGCATCGTCTTCTTCCCGGTCGTGCTCGGAGGGTCGATGATCTACGTGTCCCTGGCCATGTTTCACCATCGCATCCAGAAGTTTGTCATCACCATCGCCTTTGCCGCTGTGTCTGTGATGTTTCTCTTCTCGGTCAACTACGTTTTCGGCTCCGTGCTCCAGCCTCACCAGCAGATGCGCATCAAGGTGGCCCTCGGCATCGAGGAGGATCTTCGAGGCGCAGGCTACAACGTCAACCAGTCGAAGATCGCCATAGGGTCGGGAGGTCTGACAGGCAAAGGATTCCTCAACGGGACCCAGACGAAGCTCAAGTACGTCCCCGAGCAGCACACCGACTTCATCTTCTGCACCATCGGAGAGGAGGAGGGGTTCGTAGGCTCCGTGGCTGTGCTGCTCCTATTCCTGGCCCTCATCCTACGCATCATAGCCATTGCCGAGCGTCAGCGCTCCCCCTTCGGAAGAGTCTATGCATACTGTGTGGTGTCCTACCTGATATTCCATCTATGCATCAACGTCGGGATGGTCATAGGGCTATGCCCGGTCATAGGCATCCCGCTCCCCTTCTTCTCCTACGGAGGGTCGGCCCTCTGGGGCTTCACCATCCTCCTCTTCATCCTGCTCCGCATCGATGCGAGCCGTAAGGAGCGTCGCGATTGACCTGAATATCAGGGAGAGAGACAGCGGGAAGCCTAAAAAGTGAGTCTGAAAATGATACTTTGAGGGGCGAAATGCGTTATAATGTTAAAATCAATTATTGAAAACAATTATGGTTAACAAGAGAGAATTCAAGAAATACGTAGATGCCGTAGGCGCTTCCGTCTACAACGGCATGATGGAGGCATACTATAGCACCGAGGGTGCAGATCGCGAGGGCGTCGAGAAGGCTGTCACCCGTCTGCTCGGTGCCATCGGCGCTGCCAAGAGCAACGCCAACCGCTTCTTCGACCGCGGCCCCAAGGGATTCGCCGACATGAAGGAGTATGCTCGTGCAAAGCGCGACTTCTTCCGTCAGCTCTTCGCCAAAATCAACAAGGACTTCAGCGAGGAGGTCAATGCAGCGCTCAAGGACTTCAACGCTGCAATGCCCAAGAAGGAGAACGCCTGACGCATAGCCGGGACCACTGTCACGCTTCGGCATGGAGTGGTCCCGGCTGTCTTTTTATTTTCACCCCTGCCATCTCGGAGATGGCGGGGAATAATCCTATGATAGCTTATGAATATCCTGAAACTGTTCGGCTGGAAATTTCATGTCGGCATCACCCTGCCCGACAAGTGCGTCATATGTGTGGCCCCACATACGTCCAACTGGGACTTCCTCCTTGGCCTCGCTGCCTATAGGTCGATCGGGCGGGATGCCAACTTCCTGATGAAGGATTTCTGGTTTTTCTGGCCGCTGAAGTATCTGTTGCGGGCCCTGGGTGGAATTCCGGTATACCGTAGCCGGAAGGATGGTCCAAGCCTGACGACGCAGGTCATAGAGCGATTCAAGGATTCGACTTATCTCAACCTGGCAGTCACCCCCGAGGGGACACGCAGCGCCACCGACAAGTGGAAGACAGGGTTCCTATACATAGCGATAGGGGCCGAAGTGCCTGTCTGCCTCGGTATCATAGATTATAAGCGGAAGGTCGTCAGCATCGACTCGACCTTTACGCCTTCAGGCGACGTCGAGGCAGACCTGCGCGCTGTAAGAGCCTACTATGCGGAGCATGCAGCCGACGCCGCCAAATATCCTGACAAAGTGAAATTTTAAAGTCATGAATATCTGCTTAGCCCCAATGCCGATAGCTTGGGGAGACAAACGCGCCAACCTCGACACTTTAGCGTCGATATGCGAGCGTATGCACCCGGACACCGATCTTCTGGTGCTCCCGGAGGCTTTTTCCACCGGCTTCCCCTCCGGCATGGACAAGGAGCAAGTACGCCCTCTGGCCGAGAGAAACACCGGTGCCACCATCGACTTCGTCAAGGCCCTTGCCCGACGCCACAACGTGGCCATCACCGGCTCGTATATAGCCGACACCGGAGGCTCGCTCTACAATCGTGCCTTCTTCATAGAGCCGGGGGGCGAGGAGACATTTGCCGACAAGAGGCATCTCTTCACCATGGCCGGCGAGCACAAGATCTTCTCTTCCGGACACGGGCGGCTCAGGGTGAGGTACCGGGGATGGAACATCGCCATGGTCATCTGCTACGACATCCGTTTCCCGGTCTGGTGTCGCAACGTCCGCAACGAGTATGACCTGCTCCTTGCCGTGGCCAACTGGCCCGTGGCACGCGTCGACGCATGGAACAAGCTGCTACTGGCCCGCGCCATAGAGAACGAGGCCTATGTGGCCGGCGTCGACTGCACCGGCACGGATCCAGGAGGATTCGAGTATGACGGGGCGTCGCATATCATCGACTTCAAGGGAAAACCCATCACCGTCACAGCGCCTGACGGTCTGCTCTACGCACACCTCGACCACGAGGCGCTCGACCGCTTCCGCAGCAAGTTCCCGGCATGGCAGGATGCCGACGACTTCAACATGGAGCGATAGACCAGGCACGATAAAAAAATGCGCGGCCCCGAATCTTCGGGGCCGCGCATTTTTTGCTGTCTTCCGTATCAGTCTACGTAGGCGCTGAGCATACGCTCAAGGTCGGCAGCGCTGTGCACGCCGGCACCACGCCATTCCATCTTGTTGTTTTTCCAGATCATGAGTGTGGGCACGCTCTGCACCATGTATTTCTGAGCCAGGGCCTCGTTCTTGTCCACGTCAATCTTGACGATGCGCACCTTGTCGCCCATCTTCTGCTTGAGCTCCTCAAGGATGGGATGCATCATTTTGCACGGGCCACACCATGTGGCGAAAAAGTCTACAAGCACGGGGGTCGGAGACTGAATGATTTCATCAAATGTTTCCATAGTATTTCCTTTCTATTGGTTGGTTTGTCTTTATAACACCTCTCTCAGGCATGAGGTTCACCCGCGTAGGGGGCGTCATATGTTATAAAACATATAGGGGGATTTGCGTATGAAGGGGTTTATGCTTACCTTTGCACACAAAATCTAACCTTATAAAACTACAGCATCATAGAAACCATGGAAAATAGTCAGATTTCGCTCTGCCCCAACAAGGTGGTGCAGTTTCTGCAAAAGGCTCCGCAGGACTTCCGCAAGGCCGACATCATCCGCTTCGTGAAGGAAAACGGCAGCCGCATGATCAACTTCATGTATCCCGCCGACGACAACCGTCTCAAGACCCTCAACTTCGTCATCAATTCGGAGGAGTATCTCGACTCCATCCTGAGCTATGGCGAGCGTGTCGACGGCTCGAGCCTCTTCCCCTTCATCGAGGCCGGCAACAGCGATCTCTATGTGATCCCCCGCTTCAGCACAGCCTTCGTCGATCCCTTCGCAGAGATCCCGACCCTCTCGATGCTGGCTTCATTCTTCAACAAGGATGGCGAGCCCCTCGCTTCCTCTCCCGAATACACCCTGCGTCGTGCCTGCAAGGCCTTCCAGGAGGTGACGGGCATGGAGTTCTACGCCATGGGCGAGCTCGAATACTACGTCATCGCCCCCGACAGCGGCCTCTTCGGAGCCACCGACCAGAAGGGCTACCACGAGTCGGCACCCTATGCGAAGTTCAACGACTTCCGCACCGAGTGCATGAACCTCATCGCACAGGCCGGCGGACAAATCAAGTACGGTCACAACGAGGTAGGCAACTTCACTCTCGACGGCATGATCTACGAGCAGAACGAGATCGAGTTCCTTCCCATCCCCGCCGAGCAGGCTGCCGACAACCTGATGATCGCCAAGTGGATCATCCGCACCCAGGCCATGAAGCACGGCTACGACGTGACCTTCGCCCCGAAGATCACAGCCGGCAAGGCCGGCAGCGGCCTGCACATCCACTTCAAGATCATGAAGGACGGCCAGAACATGATGGTCGAGAACGGCGAGCTCTCCGACGTGGCCAAGAAGGCCATCGCCGGCATCCTCACCTACGCCCCCGCCATCACGGCCTTCGGCAACAAGGTGCCCACCTCCTACTTCCGCCTCGTGCCTCACCAGGAGGCCCCGACCTCCGTATGCTGGGGCGACCGCAACCGCTCGGTGCTCGTGCGCGTGCCGCTGGGCTGGACCGGCAAGGGCAACATGCTCGCCACCGCCAACCCGCTTGAGGCCGGCGAGCCCCACCCGGCTCCGCAGAAGCAGACTGCCGAGCTCCGCTCAGCCGACTGCTCCGCCGACGTCTACCAGCTCATCGCCGGCATGGTCGTGGCCGCCCGCATCGGCTTCGAGATGGAGAACGCCCTCCAGCGCGCCGAAGACATGTACGTCAGCGTCAACATCCACAACGACGAGAACCGCGAGAAACTCGAGGCTCTCGAGTCGCTGCCCGACAGCTGCGTGGCCTCCGCCGACGCCCTGGAGCAGGCCCGCGAAGCCTTCGAGGCTTATGACGTATTCGCCCCGAGCCTCATCGACGGCATCGTCAAGAAGCTCCGCAAGTTCAAGGACACCAACCTCCGCAAGAAGCTCGACGGCCAGCCCAAGGAGATGCTCGAGGAGGTACGCAAGTACTGGCACTGCGGCTAAGCATAGTCCTATACGCCGCCCCCCCTTGTAGGGGCGCGGCCTGCCGCGCCCACAACCGGATGGCCATATACAAACTGCCGCGCCCAAATTGGGCGCGGCAGTTTGCTTCTTTTTACTAATTTTATTCCTGCACCATGTGCACGTCCATCTGCGGGAATGGGAAGCCGAATCCCTTCTCGGGAAGCTCCTTGTAGAATCGGGCGTTCATGTCGAAGAAGAGCCCCCAATAGAAGTCGGCGCGCGTCCAGGCGCGAATCGTCAGGTTGACGCTGCTGTCGGCCAGCTCGTTGAGCCCCACGAAAGGCTCGCGCGAGACGTTGACGGGCAGACCGGCGTTGAGCGAGATCTTCTCCCGCATCTTCTGCTGTATCGCGTCCTGGCGCCGCTTCTGGCGGATTCGAAACCTCTTCCACCAGCTTCCCTTCGGCTTGGCCGGGGTGCCGTCGGCGTTCTCGCCCTCCGGCTCCTCTTCCTCGTCGGCCGTCTCGCCGAACGGTGTCTCCCCGGCGGCCAGCGAACGCTGGCGGCGCATCTCCTTGTCCTCCTCGATGGTGCCTTTCACCACGCGGTCGTCTTCGAGCAGCATGGCGATGATCTGCGCCTTGGCCTGCTCGAAGTCCATGCCGTAGCTCAGCCCTATGGTCCAGTCTACGCGGCGGTATTGCTCGAGCGAGTAGTTGTTGATCGACCCGGTGGAGAGTCCGCCGTTGGGGATGATGATGGCCTTGTTGTCGGTGGTGTTGAGCACCGTGTGAAAGATCTGGATCTCCTTGACGGTGCCCGTGTATCCGGAGGCCTCGATGAAGTCGCCGACCTTGTAGGGCTTCAGCACGAGCAGGAGCACTCCCCCGGCGAAGTTCTGGAGCGTGCCGCTCAGTGCCATGCCGATGGCCACGCCCGCCGAGGCGAAGAGGGCCAGGAAAGAGCTTGTCTCGATGCCAAGGATGCCGATGATGCTCACGATGAGGATGAAGTAGAGCACCATCTTGATGAACGACAGCACGAACGTGGTCAGCGAGGCGTCCATCTTGCGGTTGATCATCACGCTGCGCACCATCGAGTAGATGCGCCGGATGATGAAACGCCCCACATAGAAGACGAGGATGGCGATGCAGAGCTTGAAGGCGAAGTCCACCATCGAGTTGGCGATCTTCGTCAGTGCATCGTCGAGGGAAAGCCCCTTTAGGGCGTCCCAGGCCTCCTGCGGGCTCTCGGTGGCGTCCGGCAGGGGGACTATCGGCAGGTCATTGGTCTGTATCATAGCTTGCTTGATGGGAGATCGGGGGTCAGAGATTCCAGTCCAGGCTCTGGTAGTAGGCCTCGGAGCGGTCGTCAAGGGTGCCGGGATAATGGCATGAGATTCCTGTTACCACTCCGGGGGTCCAGACGTAGCGGTAGTCGAAGTTGCATTCCGTCACGAGGCTGAGGGGCAGGAAGGCCTCCAGCGCGGCGTCAAACCGCGACTTGAGCCTCTCTCCCGCCTCCCCCGCCGGAGCGTGGAGGCGCGTGTACTGGCCAAAGTCGTAGAAGGGGCCGAGACTCCCGCGCGAGTAGCTGATGAGCCCGGCCCTGCCGGGGCGTTCGCCCGCCTCCTGGAGTTCACGGGCGGCTTCGCGCAGGTCTTCGATGTGGGCCATGTCCATCACGGCGATTGAACATGCCCAACTGCGGTTGTAGGTCAGGAAATACTGCCTCGCAGCCTCCTTGAGGTCCGGCTCGGGGGATGCGAGGCGGGGGAGCGTCTGGTTGTAGGGCATGCCGTCGCCGGGCACCTCCGCCGGGGAGGCCACCATGTAGTCGCATTTGTCGCGCAACTGATAGGCCACCTCGACGCCACCCATGTAGCAGCAGTCCCACCATATATAGTCGAAGGTGTCGTCGGGGATGGCGTCGGCCAGCTCCAGCAGGTCGCAGGTGTCGCTGTAGGCGCCTTCCTTGTCCTGGCCGAAGGAGCGCTTGAGGGGGTTAGTGTGGCCCGCGAAGTCAGGGCGCCACCCCGTGGCGTGCGACCACATTATGAGTCCGTAGCGCGAGGCCGGGCATAGCTCCTTGGCGTCGCCTATGACGTCGGCTATGCGGCGCGGGTCGGTCGAGAAGAGGTCGCGGTCGTATTCCTTCACCACCTTCCAGTCCCCTCGGCCGTCGGTGCAGGTCAGCTCGTAGAGGGTGGGATCGTGGCTATAGTCGATGCGATATAGGAGCACCCTGACCTTGGAGCCGAGACCCGCGATGTCGGGGGCCGCGATTGTCATTTCGGTGCAGTCGGAGCTCAGCGAAGGGTTGAGGCTGTTGGTGGCTACGGCGTAGATCAGCACCGTGCGCTCCGCGTCCCCGGTGGGTACGATGGGGGTGTCCGGCTCGTCGGACGAGCAGGAGGAAAGCAACAAGGCATAGAATGTGACGGTTAGGAGAAATTTTTTCATAGATGAATAACGTCAAAGCCGGGTGCGTTATTTCATGCCGCGATTCGGGGAATGTTAAAAATGTTGAGGGGTTGTCAAGAACCATGTGCGTTATTAAGTGTTAACATTATAAAATGAGGTTTCAACCCTCGCTAAAGATACTGTAAAAAACACCATCCCGTCCCCTCCCGGGAAGGATGTCACGAGACTGATAGAGATGAAAAAGTCGATAATCTGGCTGCTTACCGTTGTGATGGCAATCACGTTTGGCGCGCTCCTCTACTTCCAGATCATGTATCTGGAAAACATGGTGAAGATGCGCGACGGACAGTTTGGCGAGAGCGTCATGCGCTCCCTCTATGCCACTTCCGGCTTCCTCGAGAGGCAGGAGACCCTGCATTTCCTGGAGGAGGATGCCAACGCCATATCCCTCAACGATTTTGCCGACCACTCCGGACTGCCCGAATACGGCGACGACTCGGCCATCCGCTCCACAGGGGGTGTCGCCCCGGCGGAAGGGGCCACACTCCAGTTTCCATCCCCCCTGCAGAATGTCGGGAGCCGCTACCGCAATCTCCAGGAGGCCCTCCGCTCCCAGTATCTCTACCAGCGGGGTCTGCTCCATGAGGTGATTCTCACGATACTGCACGACTCCGGCAAACGCCCGGTGGTGGAGCGTGCCGACTCGACCCTCATCCGCAAGTACCTCACCTCGGAGCTCGAGCAGAACGGCGTCAACCTCCCCTTCGGCTTCGCTGTCAAGGACGAGCGCGGCAACCTCGTCTACTCCACCGACGGCTTCCAGGAGATCCCCCCAAAGGACCTCTACACGGCCTCCCTCTTCCCCAACACCAGCAACCCCTACGAGCTGACCGTCGGCTTCCCGACCAAAAGCTCCTATATATTCTCCTCGGTGAGGTTCATCATCCCGACGCTTGCGCTGACGGTGATCCTCCTGGTAGTCTTCCTCTTCACCATCATCCTGGCCTTCCGCCAGAAGAGGCTGACGGAGATGCGCACCGACTTCATCAACAACATGACGCATGAGCTGAAGACCCCCATGACCACCATCTCCCTATCGGCGCAGATGCTGGAAGACGACTCGGTCAAGAAGTCGCCCGCGACCCTCAAGCAGCTATCGGGCATCATCTCCGAGGAGGCCAAGAGGCTGAGGTTCCAGGTCGAGAAGGTGCTCCAGATGTCGGTGCTCGACAAGACCTCGGGAAGCGCGCTCAGCTTCAAGGTGGTCGACGCCAACACGATCATCGCCAACGTGGTCAACACCTTCAAGATCAAGGTAGAGAGATACGGCGGGTCGCTGACTTTCGAGCCGGACGCCTCCGACGCCTGGGTCAACGTCGACGAGATGCAGTTTACCAATGTCATCTTCAACCTCCTCGACAACGCCGTGAAGTATCGCCGTGAAGACGTGGACCCTCACCTGGAGATACGCACAGCCGACCGCTCCGGCCACTCGATAACGATCACCGTGCGCGACAACGGCATAGGCCTGAAGCGCGACGACCTGAAGAGGGTCTTCGAGAAGTTCTACCGCGTCTCGACCGGCAACCGCCACGACGTCAAGGGCTTCGGCCTGGGCCTGGCCTACGTCAAGAAGATGGTCAACATCTTCGGAGGCTCCATCACCGTCGACAGCGAGCTGGGGAAATGGACGGAGTTTACGATAACGCTCCCCCTCGCCCAGCCCGGCGACGAGGAGGCCCCCATCCGGCGGGTCAGGTAGGACCCATCACGACATCACGACATCACGACATAATGACATGATGACAAGCTGACCAGCTGACAAGCTGACATAATGACAATATGCCATAATGACAAATTGACAATATAGAAACTAAAAATAAAAAATACCGGCTATGGACGATAAAGTAAAGATACTCCTCTGTGAGGACGATGAGAACCTGGGCATGCTGCTCAGAGAGTTTCTCCAGG
>CAZHCM010000081.1:0-9426 GCA_964531005.1 uncultured Sangeribacter sp. | reverse complement strand
GTAACGAGCTCCTTGTTGATAGGAATCTGCTCGTATGTCTCCTGATTCATGAAAATATCGTCCTCGCCCTCGGTGTAGAGGTACTGGTAGGGACGACGCTCCACGCGCACGTCCTCGAGCTTCTCGCCGATGTTGAAGCGGCGCTCGAGCACGCGGCCGTCTACGACGTCCTTCAGCTTGGTGCGCATGAAGGTGTTGCCCTTGCCGGGCTTGACGTGCAGGAATTCAATCACGAAATACAGACGGCCATCCATGCGGATGCAGGTGCCGTTCTTGATGTCTTGGGCGTTCATCATAACTGTATGTCGCTGTTTTAATGTTGTTCGAATGATTTTTACGGTGCAAAATTACGAAAATTGTTTGGAATGACCAACCCCGAACGCAGATAAGACACTTTTTGGGGCCGATAATTTGTCAAATCCAAAAAATATTTCTAATTTTGCAGTCCGAAAACCCTGAACAAACAAACAGATAATATAACCGTAAGATGAAAAGAACGTTCCAGCCCTCGAATCGCCGCAGGGTCAATAAGCATGGCTTCCGTGAGAGAATGGCCACCAAAGATGGCCGCAAGGTGATAGCACGTCGTCGCGCCAAGGGGCGCGCCTCGCTGTCGGTATCCGACCACATCGCCGGCAAGTAAGCTCCCCTCAAGTCCGAAGGACAGCATAAGCGAGGGCCGCGACTCCAGTGTCGCGGCCCTCGCTTATGCTGTGTGTCTGTGTGTCGTCGTGCCGGTGCGGGCGTGTGGCCCGTGAAGGGGCGTTTAGCCGTTGAAGACGTCCATGAGGTCTCCGAGCGTGCCGATGGCGAAGAGCCAGTAGAGGAGGATGAAGATCAGCACGATCACGCCCAGCCAGAGCCAGAGACGGTTGATGTTGAAGGTGGACTGGCGCTTCTTGTTCTTGCCCTCTGCGGGGAGGCTGTCCTCGATGAGGTCTGCGTTGGGGGCTTCGTTGCGTCTTGCCTCCCTATCTCTGTGGAGTCTTTCTTCGTTGCTCATAGTCTTGTGGTATTTTGTTATTCTTTGATTCTGATTCTTTTCAGATTTTTAACGCCCTCGCCCCCCGGATAGTTTAATTGCCGGCGTTTTTTGCCTGCCGTGATTCCCCCTGGACGGTGGGTCGGACTCAGAAGGGATACGGCGATTCGCCGGGGGAGGGGGAGAGGTCGGGGCCTCCGGAGGGGAGGGAGAGGCCCGGGAAGTCTCCCTTGGGGAGTGGGGAGTCGGAGTTCATGCGCGATTCGTAGGTCTTCTTGGCCCCCGTGCTGTTGATGGCCTGCTGCACCATGTCGAAACCCTCCTCCCAGTTTTCGAACCTCGCGTATTTTGCCACGAAGCGCAGCTTGACGTCGCCGACGGCGCCGCTGCGGTGCTTGGCGATGATGAGCTCGGCCAGGCCGCGGATGTCGTTGCCTTGGGCGTCCTCGCTGCTCTTGGTGTAGTATTCTGGGCGGTGGATGAAGCAGACGATGTCGGCGTCCTGCTCGATGGCGCCGGACTCGCGCAGGTCGGATAGCACGGGACGCTTGTCCTCGCGCGTCTCGGTGCTACGGTTGAGCTGCGAGAGGGCTATGATGGGTATGTCGAGCTCCTTGGCCAGGGCCTTCAGCGAGCGCGATATGGTCGATACCTCCTGCTCGCGGCTGCCGAGCTTCATGCCGGTGGCGTTCATCAACTGGAGATAGTCGATCATTATCAACTTGACCCCGCGCTCGCGCACGAGCCTTCGCGCCTTGGTGCGCAGCTCCGTGATGCTCAGGCCCGGCGTCTCGTCCAGGTAGAGAGGGGCGCCGAAGACGGCCTTCATGCGCGAGTTGAGGCGGTCCCATTCCTGTGGGGAGAGCTGGCCGTTCTTGATCTTCTCGCCCTCGAGGTCGGCCACGTTGCTCAGAAGGCGCTTGACGAGCTGGACGTTGGCCATCTCAAGGGTGAAGATGGCCGTTGGGATGTTGTAGTCCATGGTCATGTTCTTGGCCATGGAGAGCACGAAGGCGGTCTTGCCCATGGCGGGGCGGGCGGCTATGATGATTAGGTCGGAGTTCTGCCATCCGGCGGTCATCTTGTCCAGTCCGGTGTAGCCGGTGCGCAGGCCCGAGAGACCCGACTCGGCGTTGGCCGCGGCCTGTATCTGCTCGATGGCGAGGTTGAGCACCGGGTCGATCTGCGTCACCTCGCGCTTGAGCTGGGTCTGGGAGATCTCGAAGAGGTGTCCCTCGGCCTGCTGGAGGAGGTCGCTGATGTCGTTGCTCTCGTCATATGCCTGCGTCTCGACGTCGGTGGCGAAGCGGATGAGGCGCCGTGCGAGGTATTTCTGGGCTATGATGTGGGCGTGATACTCGACGTTGGCCGCCGAGTAGACGCGGGCCGTCAGCTCGGTGACGCGCACGGCGCCGCCTACCTCGTCGAGCGTGCCGTCGTGGCGCAGCTGCTCGGTGACGGTGAGCATGTCGATGGGTCGCTGGTTGAGGCCCAGGGTGGAGATGGCCTGGAATATCTTTTGGTTGCGGGGGTCGTAGAAGGCGTCCGGCACGAGGATGTCGCAGACGTGCATGTAAGCGTCCTTCTCCAGCATGAGGGCGCCGAGCACGACCTCCTCGAGGTCGGTGTCTCGCGGCGGGAGCTTGCCTGTGGCGTCGGCCAGGGGGATCTCCTGGCGTCTCTGCTGGCGGGGACGATATGGGACTGTGGGGTCGTTCATGCCACGAAATTACAAAAAAATTCCTAATCCGCCCCTTTCGCCGGGCGAAAAAAAGGGTATAGGGTCACGCCGCCATAAGCGACGTGACCCACAACCATGCTATCTCCAGCAGCATCAGTCGCGCTGTGGAGGCCAGCACAAGGTTGAGCTGACTCCCCCGGCTGCGGCGCAGGCGGCGGTAGGCCGCCGCGCCGACCGGCAGGAAGATGGCCCATCCCGCCAGGGCGAGATGGGGTGTCAGCCTCCACGTGGCCAAGGCCATCAGGCAGGGGCCCCCCAGGGTGAAGAGAAGATAGATTATCCCCATTGCCTGCCGTCCGAAGATGACCACTGTGGTTTTCTTTCCCACCGAGGCGTCTGTTTCGGCGTCCCGGTAGTTGTTTACGATCAGCACGTTGGCAGCCAGAAGGCCTGCCGCCGTCCCGATGATGAGGGCCGTCTGCCACATCCGGGGCCCCTGGAGTCCGGAGGGGACGAGAGTCCAGGAGCCGCATTGCAGCCAGGCCGTCAGCATCACGGGCACGATGCCGAAGAAGATGATGACCGCCACGTCGCCCAGGCCGTGGCGCGACAGGGGCCACGGACCCGTGCTGTATGCCAGGGCGAAAAGGGCTATCAGTACGCCAGGGATCAGGAGCCACCATCCGCCCCACCAGATGAGGGAGCATCCGAGGGCGCATGTGAGTGCGAGCAGGGCGTATGTGGCCCTTTTCATGGCCGAGGGGGCGATGTCCCCTTCGGTGACGCCGCGCCGGAACCCTTCACGTCCTTTCTTGTCAAGCCCGCTCTTGAAGTCGTAGTATTCGTTGGCGAAATTGCTGGCTATCTGTGCGCCCAGTGCGAAGAGGAGGCAGATTATGGCCGGGGCCCAGAGGGTGCGGCCGTACATCACGCCGACGGCGAGTCCGGCCAATACGCCGGCCACGCTGACTGGGAGCGTGCGCGGGCGTGTGGCCTCGATCCATGCTTTGGCTGACTGCTTCATATTGTGGCTGCCTTGGATCCTGTCTCTATTGCGTGGTGGTGTATGTTTAATCCTGGCTTTGGCGCATCAGAAGGTCGGAGAGGCGGTCGGCGGCCTTTTCGACACGTTCCCGGTCGAGGAGCTCGTCGGTGAGATACTCGGGCAGGGCGGCGGTGCCGTATTTGAGGCCCATCAGGCCGAGGGCGAGGGCCGCGTTGGTGTCGGCGTCGCCTCCTTCGTCCACGATCTTGTAGAGGGCCTCCTGCATTGTCGAGCAGTGCCAGAGGGCGTAGAGGGCGCATCCCATGGCCTTTCGGGTGTAGGAGAGCGTGTCGGGGTCGTCGAGGCAGAAGTCTGCGAGGTTGCCGTCGCGGGCCTGTATGAGGTAGGGGTGCACACGGCTGGAGAGGTCGCCGCAGATGTTGGCCAGGCGCTGGAAGGAGGGTTCGGTGTCGTGCCAGAGGAGGTCGTGTGCCACGGCGGCGACGATCTGTCCGGTGACGAGGCATAGTGCGTGCGAATGGCTGAGGCGGATGATGTCGCGCACTCGCTCGGCGTAGTTCTCGTCGGGCCAAAGGCCGGCGAGGAGAGCTCGGCCGAGGGCCTCGTTGGAGGCGTCGATGCCAGGGGCGGCGTCCCAGATGCGCTGGGCCACCTGCATGGGATCGTCGATATAGTCTTCCTGCGAGAGCACGCGGCGCATGATGGGCACGACGTCCATGTCGTGGGTCTGAAACCAGTCCTTGAGCATGTCGGCCTGGGAGCCGACGGTGAGGTCGCCGGTGTCGGCCATCGTCTCGGCCATGCGGAGCACGACCTCGGTGTCGTTGGTCCATTCGTTAGGTTTCCATTGGCTTCGGTGCACGTCGCGCACTATTCCTCCGAACGTCCTCAGTCCGTTCGGGTATCGGAGGTGCACGACGTCCTTCGACATGAATTCCGTCCCTTTGCCAAGCGTGTCGCCGAGGGCGTAGCCCACGAGACAGGCGCGGATTTTGTCATTAAGTTTATTTTCCATCGGTCGGTGTTAAGAGGTGGTCAAGCCTCCCGGCGGAGGCCCGTGTTGGCCATCGTCCTGATGACCGCTTGCAAAGTTAGGAAAAAAATCGGAATGTAACAATTTTGCAACAAAAAAATGTTGCAAAATTGTTACATTCCGTAAAAATGACCATTCCGACCCCCTTTTGACCAGCTGCCGGGGTAGATGTGGCTGTGCTTGAAAGCGGTCTATTTGTCGGCGGGGGACATGATTATCCAGTCGGTGAGGCCACGAGTGGCGGGTGCGTCAGAGAAGTTGGCTCCGATGAGGAATATCTTGCGTCTGTCAAGGGCGAGGCGGCCGGCATAGTCTCGCTCCTGGATCTGGGCCATGGCTTCGCGGGCCGACCTGCGAAACTTGAACTCAAATATGTAGACATACCTCGGGGTGCGCACTTCCAGGTCGGTGCGCCCGCGGCTGGTGTGGCGTTCTGTCTCGGCCTCTGTGCCGCTCAGAAGCGTGAGCAGGTAGACGAGGTTGCGATACTGGGTCTCGTTCTGTTGCTCATACGGCATCTCCTTGAGCATCGTCTGGAGACGCACCATGAAGTCTTCGGGTCGCCCCTCGGTCAGGTCCCGCTCGAAGAGGGCTATGTTGAAAGCGCTGTCGGGTCGCTCCGTGTCGGGCATGTAGACGCTCATCAGGTTGTTGGCAAAGCTGTATTCCACCTCGTGATTGGGGAAATGCAGTTCGTAGCGGCGAGTGTCAGGGTCGTAGTCCTTGATGGTGAGGTAGCCGGTCTGAAACATCATCGGGATGGGGTTGCGCGCATTCAGGCCCACTTCGAGCAGCTGGGAACGGGTGCACCACTGCTGTTCGAGCGAAGGGAGATAGATGCCGGTCTTCTTGATTCTCTCCGCGAGGAAGGTGGGGGTGCCGGTCTCGAACCAGTAGGGGCGGAAGTCGCGGCTGCGCAGCGCGTTCATCACGCTGAAGGGATTGTAAAGTCTGTCACATCTCCGGGTGAATCGGTAGCCGTCGTAATATCTCCGCAATTCGTCGAGCGTGCGGGTGAAGTCCTCGCCTCTTTCCTCCGCCATGCTTTCGATGGGGTCTCGGAAAGTGTCCACGAGCTCTTGCTCGGTCCAGCCGCAAATTTCTGCAAACTCGTCTTCGAGGGATATGTCGCTTAGCTGGTTGAGGTCGCTGAAGATGCTCACCTTGTTGAAGCGCGCCACGCCTGTGAGCATCGCGAACCGTATGAAGCGGTCCATCGTCTTCAGGACGCCGAAGAATCCCTTTAGGGCGGCCTGGTTGGATGAGAAGAGCTCGGAGCCCTCCTCCACGTTGAGCAGGGGCTTGTCATACTCGTCCACCAAAATCACCACCCCCCGTCCTGACTTGGCATGGGCTGTCTTGATGATTTGGGCGAAACGGGCGGGGAAGTCCTCGACAGGGGGAGGGGTGATGCCGTATTTCTCCTCGTAGCCGCGCAGGGTATAGTTGAGCAGCGAGTCCAGGCCCCCCAGCTCGCTGTAGTTGGCTGCGTTGAGGTCTATGTGTAACACGGGGTGCGCATCCCATTTCACGTCCATGGCAGCCAAGGCCAGTCCATCGAAGAGATGCCGGCTGCCCTCGAAGTAGGAATGCAGGGTGGAGAGCAGGAGGCTCTTGCCAAACCGCCGGGGGCGGCTGAGGAAGATGTACTTGCCCCAATCCAGCAGCCGGGCTATGTATTCGGTCTTGTCCACATAGAGGTACCCCTCCTCCCGGATGATGGAGAAGGTCTGGATGCCCAGCGGATATTTGAATCTCCTGCGTGTCGTGCTCATGGTCTTTTCTGGCGCCTGAGTGCGTCCCAGCCACAAAGATAACACTTTTTGCCTTTCCCGACAAAGCCCTGCATGAAAAAAAAGTCAGCCTGTCTGCCGTCGAAGGCAAGCAGGCTGACTTTTATCTCCAATTAGACCGATTCAGAACATGAGGCCGAGGGTCAGGCCGAGGGAGTGGCGCCCTGCTCAGCGGCGGCGGGAGAAGAAGGAGCGGAGCAGGGCGAGGGCCTCGTCGGCGAGTGGGCCGGTGGTAAGGAGGGTCTTGGGATGCAGGGGGGTACGCCCTGGGGCGGTGACGCTGCGATAGCCCCGGCGCGGGTCGTCGGCGCCCCAGACCACCCGCTTGAGGCGCGCCCAGCCGATGGCGCCGGCACACATCGGGCAAGGCTCCACTGTGACGTAGAGCGTACAGTCTGGCAGCACCTTGCCCCCGAGATTGTTTTGGGCCGCGGTGATGGCCAGCATCTCGGCATGGGCCGTGACATCGCCAAGGCGCTCGGTAAGGTTGTGGGCGCGCGCGATGATGCGGCCGTTGCAGACCACGACCGCCCCGATGGGCACCTCCCCCTCCTCGGAGGCCATGCGGGCCTCGGCCAATGCCTCGCGCATGAACCGCTCGTCGCGCTGCTCGTCAGTCTCGGTCAGCAGTCCCATCGTCGGAGGATTTGGAGGCGAGTCCCGGTATGGCTTCCGCCACGGCGTTCATCAGCCATCGCGGCGTGGAGGTGGCGCCGCAGATGCCGATGCTTTCGGCCCCTTCGAGCCATTCGGGCTGCAGCCCCTTCTCGTCGGTGATGAAATGCGTGCGCGGGTTGACTGCCTGGCACTCGGCGAAGAGCACCTTGCCGTTGCTGCTCTTGGCCCCGCTGACGAAGAGAACCACGTCGTGGGAGCGTGCGAAGTCGCGGATGTTGCTCATGCGGTTGGAGACCTGGCGGCAGATGGTGTCAAACCATTTGAACGACCCCCGCGTCTTACGGCGCTGAATCTCGGCCACGATCTCCCGGAAACCGTCAAGCGACTTGGTGGTCTGCGAGTACAGCACGATGTCGCGGTCCAGGTCCACGGCGTCCAGCCCATCCTTGTCCTGGATGACCACCGCCTCGCCGTCGGTCTGCCCCACGAGGCCGTTGACCTCCGCATGACCCAGTTTGCCGTAGATGAGGATGAGCGGCTTCCCGGCCCCCGGCCCTCCGGAGGCCCCTTCGTCGTGCGACGACTTGATGCGCCTCTGGAGCTGGAGCACGACAGGGCAGGTGGCGTCGATGATCTCGATGTTGTTGCGCCGGGCTATCTCGTAGGTTGCCGGCGGCTCGCCGTGGGCGCGCAGGAGCACCTTGACGTCGTGCAGGCGCTCCAGGTCGTCGTGGGTGATGGTGACGAGCCCCTTCTCCCGAAGACGCTCCACCTCGCCGGCGTTGTGCACGATGTCGCCCAGGCAATAGAGCGTGCCGCTCTTGTCGAGCTCCTCCTCGGCCTTGCGTATGGCCGTCACGACCCCGAAGCAGAACCCCGAGCCGCTGTCGATCTCAATCTTGCGATTTTCCATCATTCGTATTCTTGAAACATTGGTGCGGACTTGGCCGTCTCAGCGCGTGCGCTCCTCGAAGAGGGCGAGGAGCACCTCGAGCTGCTGCTCCGGAGTCATGGTGTCGTTGTCGAGCACCACCGCGTCGTCGGCCTTGCGCAGAGGCGACTCGGCACGGGTGGAGTCGATGCGGTCGCGCTCGATGACATTGGCCAGCACCTCATCGTAGGGAGCAGGGGTGCCCTTCTGCACCAGCTCGCGGTGGCGGCGCCGGGCGCGCACTTCGGGCGAGGCGTTGACAAACACCTTCATCTCGGCGTCAGGGAATACGGTAGTGCCGATGTCGCGGCCGTCCATGACGATGCCCCGGCTTCGGCCATACTCCTGCTGCAGGGCCACCAGACGGTGGCGCACCTCCGGAATCTCGGCCACCGGGCTGACCCAGTTGTTGACCTCCATGGTGCGGATCTGAGCCTCGACGTCGCGCCCGTTGAGGGCCACGTGCTGGGAGCCGTCAGGCTGCAGCAGGAAGGCGATGCCGATCTCGGGCAGGGCGGCGACGAGCGCCTGGCGGTCGAGACCCTCCTCGGCGGAGATGAGCCCGTTGAGGATGGCGTAGAGGGTGACGGCGCGATACATGGCGCCACTGTCCACATATATATAGCCCACACGGCCCGCCAGCTGGCGGGCCATGGTGCTCTTGCCCGACGAGGAATACCCGTCGATGGCGATGATGATTTTCTTCGGTTGGGAAGATTGCATTTTATTGTCGGTGTTCTGTCGTGTGTGTGCTTATATCAGGAATGCCTGTCAAGCCTTCTTCTTGGCGGTCTTGGGCGTGCCCTTCTTGGGAGCGTCCTTGGCGGGTGAGGTCTTCGCGGCGGGTTTCTGGAGGGTCTTCTCGGCCGTGGTCTTGCCTACGGTGCGCTTGCGCACGGGGGCTTTGCGCACCATGCGGAGCACCTGGGCCGTGCGTGCTGGCAGGTACATCTTCAGCCATCCCTTGCCCGAGGGGGCGTAGAGGGGGTCGGCCTGGGTGAAGTGGCGCACCGAGTCGTCGACCAGGCCGTGGCCGCCAAACTTCTTGGAATCCGAGTCGAGGATGACCTCGTACTCGCCGGCCGGGGCCAGGAAGCCGTATCCCTCGAAGGAGCGGGTGGGGTTCCAGTTGAAGACGAATATCAGGTCGCCGCGGCGGAAGGCGAGCACCTGGTCGTCATCCTTCTCCCAGAGCTTGTCGACCGGGAGCGACTGGAAGTCGTAGACCTTCGATACGGTCTCCACCATGTCGTTGTCGAAGCGGTTGAGATACTTGTATTTCAGTTCGTCGCGGTCCACCAGGTCCCACTGGCGGCGAGCATACTTGTAGCTCCAGCCGTTGCCCTCGCGGGGGAAGTCGATCCACTCCGGATGGCCGAACT
>CAZHCM010000080.1:3711-9583 GCA_964531005.1 uncultured Sangeribacter sp. | reverse complement strand
TGATGCTGTGCGTGGCTTGCGCCGATTCGGCTGTGGAGAGGCTCGACACGGCTGCCCAACTTGTGCGCGAACGCCCCGATACCGCCTACGCCATACTGCGAGACCTGGACTACGACGACTTTCACTCGGATTCCCTCAAGGCACGGTTTGTACTCACCAAAGCCATCGCGAATCTCCAAGTGGGACGATCGCTCGTCACCGACACGCTCCTCGACGAGGCCGCCGAATACTTCCGCACCTCAGGTGATACCCGCCGATGGGTCATCGCCACACAGCTTCTCTCAGGCTATGACTTGATGCGCGGGGAGGGAGAGGCAGGCATAAGGCGCCTCGAGGCGTTGCTTCCTCAGATCAAGTCAAGGGATCAGCTCTGGGACACACACATATATATAATGGATCTGGCCTTGACCTGCCAGGAATACCCCAAGGCCTACAAAGCGGCAAAGTGGCTCTATGATCATACGGAAGACCCCGAGGGCAAACTCATTTATACCGTATCCATGGCGGGATCCGAGTTTATGCAAGGAAATCCCGGAGTCGCTGTCGCGCTCATGGAGGATGCCATCTCCAAGGGCTTGCCGGAAAAGGCGCCAGGATACACCCAGGAGTTCTACCTCGAGTATGCCGACATGCTGAATGGCTCCGGACAGTCGCAGAAGGCCATCGGTATCCTTGACCGCCTTCGGGCGGAGCGCGACACCATGAGCAAAGTAGAGGAGGTCTCCTGGAAGGTCTCGGAAGCGGAATACTATGCCAACGCCGGCGACCCGGAACGGGCAAAGGCGCTTCTCGGGAGCATCAATCATGAGGCCACCCAGAGCGTCTTCGAGATCTATTCCTACATCGGTATGCTCAAGGTGGCGCTGGCATACAAGGAGACCGGTCACATACCTGCAGAACTCATGCGTCGGGTCACCAAACATCTGCACCGAAGCCATCTGATGACCCAGCAGGATAGGGAGAAAGCCCTGGAATCGGTCATCGAGCTCAACGACGACAACTATCGCCTCAGACTTAATCGTCAGCGCCTATGGCTCCTCATCACCGTACTCACGCTCTTCGTGGTGGTCAGCGGGGTGATAGTGTATATCGTCATGGGGCGCCGCAAGCGTCGTCTGATAGAGGCGGAGGAGAGGGCGGAGACGTTGCAAGAGATGCTTAGTGCTGCCGAGACATCGGCCTCGTCATCCGACCGGGAAAGGCTGAAAGCGGCGCTCCTGCGCCAATTGGGCATCTTCAAGATCTTTGCCGGTTCGCCTACTCCGCAGAGCCGCGACGCACTCAAGAAGATTTCCGCTGTCGGACATCCCGACGCCACAATCGAGACTCTTGTGGATTGGGAGGAGTTCTACGCAATGATCGACAGCCTCTATGAAGGGTTCCACTCCAAACTTATTGCGGCCTACCCCGACACCTTCAACGACAAGGAACTTCAGATCATCATTCTGATGAAAGCAGGCTTCGGCACCAAGGAAATCGGGGTGCTCACCGAGCAGTCGTCGGCCACCATCTATACCCGTAAATCCGTCATCCGCAAGAAGCTCGGCAACCCCGAAAACGGCGATCTGATAGCCTTTCTGGACGCCCGTCTTGCGACCCTCTGAGCCCATTTAGGTCTCCGGAGGGCCTATTTAGATTTTTAAAAACTTAAATAGTTGATTAAAAGCATTATAGTATTGTAACTTTTAGACTATTTACTGTGTCATTTAGTAGGCCAAACCGAGATTTTGGCAGTAACTTTGCAGTGTCGAAAACACCCGATTTTGACTCTGGAAACTTCACCAAATCCCTTACTAATATGAACCACATCATCATCACGCTCCTCATCGCAGGAGGAGCTGCCATCACTGGCATGGCGCAGACAGCCACCCCGGATTCGATCAAGATAGCGGAGCTCGACGAGCTGGTCGTGCAGGCGCCCAAAGTAATCCACAAGGCCGACATGGACGTGCTCTATCCCTCAAAGAGCGCGGTAGAGAACTCCAAGAACGGCGTCCAGCTCCTCTCCAATCTAATGATACCGATGCTCAACGTCAGCGATGCCCTCGGCACCATACAGGCAAGGGGAGAGTCGGTGCAGGTACGCATCAACGGACGCGAGTCATCCATCGAACAGGTGCGCGCGCTTCTGCCTGAGACCATCAAGCGCGTAGAGTGGATCGACAATCCCGGACTGCGCTACGGAGGCGCCAGCTACGTGCTCAACTTCATCGTCGCCAACCCCACTGTCGGCGGGTCTCTCCAAGGGCAGGTTCGTCCGTCCGTCAACGTCAAATGGGGTTCCTATTGGGCGGACGCAAAGTTCAACAACGGCCTTTCGCAGTGGTCTGTCGGGGCCGACTTCAAGTTGACGGAGGGTCTGAAGGCCTACCGTCAGTATACCGAGACCTTCAGGTATTCCGACGGCCGCGTACTCACTCGCGACGAGACCCCGATCGGAGGCAAGATCGACAACACCTTCGGGGCCCTAATCGCCTCCTATAGCTATGTGCGTCCCGACAAGACCGTGTTCATGGCCGAAGTGTCGGGCCACGGCATGCTCAGCGACCGCATCGGCTATGACGGCCTCATGAACGTCAGCGATTCCCCGCAAGACATCCTGCTGTCCGAAGTGACGGGCAGCGATGGATTCACCCCCTCGCTCTCGCTCTACCTCCAGCAGACACTGCCGCGAGAGCAGACGATAGTGGCCAGTTTAAAGGGTTCCTTGTATCTTGGCCGCTCCTACTCCGACTACGTGGAGCGTCTCGCGGACCTTGGCATGGGCTCCACGCCGACAATGGATATTCATACCGACATCCACGACCGCAACCAGGCGTATGCTCTTGAAGCCAACTACATCAAAGGGTGGCAGAACGCCAGATTCACGGCCGGTGTTTCCTATAACGCCAACCGCAACCGTTCCGAGTATGAGAATCTTGACGGCAGCGTGTTTCACCAGCGTCAGGACAAAGTCTATTTCTTCGCGGAGTACTTCCGTCGCTTCGGGCGATGGACGGCCACAGCCGGCATGGGAGTGCAGTACACCAATTTCCTATTCCGGCAGAGCGACCGCGGCAACGACACATGGAGCCCGCGTCCGCAGGCCACCATCACTTATTCCATCAACAGCCGCCACAGCCTGCGCCTCAACTTCACTTCGTGGCAGTCGACCCCGACACTGGCAGAGACCAACATCGTGCCCCAGCAACTCGACGCTTTCCAATGGCGTGTGGGCAACCAGAACCTGAAGACGGCCAACTCCTACATGCTCACCCTGCAATACAATTTCTCGCTGCCCCGCGTCTATGCCCTCTTCGGCGTGCGGGCCTTCACTTCACCCAATGCAATCACTCCCACCTTGTACTGGCAAGATGGGCGTCTGATCACCAGCTATGAGAACAGTCGCGGGCTCCAGAACCTCTCCCTCTTCCTGGCTCCGCAGATTGAGATCGTACCGGACTGGCTGACAGCCAGCGGATACCTGCAGTGGCGTGTAGAACGCATGCGTGGCACGGGGTATGACCTGCACAACAATGCCTGGAGCGGCCACGTAGCCCTGCAGCTGTCGCATTGGGGTTTCACCCTCTCTGCCCGCTATATACGCGCCCAGCGCGATCTCTGGGGCGAGAGAATCTCCTGGGGAGAGGATATCAACGCGGTGGATCTAAGCTACAACTGGAAGGCATGGCAGTTTGGCGCCGGGGTCATCATGCCCTTCGGCCACTACGACTAGGGGAGCAAGTTGCTCAGCAAGTGGAACACCAACGAGCAGCACACCCGCACGGACATGCGCATATGCTACGTCTCCGCCAGCTTCAACCTCCAATGGGGACGCCAGAAGCAAGGGACTGACAAACTCATCAATGCCGATGCCAACGCCGACCGCTCCACAGCCGGCGGACGCTGAGACACAACGAAGTCATACAAGAAAGGGTTGCGTGCTGAGGCACGCAACCCTTTTGCTGAGCTAACTGTAAAACCATTGCTCAGGAGCCAAACATCATGATGTGTCTCATGGACAGGATTTGATTCGGCTGAGGTCGGGGTCCGGAGGCTCCGGGCAGTCGCTGCCGGGAGCCTCCGGCGCGTCTCACTTGACTCGGGTGAGTCGCAGTTCGTCTACGAGGACGTGGTTTGTAGAAATGTTCATGTTTTCATCTTCGGGCAGATAGCGCACACTGACTGTGTGGGAGCCGGGCGCGAGGTCGAGCAGCAGGGAGTTGGTCAAGCCCCAATCATCCCAGTTGCCACGGCCGCGGTGAGGCATCACCACAATGCCGGTGTCGACGCCATCGACGAAGACGGTACGCACACCACAACGATTTTCTGTATTCACCGGGCCGTTGCCATTGGCATAGCGTAGCTGCAGGCTGTAGCGGCCGGGTTCGGTCACGGTCACCGGTATGTCGACGGCGGCCGAGGACTTGTCAAGTTCGAGGAATCCCTTGCCGTTGTAGCCCGACAGGGAGGCAGGGAGGGCATAGGCTATCTCCGATGACTTCACCTCAGTGGACTCGCCAGGCATCTGCACGACGGTCACGGGGCGTGTTGACCGAGGCTCGGAAGCGAATCCCTCAGTGCCGTCCCCGGCCACGCCGATGACCTGGTACTCACCGGGAGCCGAGGCGTCAAACGTCGTGGATGTGGTGCTCGCAATGCGCTCCCCGTCGCACACCACCACATAGTGGTCGATATATTCGATGGGGTTCCATGTGAGTGTGGTGCCTTCGAGCCAGGCGATGGGGGTCAGCGGAGCCTTGACGTTGGGGGTATGGTTGACCCTCATCTCGGGAATTTCGTTATCGGCCATGACGATGACGACATACATGTGCCCCTTGGCTTTCTTGGCCTGGATGACCGGCTCCTTCTGCTCCTTGCCGTTGACCATAAACGACTTGATGCGGTTGCCGTATCCTTTGACAGTGATGTCGAGCGTGGCATCGCGATACTTGAAGTTGGTCAGCCGCAGGTCGCCGGCAAAGGCCTTCGGCACGAAGGGATGAAACGACAGGCTGTTGCGCCCGAAGTCTATGCCGAAGAGTATCTTGTGGGTCAGCGCCAGGTTGCCGCTCAGGCACCAGAGCATGTTGGAGGAGTTGAGTTCGGTATAGATATCGCCGTTGTCGAGGTTGAAATTCTCCTTGTTGGTGCAGAAGAGGGCTGCGGGGCGTACGATGGCTCCTATACCCTCCATCACACCGGCCTCGTTGCCGGCCTTGGCGTTGGCGATGGCCCACCACGCACCCACCCAGGGCCAGAGCGCATTATTGTGATATGAGGTCATATCGGCAATCTGCGGAAAGAAGATAGCGGCCCCGAAGGGGGTGGTGGGGTTTGATTCGGTGATGGTGCGGGCGCGGTTCGGATCAGCCACGTCCCACATGATGGCCAGCGACTCGCCAAGAGTCTCGGCGCGGGGATTGAGGATGAGGTTGTCGCGGCCGTAGCGGTACATCGCGTAGTATCCCTTGTCGTCGAGCCAAAGCTGGTCGTTGACAGCCCGGGCGATCTCGTCAGCCTTTTCGGCGGCTACGCGCGCCTCCTTCTTATGTCCCAGTTCCTCGGCAGCCTCGGAGAGCACGCGCCAGGCCCGGGCATGGACGATGGAAGTGGAGAGGGTCTCGGTGTTGTAGATGTCGGCACACTGCATCCATTTCGGATGGCTCTGCTCGCGCCAGTCGATGAAGGATGTCTCTCCCTTGGCCAGGCCGGTCTCGGGACTATACACGGTCTCGGCATCCGTCTCCAGCGAGCGCTTCATGATGGGATAGATATACTCAAGCCACTTGCGGTCGCCTGTGACCTTGTACACCTCCCATGCAGCCACGCACCAGATCTCACGGTCGGTGCTGACAGGCCATGCGCCTCCGCTTCCGGTGTCCTGGATGAT
>CAZHCM010000080.1:0-3611 GCA_964531005.1 uncultured Sangeribacter sp. | reverse complement strand
AGGTCGTTCTTCTTGCGCCATTCCTTGGATATAGGCATGAAGTAGCCGGGCCGGGCGGAATAGGTGGACTGTATCTCGTAGGGTGAGACCGCCGTGGCGATGAACTCACCTTGATATATCGTGTCTCCGCTCCATCGGTAGGCCGGAGTGCTGACCATGTCGCGAGCCGCAAGAGGGGAGGCGAGGGTCAGGGCGGAGAGGAGGGCTATTATGGGGGACTTCATTTCTTTTAGGTATTAGGTACTAAGTACTAGGGATTAGGTACTGTGTACTGGGGATTAGATCTTGGCTATCTTGATGGCGCAGCCACCGCTACGGCCCTGGGGAATGTCGAGGACTGTGGAGGCGTCCACGTCGCGCTGCTCGATGACCACGGGATAGGGGTTGGTGTCGTAGTGGGCCCCTTCGCCGTCGCGGTAGATGGTGGCGCGATACTTGGCCCCTTCGTCAAGGAAGGAGAGGTCGATGTGGGCCACGCGGGCTTCGTCGCCAGTGGCGCTTCCAACGTACCATGTGTCCTCACCTTTCCCTTTGCGGGCAGTGGTGATGTACTTGCCGATCTCTGCCTCCGGATAGCAGGTGCAGTCCCAGTCGGTGGGGCAGTCGCAGACAAACTGGAAGGGGCCGGGGTTGGCCTCGTAGTTCTCGATCTGGTCGGAGGCCATCTGCAGCGGGGAGTAGAGGATTACGAAGAGGGCAAGCTGTTTGGCCAAAGTGGTGTTGACGTGGGTCTGGGGCACCACGGGATTCTCAAAGCGGAAAGTCACCGGGGTGAAATCCATCGGGCCGGCCAATCCGCGGGTGAAGGGGAGGGTCACGGTGTGCGACGGGGGATTGCCTCCCTCGGGATTCCAGGCGTCATATTCCTGGCCGCGCACACCCTCCTGGGTCATGAGGTTGGGGTAGGTGCGCTGTAGCCCTGTGGGCATGACCGGCTCGTGGTTGTCGATGGCCAGGCGGTGCTTGGCGGCCGTCTCTATGACCTTGCGATAGTGGCGCACGCCAAACTGGCTGCTGTGGAGCTCCTTGTCGTCGAGCATGTCGCCTACGTATCCGGTCTTGACATAGTGCATGCCGTTGTCGGCATAGAGCTTCATGCCCTCCTCCATCTGGCGCTCGTAGTTGGCTATGCGTCCTCCGGTCTCGTGATGGCCGATGAGGGCCACGTTGCGCTCGCGTCCATAGCGGTTTAGCTCAGAGATGTCGAAGTCGTCGTAGGGACGTGTGAAGTCGAAGTCCCAGGTGGCCCAGTCCGGGTTCCACCCCTCGACTAGCACGCCACCGAAGTTGTTACGTGCGGCGAAGTCCATGTATCGCTTCACGTTTTCGGTGGTTGCGCCATGGTTGGGGCCTGCCTCCCAGGTGGCGTTGCGCATGTGGTAGCACCACCATACACCTAAGTATCGCTGCGGCACGCAAAACTCCTCCGCATCCTCGATGGCGCAAGGCTCGTTGAGGTTGAGCATTATGCGGCTCAGAGCCATGTCCCCGGCGTTGTCGGCCATGATGACGGTGCGCCAGGGGGATACGCGCACGTCGGTGACGAACACCTTCTCACCCGTCTGCCAAGGGGTCAGCGAGGCGGTGAGGGTGTTGCTTCCAGGGGTGGCCTGGAGGTTCAGCGCGGCATAGTCGGTGAGGTTGGCCTCGTGCAGGGCCATGTGGGTGCCGTTGGCGCAACGCAGGGTCACCGGTGTGGACACCTTCCCCATGCTGTCGAGGGGCATCTCGCGAAAGAGGGCCTCATAGAATCGGTATCCCTCGGAGGGTATGCTCCAGGAGGTGGGACACTCGTTGAAGGCAAACTCCGTGGCCTCGTCCATGATCACGAAGTCCTGCAGTGCCTTCTGGCGCGGAAACTCGTATCGGAAACCTATGCCGTCGTCGAAGACGCGGAAGACGATATCCATCGTGCGCCCGGGGGCGAGCTTCTTCTGCGCCAGCGTGACGCGGAGCTCGTTATAGCGGTTGGGGATCTCCGACTCCTCGCCCCAGACAGGTTGCCAGGTCTCCGAATGAGAGTCGCGGGTGGAGGATTTGACCGAGATCCCCTCGGTGAAGTCGGGGGCGTCCTTGAGCTTAAGCCCAAGGCGTGAGGGATTGATGACCTTGGCGCCCTTGCGCTCAACGCTGTATTGGGGCACGCCGCCGACCACGTCAAACGTCAGACGGATCGATGCGTCAGGGGAACTGACTACCATAGGTTTTGCAGCCGCTGTCAGCGAGCCGGCGAGCAGCGCCAGGGAAAGATATATTGGGGTCTTCATGGATGGGGTGCTCAGTTGAGGGATGTGACTTCGATCTTGTGCTTGTTGCCGTCGATGAGGATGCGGTACTCGCCGCTTTCAGTGACGTTCCACTTGTTGTCAGGGTTGCCGTTGGGCATCAGGGAGATGTCGGGCGACTCCACACCGGCGGAGCTTATGATGGTGCCTCCGATCTGGGGCATGATGAATGCACCGCCCCAGTTGCCCGGCTCCATCGGGCACTTGAACTCCCCCTCGTTGAGGTGGCCAACGTACTCGAAGGTGTTGTCGGCCACCTTGGTCATCTCGACCGGTGCATCGATGTTCCAGTCGGCGGCAGTGGCGTTGCCGACCATCCACAGGGCCGGGATGTCGTAGGGGGTCACGGGGATCTCTACCACGTTGAGGTCCTTGTCGTTGTCGCAGGAGGAGAGGACCACCGGAGCGAGCAGGGAAAGCAGGGGGAAGAGGGAGAGGGAGGCTGCGTATATTGATTTGCGAAGTGTCATGATGATGAGAGGGATTTAGTAACCGGGATTCTGATGGAGGTTGTGGTTGGTGTCGATGGCCTTGCGAGGCACGGGGAAGATAGCCGTGTGGGCGTCTGCGTCAGGCTGCTTGTCCCACCAGCGGCCGGTGTTGAACTGTCCGAAACGGATCAGGTCCGTACGGCGGCGGCTCTCGGCGAAGAACTCCCTGCCCCATTCGTCGAGCATCTCCTGCTCGTCGAGCGATGCGGTGCCTTCGGGGGCGTAGAGGGTCGAAGACCATGCGGAGGAGGGGTAGTTGCGCTTGCGGACGCTGTTGAGGAGCTTTGCGGCCTCGTCCTTCTGACCGGCGCGGAGCTTGCACTCGGCCAGGGAGTAGATGATCTCGGGGAGGCGTATCTCGACGAAATCGGACTCGATCTGGCCGGCGTCCGAGTCGGGATAGAAGGGATATTTGGAGAAGTGGTAGCCCGAGTTGTGGTCGCCCGACTGGAGGTTGCTCGTCTTGTCGGCAGGCCATTCGTTAGCTGCCAGTCCGCTGAAGCGGCCCACTGCATCGCGGATGTCCAGCTCGTAGTTGCCATAGGGGTCGGTCACGAAATCCTCACCCTCCTTGAGCGAGGGGAGCTTGCCGAAGATGAAGAGGCCTTCGCGGGAGTTGGAGCCAAGGTTGCGGTAAAGCTTCAGTCGCACGTCCTCGGGATACTTGCGAAACTTCTGGACCGTGCTTCCCAGCGAATAGGGGTAGAGATTGCCGCTCAGGTCGTAGCTCGGAGTGCAGGCGTACTTGCAGTTGTGGTCGCCGGCCTCGGCCTTGGTGTCGCCCACGTAGTAGCGAAACTGCGAGGGGGTGGTCCACCAGTAGGTGTCGCCCTGG
>CAZHCM010000079.1:0-9766 GCA_964531005.1 uncultured Sangeribacter sp. | reverse complement strand
CACATATACCTAACTAACTGATAATCAATATAGGTTATAATTTTGCGAGATTTCAGGATGTCAAGAACCAGCGCGGATAAACGCTTTCTCATATTATGTCTCTGCCTCCCGCCCGCATGGCCCCGGACCGGGGCTTCTGCTTACGGCGGTCTGCGGTGGCAAAGTTAGGCAATTCCTACGGACTACGCAAGCCCTCGCCTCATTTTTTTTATTAGATTGGAAATTCCAGGGAGATTTATTGAGATCCTCCTTACTGTTGCTTTTCGGGCGTTTGGGGATCAGCTTTGGGATGGATGCTTGGTTGTTCCTGCTGGATTTGGGTGGCTATCTGATGGATTTCCTCCCTGCTCAACGATTTTTCGGAGCATCCCTGCCAGATGCTGATGCTGCCCAACACTATCGTGATTATAAGACTGAGCCATCCTAACCTTGAGCTAATTCTGTTTGACCTCTCGCTCTCTTTGGCTAATTCCTTGTTCTCTTTAGCCAAATTCTTGCTTTCAGTGGCCAACTTGAGGTTGGAGGAGGCAATATCGTTGTTGGAAGATGCGATTCCTTGTATTTCTTGAGCAAGCTTTTTTATTTCTTGCTGAAGGTCGTAATGCCGGTGTATGTTGGTTAGATAGAAAGCAGACTGCACCTTGGCATGTATCCTGTCGAGGCTCTCCTTGGTGTTGTAGATATTGTGGGCTAACTCATGCAAGTCGGCTATGCCTGAAGCGGAGTCATTATGTGCATCGTCGTCAGCCGTTGCCAGATGGTCGAGGGTGCATGACCTGTTCCATTTTGAGTTAAGTAGGGAAGAAAAGAAGGTGAATTGTCCTAACAGATTCTGACACCTTCCCAAGAAACCGCTCAATGATTCTCTATACTTTAGAGCGTCAGTGCTATCAGTGGGGGTATAATCAAACTTCAGTTCCTTGGATTCATCCAACAGGAAGGCAGCCTCTTCGGCTACGATATCGGAAATTTGCTGGAGATAGAATATCAATGCTTCGTTGTCATACGCATGGATATGGCATTTTTCCGGATCTTCTGAATAATAGCCTTTCTTAAGTCCTCCGTGTATGGGGTGATAGAGGTGAGTGTGAAAATGGCCCTTGATTTGGGAGTAGATTTTGTTGCGTAGCGGCTCGTTAAATTTTACCTCGTCGAAAGCTGGTAAAACGTACCTGAAGCAAATCATGCCGTTACGGCTGTGTTCCACGGAACGCAACTCCACATCGTACTCATAGTTGTCGGAAGATTTGCGTTTGGAGGTTTCCTTGATGTGAAGCTTTATGATCACCTCAAGGCCATCGGGGGTATGAGGAATGGAAACGCATGACTTCACATCGTATATCCAAACTCCATCGGCACTCTCATAGCTGTCCTGAATATTCCCTACGGCAGCCTGAGGTTCGCTGTGAGTTATACAAGGAATCCAATAGACGCAGTAACTCGTCTTGAGGTCGGATATTGTGGACACCGCAATATGCTTAGGGGATAAGATTGAAAATCCTGGCCTTTTCTGTGGCCAGTTCTGTTGCTTCCCATTCAATTATGCGCCCTCCGGTAGCTGTTGAGGTGCCGGAAGGAGAGGGGAGTCTCTCTGAGATGAGGCCAAGGGTGACGAAAGAGTCGTAGAAATTGCCTATCAGAGTCTGGATTTCCCTGATAGTGCCGCATTTGTGGTGTACCACTAAACTGATGGCCTGTCTTCGAGTGCACATAATAATGTTCTCCTGTCTATAGCATATGCTCTGTATCGGCAACGATTCCGGAGCGGTATTGTTAGGGCTCTACGCGTTCATCTGCAAAGTTACAACAAAAAAGGGAATACTCAAGTTCTTTTTGAGAAAAACTTTGCAGAAAAGTTTAATTTTCGCGTATAATAGGGTTTAAAACGGGGCAATATGGGGGTTAGGGGGAACTGTTGGTAGCCAGAGAACGTTGTAACAAAGGGGTGGTCTGCGTACATGATGTGTGCGTCAGAGTACCCCTACCCTTACCATTATCAAGAACCTATGGATAACACATCAAGCAAAAAGACAGTGGCCGATCAGGTGGTCGACATGATGGCCACATCAGGCATCAAACATCTCTACGCCATCACGGGCGACAGCCTCAACGACCTCACCGACGCCATCGACAGGGACGGACGCATCAAGTTCGTGCACATGCGCCACGAGGAGTCGGGCGCCTTCGCCGCAAGCGCAGAGGCGCAGCTGACCGGACGCCTCGCCGCCTGCGCAGGCAGCAGCGGCCCGGGACACGTGCACCTCATCAACGGCCTCTATGACGCCCAGCGATCCAACGCCCCGGTGCTCGCCATCGCCTCCACCTGCGCCTCCGCAGTCTTCGGCACCGAATACTTCCAGGAGACCAACCCCACGCTCCTCTTCTCCAACTGCAACGTCTACAACGAGATGGCCGTCACCCCCACGCAGGTGCCCCACATGCTCCAGGCCGCCATGCAGGAGGCCATCGGTCGCGGCGGCGTCGGCATCATCGGTCTGCCCGCCGATGTCATAGGGCAGGAAGCGGTGCCCTCCTACGCCTCGGTGGACACCCTCTACACACAGCGCCTCCCGGAGCCGGAACCGGAGAAGGTGGCACAGGCAGCCGAACTCCTCAACGGAGCCTCCAAAGTCACCATATTCGCAGGATCGGGCGTCAAGAACGCCGCCGACAAGCTCCATGAACTCTCGCGCAAGCTCAACGCCCCCCTGGTCACCACCTACAAGAGCCAGCTCGAACTGACCGGGGGCGCCGAGAACTACGTAGGCCACATGGGATACCTGGGCATGTGGTCAGGCATCGACGCCGTGGCCGACGCCGACGTCATCCTCATAATGGGCATGAACTTCCCCTATCCCAACTTCTTCCCCACCGACAAGAAGATAATCCAGGTCGACGTGCGCGCCGAGCGTCTGGGACGCAAGGCCAAGGTGGACGTGGCGCTGCGCTCCGACGCAGGCCTCTTCCTGGACGCCCTCCTGCCCAAGGTGGAGCAGAAGAGCGACCGCGCCTTCCTCGACAAGGCCCTGGCCGAGTATGCCGAGATCAAGGCCAAGTTCGAGGAGCCGGTCAAGCATCCCGGCTCGAAAGGGGCAGTGCGTCCCGAGTACATGCTCCACACCCTTGACCGCCTGGCCGACGACAACGCCATCTTCACGGTCGACACAGGCATGAACAACGTCTGGACCTCGCATTACCTCACCCCGGGCAAGGGACGCCAGATGGTTGGCTCCTTCACCCACGGCTCCATGGCCAACGCCATGCCCATGGCCATCGGCGCCAAATTCGCATGCCCCGACCGTCAGGTCATAGCCGTCTGCGGCGACGGCGGCCTGGCCATGCTCTTCGGCGAACTGCTGACCATAGCCCAGTACAAGCTCCCCGTGAAACTTCTCGTGGCCGACAACCGTGCCCTGGCCTTCGTGAAATGGGAGATGGAGCTCGCCGGCCTGAAACCCTCCGAGACCAACCTCACCAACCCCGACTTCGGGGCCGTGGCCCGCTCCATCGGCATCCAGGGCGAGACGGTAGACGACCCCGCCGACCTTGAGGGCGCCATGCAGAGATGGCTCGCCGCAGAGGGTCCGGCACTGCTCTCCGTCGTGACCGACACGGACGCAGCCTCCTTCAGTTTCTCGCAGCAGCTCATGGAGAAGGCCGATCCCTCCAGCCCCGTCAGCAACTTCCTTCCCCTCGGCTCCTAAGAGGGCGAGGAGAGGGTAAGGGCCTCAGAGGTGGTAGGTCACCATCAGGTGGGCGCCCAACTGTGAACTCTCGATGATGGGAGTGTAAGTGTAGGTGTCCCCATAGTCGACGCGCAGCCCGTAATAGTTGGTCTGGCGGTGATACCAGTCGAGGCCGGCGGTCAGATACAGGCGGTGCGCCACCCTCAGCCTCAGGCTCGTCTCCAGATGGTTGAAGAAGGCCTTCGACTGGTCGCCCTGGATATTGACGGGCTTCCCCGCCGGGGTGGTCGACCAGTCGAAGCTATGGTCGAAGCCTTTCCAGGTGTAGAGGCCATAGTAACGGTCGGCGAAATGAATCTGCAGTCGATTGTGGAGCAGCGAGATGTTGAAGCCCCCTTTGATGGAGAATCCCGACCCCCAGTTGTAATTGCGGTGATAGTCGCGGTAGAAATCCGTCAGGATACCGGCCAAAAGCACCCCGTTGACATGCCCGAAAGCATCTATCACCATCCCCTTCACAGGCACGTAGCGTGCCAGCACTCCCGCCCCGACAGAGGCGGGAGTGCCTAATTTATAGGGCACCACGCATGGCCACCAGTCATGCAGGGGCTTCCTGCTGGTCTGGATGGTGTCCGAATCGAAGAAGTCGAAATGCTGGTACATCCCCACCGACACATGGAGTCTCTCGCGCTCCACCACCTCCCGGCAGAGCAGGCGCCCGATAATCTCCACCCGGCTCAGCAGGGGCTGCGTCTTGATGCCCTGCAGCTCAAGGAAGAACGAGAAATAGTCGTAGGGGCGGGCGCAACGCATGGCGAAGCGGTCGCCATATTGGATGTAGACCTGACCCACGGCGCCGGCGCGCACCTCCTTCATGCCGTCGCGCTGGGCCAGGAGGCGTCCTCCCAGGGAGAGCTCGACTGTCACAGGAGGGGTGCCGAAGCGTCGGCCGTTGGTCTCTCCCCGCCGCCAAGCGCGCCCCGTGACTATGCGTGTCAGCCCGCGCATGGGATCCACCACGAATGCGGCCAGCTCGCGCCCGAAGCGCTCGGCCCCTGTGGAGCGGTCGTCGAGGATGACGTCCGACGTGCGGTAGAGCACCTCGCCTATGGCAGCCCCGCCGACGGGGGTGGCTATGATGTCGTTGGTCGAGGGGTATTCGCACTCCATGCACATCTCCCACATCGCGCTTCCGCCGATGGCGAAGAGCTCCGACTGCCAGAAGTTAAAGCCGTTGGAGCGTCCGGCGTTATAGAACATGGAGCCGTTGTAGGGATGGGCAAACATGTTGGTGCTCAGGTGGTCGTTGTCCCACTCGAAGCCGTGGCGGAAATTCTCCTTGATGGTGTTCCAGGAGATATAGGCGTAGTGGCCCTTCTCCACATATCGGTCGAAGGCCCACAGCGACAGGTTGAGCCCCACCACCTCGGCCGAGGCGCGCCAGAAGGAGCGGTGGCGCAGGCGCCCCACGTCGCTGTCGTGAGGGGCTCGGGCCGGAACGACCCAGTGGCGGTAGTCGGGGAAGCGAAAGAGGGTGTCGACCCTTGCAGGCAAGGTGTCGGGCTCCTCGACATAGGATGTGGCCAAAGCCACGCCCCATGCCAACATCATCGCCAGGAAAGCCAGTATCCGCCTCATGTAGATTGCTCGAATTTTGATTTAGACTGCAAATATAGCACTTTTTTCTC
Organism: uncultured Sangeribacter sp.; assembly: GCA_964531005.1. Taxonomy (GTDB): domain Bacteria; phylum Bacteroidota; class Bacteroidia; order Bacteroidales; family Muribaculaceae; genus Lepagella. Next base: position 4,392 of record CAZHCM010000079.1, on the reverse strand, counting down.
ATTTCCACATCCCTCAGTCGCATTATGGCTTGCAAGGTAGGGGCAAAATCACTAACTTTGGCCCCGTACTTGCCGGAAACCCCTTGCGGCATCCGGCACCAACGACGCGACCAATGACTGACCAATCACTCTTCGAACGCCTACACGACCTGCTTTCGCTATGGATCACCTTCCCCGGAAGCGGTATCGTCATCACGCTCATCCTGCTCCTGTCGATAGCGGTGTGCTCCGTGGGGGGATACTACCTCACCAACCTCCTTCTGCGCCTGGTGACCATAGTGGTCGAGAAGACGGAGACAGACTGGGACGACGACCTCATCAACGCCAAGCTGCTGAGGGCCATCTCCCACCTGACGCCGGCCATCATCATAGCCATCCTGCTCCCCCTCTGCTTCAGCCAGGACACCACTTTCTCCCACATACTGCACCTGCTGACGTCCTTCTACATCATATGGGTGTCGGTCTATGCGGCCAACACCTTTCTGGACAACCTCTTCTTCGCCTTCCTGAAGCGCAAGCGCTTCAAGCCCTACGCCGTGAAGGGGATCTTCCAGATGGGGAAGTTGATTTTCATCGGCATGGGTATCATCATCGCCATCAGCCTGCTGGTGGAGCGGTCGCCGGTGGCCATCCTCACCACCCTCGGCGCCTCGGCAGCAATCCTGATGCTGGTATTCAAGGACACGATCATGGGCCTTGTGGCCAGCGTGCAGCTCACGGCCAACAAGATGGTGCAGCGCGGGGACTGGATAGTCGTGCCCAAGAACAACGCCAACGGCGAGGTGATCGAAATCTCGCTGACCACGGTCAAGATCCGCAACTGGGACAACAGCGTCACCACCGTGCCCCCGTACTCCCTCGTCTCGGACTCCTTCCAGAATTTCCAGGCCATGAAGCGCTCCGGGGCAAGACGCCTCTGCCGCCACGTCTTCATCGACCTCAACAGCGTGCGTTTCCTGACCCCCAAGGAGAAGGACGCACTCCCCCTGCCGCAACTTCCGGCCCCGGCTGACTCCACGCCAAAGGAGTCACCGGTCGGACAGGGCTCCACCACCCCTGCGGACACGACGACTCCGACAGAGGGGGGCTCTGCCGGAGTCGTCAATCTCGCGATCTTCCGCGAGTATCTGGAGGGATGGCTTGCAGTGCATCCCGATGTGAGGAGCGACATGATGTACATGGTGCGCCAGCTTGAGCCGACGCCGTCGGGACTCCCGTTGGAACTCTATTGCTTCCTTTCGACCACCGACTGGAAGGGGTTCGAGCGCATACAGTCGTCGATCTTCGACCATGTCTACGCCGTTGCCCCCCTCTTCGGGCTTCAGCTATACCAGGCTCCCTCGGGGCGTGACGTACTCGCGCTCGCCCCGGAGTCGTGAACCCCGAATCACTCGCCCAACAGAAGGCGCCTCTCATCGGCCACGGTGATGGGGGAGGAGTGGCCCGACAGCAGGACGGTGTCGGCCGGCAGGGTCAGGATCTTGTCCACGATCGACCTCTCCAGCTCCCGGCGGTTGCCGCCCGGGAAGTTGGTCAGGCCCGGGCCGTGCTGGTAGAGGGTGTCGCCCACGAAGGCCGTATTCTCTTCCGGCGCCCAGAACGTGACGGAACCCGGAGTGTGGCCAGGGGTGTGGATCACCTTCAGATAGAATCCCGAATTGGCTTTAAGGCGAATGGTCTCCCCGTCATACAGCTCCTCGTAGTGGGGCACGGTGAAGGGTTCGCCGGCTCCTGCGCTGAGGTTGAGGCGTGGATCCGTCAGGTAGGGGGCGTCCGAAGGGTAGACGTATATGGGCGCGGCCAACCTTTCGCGGAGCAGCTCGGCGGCTCCCGTGTGGTCGAAGTGCCCGTGGGTGAGTAGTATCTTTTCGATATGCCATCCGTTGCGCATGGCCGTCTCCAGGATGAGTCCCGCCTGGGCGCCCGGATCGATGATGAATCCCGACTTGGTGTGCTCGTCGATATAGAAGTAGCAGTTTTCGGCATACACGCCCTGCACCGTGAGTTCGCGTATCATAGTCCTTTCTCCTTTTTCTTCTTGGCTTTTTCTTTCTACTTGGCCTTGCAAGTCATTCTTGTCATTTGCTCTTGACGTGCGGGCATCAGAGAAGCTGGCATCCGTCGGGGCCGCAGGCGTGGGGGCGTTCACCCTCGTTCTCGGCCTTCTTATCCATCTTCTTCAGTTCGCGCTCCAGGGCCGACTTGAAGCCGTCGATGGTCATGGCACCCGGCACGGCGAAATCGCCGCCGAACACGATGTAGGGCACGCCACGCACACCGCGCATAGCGGCCTCGCGCTCATCGAAGCGCACCTCGTCGTCATAACGGTCGGAGGCGAGCATCTCGCGGATCTCTGCTTCGTCCATGCCTACGCCCACACCTTTGGCCACGAGCACCTCGGGATCGGAGAGCACAAGGTTTTCGGTGAAGTAGGCTGCGAACAGGGCCTCGTTGAGGCGACCGACCGTCTCGCGGTCATACTTGGCCTCGGCCAGCTTCATCAGGCGGTGTGCGTCGCGGGTGTTGGAATACCGGGTGGTCATGTATCGGAAGTCGATGCCCAGCTCGCGACCCAGGGCGGAGATGTGCTCGATCTGCTTCTTGGCGTCCTCCACCGAAAGACCGTACTTCACGGCAAAGCGTTCCGGAGTGGTGGTGGTGACTTCCTTGGGGGCGGTCGGGTCGAGCTCGAAGGCGCGGAAATCGATCTGCACCTGATCGGAGAGCCCGAGCTCCTCAATGGCGCGCTGCAGGCGGGTCTCGCCGATATAGCAATAAGGGCATGCGAAATCTGACCAGATTGTGAGTGTCATCATAGTGTTTTTCCTTTCTATATATTAAATGGTTCTTTTTATTGTCATTTCTTGCTGAGCACTGGCAATACATGCAGCCTCACGGCTCTTCAATTATCTTGGCGAGCACCCTGCGAAACGTCTCCAGGTCTTCCGCCGGCACGATTGTCCGCAGAAGCGCGTCGCGCTCGGCGCCCACCCTCATCACAGCCGCCTCGATGCCTCTCGCCTCCTCGGTGAGGTGCACGCGCAGGCACTTGTGGCTGACCTGTTTGGTGGTGAGGAGACCTTTCCTTACCATCCCGCTGACGCATCGGCAGATGGCGGCCTTGTCCTTGCCCAGCGCGGCTGCTATGTCGCACTGCTGGCATCCGTCGTGACCGTACAGCACCCGGAGCACCAGGTATTCCGGCACGCTTATCTTCAGACCGGCCTTTGCCAAGGCCTCGCCGAGGCTCCCGACCATCTTCTGATAGGCCACCCCGACCATGCATCCCAGGTTGGGGAGCTCGTATGTGATGTTTTCTTCCTTGTTCATTTGCCTATATAACGCCGGCGGGTGTAAAATGGTTGACGTGTTAACCATTTCAGCCGATTTTTTCATGTTTCGGGGCATATTATGGCAAAAAATTAAGTTTTTCTTACTATGCGGTTTGATAATCTTTGGATGTTAAGGAATTTATGTATATATTTGCAACCGGAAAGAGTAATTGTTCGCGTCCGCAGGGTCGCGGGCGGTGAATTTGACCCAAGCAACCAACTCAAAATATAAGAAACCATCATTATCCTAAGCTTACAAACGACATGAAAACCGGAGGAGCAGTGACTCGTAAGCGCCTTCTGGCAACATCCATGAAGCTGTTTGCCCAGATGCCCTACGACAAGGTCACATTCAAAGAGATCGAGGCAGCCACAGGCCTGAGCCGTGGCGCACTGATGTATCACGTGCCCAACAAGGAGGCCCTCTTCAGAGATGCAGTAGACCCGTTCGCCTTCCGCGTCGGCTCCCTGACATCCCTGCATTCAAAGGACAAGACTTCCCTGGAGCAGACCATCAAGAAGTTTGTGAAGCTGCTCGTCGAGGAGCAGCGCGCCTGGCGCAAGGAAGGGCTCAAGAACATCAACCTGGCCGTCCTCAACATCCAGCTGTCCTACTTCAGCGTCAACAAGGACTCGCTCCGCGTGGCCGGCGAATGGTATGAGAACGAGTGCTCCATCTGGCGCGAGGTGATCCAGGCCGCCATCAAGAGCGGCGAGATCCGCAAGATCGACGCCACGCTGTACGCCCGCATGTTCGAAGACCTCTACCTCGGCTCGATCTATGCCGGAGTCTCCAGGACGAGCGGCTACTCCGCAGAGAAGGTGGGCGACCTGCTGATGGGTCTCTACAACCTGATCAAGAAGTGAAAGTGACCGGTTAGCAAGACCGTCATACAGCAAGAGACAAAAAAAGGAAGCCCCGATGATCCGGATCATCGGGGCTTCCTTTTTTGTAGGTCTGTCCATTCGGGCCGGGATCCCTTCGGGTGTCCCGGCCTATGGCTTAGCAGCCCATCGGGCAGCGGGGCTTGATCTGCTTGAAGAAGTCGTTGCCCTTGTC
>CAZHCM010000078.1:0-9847 GCA_964531005.1 uncultured Sangeribacter sp. | reverse complement strand
ACTGCACCTGGTCCGAGGGCAACCTCTACGGCAACGGCGACGACTTCTACCTCGCCTCGCAGAACCTCGTCAACGCCTTCCGCACCGACGAGAACGGCCTGCCCCTCTTCGACACCTTCAACAGCGAGAACGTCACCTCGGTGGACTACGCCGGCAACGTCGATCCCCGTCTGGACTTCACCGTGGGCCGTATCGGCATGTACTGGCGCGGCCACATGTACAACGAGCACTGGTGCCGCAACCTGGAGCTCTACGGACAGTATTCCGGCAAGAAGCCCTATCCCTCGCCCGAATCCCCGTACGTGACCCCCGGCATCGTGCCCTGGGGAGCCTCCTCGCTCAACTTCATCCTCATCCGCTACGCCGACGTGCTGCTGATGAAGGCCGAGGCCCTCATCGAGCAGAACAAGGACCTTGACCAGGCCCGCAGCCTCATCAACCAGGTGCGCGCCAAGGCAGCCCGCTCCGTCAACGCCTCCTACACCCCGGTGGACTGCAACCCGATGGTGGCCAGCTATATGGTCAGCGAGTACCCGTCGACGGGCTGGAGCCAGGACTATGCCCGCAAGGCCGTGCGCATGGAGCGCCGACTGGAGCTGGCCATGGAGGGCCTGAGATGGTTTGACCTCCTGCGCTGGGGCAACGCCGTCGAGGTGGTCAACAAGTATTACACCGACGAGGCCAAGGTGCACCCCTACTACGAGGGCGCATCCCTGACCGCCGACGAGCTCTACTTCCCGATCCCCGTGGCCCAGGTGGACAACGCCGGCGACCTCTACAAGTGAGTAGTGCACAAGAAATCCAACAATCACCAACAGAACACCAACATCGATGAAAACCATCAGAAAATACTCGATAGCCACTCTCCTTGTGGCAATCCTCTCGCTGCTCGGGGCCTGCTCGCAGTATGACCCGCGCGGCTACGAGGAGGTCAGCGGCCTCGACAAGGTCACGGGCCTCAAGGCCGAGGTGGCCAACCACGTGATCACCGTCTCCTGGAACGCCCCGACGGCCCCCGAGTCGACAGGCGTGCTCCTGATCCGCGACGGCAACATCCACAACGCCCTCACCCTGGGCAAGGACGTCACCTCCCACTCCTTCGAGGGGGAGCCTATGGGACAAGCAGTCCTATACACCGTCAAGGTGCTTTATAAGGACAACAAGGTCTCCGAAGGCGTCACCGTAAGTGCCGAGGTGCCCGCCGAGACCCTGGCCGAGGTCACCGGCCTGACCAGCTCCGTCCAGGGGCGCACCGTCACCCTCAACTGGACCCTCCCCCAGGGCAACGTCACCGGAGTGCGCGTGCTGCGCGACGGCGAGGTGATAGCGGAGTTCGACACCCCGGTCACCACCTGCGAGCTCAAGGCGCAGCCCATGCAGGACGACATGACCTACACCGTGCAGGCCGTCTATGACACCTACTATGCAGCCGCCGGAGCCAGCGTGAAGGCATCCGTGGCCTACGTCACCCCCAAGATGGGCTATCTGCTCCTGGCCTCCACGGTCGGACAGCTCCCCGACGATGACGAGCGCGCAGCCGCAGAGTGGTTTGCCGCACAGGACAACGCCGAGTTCGTCACCCCGGCCCAGCTCGCCGACATCGACGCCGACGAATACCCCGTCCTCTGGATCGAGATCGACCGCGTAGGCCTTCCCTTGGGATGGCAGAACCTCCCCTCCGAGGTCAGCAACGACGCCACCATCGAGGCCCTGCGCCGCTACTCGGCAGCAGGCGGCAGCCTCTACCTCTCCAACATGGCCACCCAGCTGACCGTGCCCCTGGGCATCGTGCCTGACAACATGGCCCCGACCGTGTATGGCAATGGCGAAGGCGGCACAGGCGACGACGTATGGGTCATCAACCCCTTCCTCGGCATCGACTTCAAGGACGGCGGCGACCAGGGCTTCTACGACCGCACCGCCCACGCCATCTACCAGGGCCTGACCCTGGAGGACCCCAACGGCTACGGCTATCTGACCCTGCCGCTCATCGGCCCGGGCCAGCGTGAGGACCACAACTGTCTCTGGGACTGCAATATCTACGGCCGCGGCAGCTACGCCGACGTGATCCGCAACTTCGAGGTTACGACCAACTCCCTGGTGCTCGCCACATGGGGTCACGTGCGCGACCACTGCGTGGCAGGCCTGGTGGCCTTCAACTCCTCCGCCTCCCACGGCCGCTGCGTGGCCAACGGCCTGGCAGCCTACGAGTGGAACCAGAACTCCGGCCCCAACCCCTATCAGCACAACGTCGAGCAACTCACGCTCAACATCCTCAACTACCTGAAGTGACCCATCGCACCTGAAGACTCTACAGGTTAAATAATTATAAAAGACCCGCGGCCCAGGCAATAACGGCATGGGGCCGCGGGTTTTCAAATTCAGTAAGTAAATTAAGCACTCAAAGAGCACTGGTAATAACCTACCTCATACATACCTGATACAGATATGAAAACTACCTACTCCATACTTCTCTCGCTCGGCATCCTCGCGGTGCCTTGCTCGCAGGCCGGAATTGTGGCCCGCTTCCCCCTCGACCTTCGCTCGGGCAAGGTGGAGGAGGCCCTGACCGGCGCGCAGTTCGATGTCAAGGGGCAGTTCGAGCCCGAGAGCGTGCCCGGCGCAGAGGGCGCCGCGCTCCGTTTCGACGGATACACCACTTCGGTCGACGGCTCCATCGGCAACGTTCTGCCTGCAGGCAGCCAGAACATGACCGCCACCCTCTGGGTGGCGCCCGAGACCTTCCCCGTTGGCCGCATCGACGACCCAAATGCAGAGCGCGTGGCCCTTGCGGACTTCCTCGACACGGAGGGGCGTACCGGCTTCGGCTTCTTCCTCGGCCATGACGGAAGGGTGGAGTTTCGCACCTTTTCCGGGGGATGGCAGGTCAACATCCTTTCCGACACCCCCATCGAGCGCGCCAAGTGGACGCATCTGGCCGCCGTCGTGGACGGTGCGTCGCGCACCACGACCCTATATGCCAACGGCAAGGCCATCGGCACTGCGCGCAATGCCGGAGCCCCCGAAGTAGGGGAGACCTCAATCACTTTCGGACACAACCGCTCCGACAACTGGGCCGGACCCTTCCGCACCACCTCTTTCAACGGCCTGCTTGATGATCTCCGCGTCTACGACGAGGCCCTTTCCGAATCGGACCTGGCCGCCTTCAAGGCCGAAAACGAGCCGGACTTCGGCATCTCCAAGTCACGTTTCGCCGGCGACCTCTTGCGCCCGCGATTCCATGGCATGCCCGCCGCCGCCTGGACCAACGAGAGCCATGGCATGACCTACAGCGACGGCCGCTGGCACGTGTTCTTCCAGAAGAACGCCAACGGCCCCTACATGGCCCGCCTGCACTGGGGCCACATCTCAAGCCCCGACCTTTGCCACTGGGAGGAGGAGCCAATCGCCATAGCCCCGGGCGACCCCTATGACATCAAGGGGTGCTGGAGCGGAGCCGTCTTCAGCGACGAGCAGATCACCGGCGGAAAGCCCAACATCATCTATACGGCCGTGGACTATGCCAAGGCCACCATAGCGCAGGCCTCCCCCGTGGACGAGACTTTGGAGCAATGGCAGAAGAACCCCGCCAACCCCATCGTCAACGGACGCCCCGCCGGACTGAGCGACGACTTCCGCGACCCCTATTTCTGGCGTGACGGCGACCGCGCCGCCATCATCGTGGGTTCGTCGGCAGGAGGCGTCGGCACCACGACCCTGCACCGCTACAACCCGGCCACAGGCACATGGAGCAACGACGGCGAACGCTTCTTCAGCGGCACCAACGCCGCCGAGCACGGCCGCTTCTGGGAGATGCCCAACGTCACCGACATGGGCGACGGACGCTGGCTCTTCACCGTCACGCCCCTGGAGACTTCGCAGGGCGTGCGCACGCTCTACTGGACAGGCACCATCGGCGACGACTGGCATTTCCATCCCCTCGACGAGAACGCCGCGCCGCGCGGCGTGGAGCTCATCAGCCGAGACGGCTACGGACTGCTCTCGCCGACCATCTTCCGCAAGGACGGCAAGACGCTGGCCCTGGGCATCGTGCCCGACAAGCTGCCCGGCGACGTCAACCACCGTCTCGGCTGGGCCCACATCTATTCGCTGCCCCGCGAATGGAGCCTTGACGAGAAGGGGGCGCTCGTGCAGCGTCCCTACGAGGGCCTCAAGGCGATGCGCGGCCCCGTCGCGGCCGACCTTGCCGACTTCACCCTCGACGCCCCCTTGGCCATCGAGGATATCGACGGACGTTGCGCCGAGGTGCTGGCAGTGTTCGAGGCCGGTAGCAAGCCTCTGACCATTAAGTTCTTCAAAGGCTCCACCGGAGAGGCGGAACTGACCTACAATCCCGTGACCGGGCTTGTGAAATGCGACCTGACCGGCCTTGACCGCACCGTCAACGACGCATACCCCTACGGCGGAGTCTACAACGGCTACACCGAGACCGTCCCGGCCAAGGGGGAACAGTGCCGACTGCATCTTTTCATCGACCATTCGATAATCGACGTCTTCGTCAACGACCGCTACGCCACCTCGATCCGCGTCTTCCCCAACGCCGCCGATGCAGACGGCCTGGAGATATGCTCCGACGCACCGGTGAAGATGCGCAGCCTGCAGGCATGGGCGCTCGATCCGGGCACTGGCGCAGGCATCCCGGGCGTGGCCGCCGACGCCACAGTGTCGCTCCCCGGCGTCTACACCCTCGGCGGGGTGAAGGTGGCCGAGACCCCCGACACCGTCGGCACCCCCGGAGTCTATATCGTCGACGGCAAGAAGGTGATGCTCTAAGAGCGGCGATTCCCTAAAAAATCACAAAAAGGGACACTGAAAAGCAATATCGGTGTGTGTTCGAGCGTATGAAAATACGTAAGAACACACACCGATTTTTTTTCAGTAAATGATCCTGACACCCTATATCAAAGGACGCCTCGACCATCTGCTGCCTGCAGGCGCCAATGGCAACGCCTCCTTTCTCACAGCCATTCTCCCGATACTTACACTTCTGGGGGGCATCGTTCTGGCGATAGCCTGCTCGGGGCCGTTGGCCGCGGCCGACTGGGCACCCTGGGTGCTCCTACTGGCCTCCGCCGTAGGCCTTGCATGCGCCCGTCGCAGCCGCACCCTCTCACGCCGGGGATTGGTGGTGGGCTTGTGCAGGAGTGCCAGGCAGGTGCTCCCTGCAATCCCCATTCTTGCCTGCATCGCTTTGCTGGCCACCACGTGGATGACCTCCGGCATAGTGCCCCTGCTCATAGGCTACGGCCTGGAGCTTCTCAGCCCTGCATGGTTCTTGGCCGCCGTATGCGCAGTGTGCGCCGTGGTCTCGGTGGTGACAGGAAGTTCATGGTCCACCATAGCCACCATCGGGGTGGCGTTCATAGGGATCGGGGAGGCCCTCGGCCAGTCGCCCGGCTGGACAGCCGGGGCTGTCATCTCCGGCGCCTATTTCGGCGACAAGATGTCGCCCCTGAGCGACACCACCGTCGTGGCCTCGGCCACATGCGGCGTCGACCTATTCAAGCATATCCGCTACATGCTCTTCACCACCCTGCCGGCAATGGCCATTGCCCTGGGGGTCTTCACCCTGCGCGGCCTGACCGGCGCGGGGACCGGCGCGGTGGATTCGCAGCTGGGGAGCGAATTGGGGGAGACCTATCATCTCACCCCCTGGCTCCTCGCCGTGCCCGCGCTCACGATTATTCTCCTCGCCTGCCGTGTCGGCACCACCCTCACTCTCGGCGTCAGCGCCTTGGCCGGCCTGGTGGCAACCTTCATTTGGCAGCCCTCCCTGCTCGGCTCCCCTGCAGAAGCGCTCAGTGTGCTGTGGCACGGCTATGCCCCCTCCACGGGCCGCGAAGCCGTCGACGCCCTCACAGCGACCGGGGGGCTATGGGGGATATGGCCTGTCGTATGGCTAATAGCCTGCGCAATGATATTCGGAGGCGTGATGATGGGCACCGGACTGCTTGCAGCCCTCACGCGCCCCTTGACGGGGCGTCTGCGCGGCCGCACCCGCGTGGTCGGGGCTTCCGTGGCCACCGGCCTCACCCTAAACGCCACCACGGCCGACCAGTACCTGTCCCTGATAATCAACGGCAACATGTTCCGGTCCATCTTCCAGCGCAACCGCCTGGAGCCCCGGCTGCTGAGCCGCTCGTTGGAAGACTCCGTGTCGGCCACGTCGCCGCTGATACCCTGGAGCTCTTGCGGCGTCACCCAGGCCTCCGTCCTCGGTGTGGCCACGATGACCTACCTGCCCTACTGCGTCTTCAACTACCTGACGCCCGTCATGGCCCTGGTCGTGGCATGGCTTACTAAAAGGAAACAGGTAGGTATTGCCTAATACCCATAACCTCATACCTAATTGGGGTTATTTCGGGAAAAATCACTAACTTTGTGGCGAATCCACAAAAATAGTGACCATGACAATCATCGACAATGCCGTGGGCCTGCTTAGGGAGTATCCGGTGGTCGCGCTGTTCCTGACGGTGGGACTCGGTTTTCTGCTCGGCAAAGCCCGCTACCGCAACATCTCGCTTGGCGCCGTGCCCTGCGTGCTCATAGTGGCCATCGTCATCGGCCAGCTCGACATACCGCTCTCCGGCCAGATCAAGAACGTGTTCTTCATGATGTTCCTCTTCTCGGTTGGCTACAGCGTCGGGCCGCAGTTCTTCCGCTCGCTCAAGGGGATGGGCCTCAAGCAGGCGCTCTTTGCAGTGCTGATGAGCGCCGGATGTTTCGGTTCGGCCATCCTCGTGGGCACCGTTTGCGGGTATTCTCCCGGAGAGACAGTGGGTCTCTTTTCCGGCTCCCAGACATGCTCGGCGGTGCTTGGAGTGGGAGGGGACGCCCTCAGCAACATCCTCGGCCCCGGGGAGGCGACCACTCGCGAGCTCAACATGGTGCCCATCTGCTATGCCGTGACATATGTTTTCGGCACCCTCGGCACGATCATCATCATCGGCACCTTCGGCCCCAAGATGCTCGGAGGCACCGCCAAGGTCATCCGCCAGACCAAGGAGCTGGAGGCAAAGCTCGACGAGGCTTCCTGGCGCAACAATCCCGTCAACATCAGCGCTCTGCGCATGGTGGCCTTCCGCGCCCTGCGCGTGGCCAACCCATGGTTTGAGGGGGGACGCTCCGTGATAGAGACCGAGCGCTGGCTTCGTGGCCAGGGAAAGACGGTCTACATCGACCGCATACGCCGGCGCGACGGCGAGATAGAGATTGCGGAGCCTGAGAGCGTCATTCGCCCCGGAGAATGTGTCGTGGTCTGCGGGCGTCGTGAATACATCATCACCGACCATCCCATCATCGGCCCCGAGGTCGACGACACGCCACTGCTGAAATATCCTGTCGAGCGCATACCGGTGCTCCTTTCCGGCAAGCGATTCGACGGCCTTACAGTCGAGGAGCTCCGCAAGGAGCGGTTCATGCGCGGTGTCTGCATCGAGGAGATACAGCGGGGCGGCAAGGATGTGGAGGCGACGGGGCAGACCGTGGTGCATCTGCGCGACACCCTGGTGCTCGTCGGGCGAAACCCGCTCCTTCGCGCCGCCAGCGCGGAGTTGGGCTATATGGACATGCCCACCACCAGCACCGACCTGATGTTCCTTGGGCTGGCCATATTCATTGGCGGTTTCTTCGGCTGCATACCCGTCGTCATAGACGGCATCCCGATTTCGTTCGGCACGAGCGGTGGCTCCCTGATAGCCGGCCTCGTCTTCGGGTGGCTGCGCACGCGCCGACCGACCTACGGCAACATCCCGGACGCCGCGCTGTGGCTGATGAACAACCTCGGCCTCAACATGTTCATTGCCGTCATAGGCATCGACTGCGCCCCCTCGTTTGTCAGCGGTCTGCAGCAGATAGGCTGGGGCCTGCTCCTTGCTGGGGCCGTGGCCACCACCTTGCCGCTTCTCTTCGGGTTGTGGCTGGGGCACAAGGTCTTCAAGTTCAATCCCGCCATCACGCTTGGATGCATCGCCGGCACGCGCACGACCACCGCGACCCTCGGCGCCGTGCAGGAGACCATCGGGAGCACCCTGCCGACGATGGGCTACACCGTGACCTACGCGGTCAGCAACATCCTCCTCGTGCTCTGGGGGCTACTGACGGTGGTGGTCATGTCATAGGTCATAGGTCAGAATTCAAAAGTCAGAAGTCAGAAGAAATGGAGATACGACATGAAAGGATGACGCTGTACATGCAGCCGCTGCGGGAAGGGGGGTCGCTCCCCGGGCTCGTCGAGGCTGACGACGGTTTCAGATACGTGGCCAAGTTTCGGGGCGCCGGCCACGGCACCAAAGCCCTGATCGCAGAGTTTATCGGTTCGGAGGTGGCCCGTGCCGCCGGATTCAAGGTGCCCGAGCTCATACTGCTCGACATCGACGAAGACTTCGGGCGCACCGAAGGCGACGAGGAGATCCAGGATCTGTTGCGCGGTAGCCAAGGCCTAAACCTCGGCCTGCATTTCCTGAGCGGGGCTTTGACGTGGGACACGGCCGCCAACACCCCCGATCCCATGACGGCCTCGCGCCTCGTATGGCTCGACGCGTTCCTGACCAACATCGACCGCACGCACCTCAACACCAACATGCTCCTGTGGAACCGCGAGCTGTGGCTCATCGACCACGGCGCCTCCCTCTACTTCCACCATGCGTGGTCCGACTGGGAGAAGGCGGCTCTCAGCCCCTTTCCCTACGTCAAGGACCACGCCATGATCGAGCATGCCTCCCGCCTCGAAGAGGCCGACACCGAGATGCACGCCCGCCTGACCCCGGAGCGACTCGACGCCATCGTGGACGCCATACCCTCCGACTGGCTCCTCTCATCCGGCACCGACGCCTCAGAGGAAGAGCAGCGGGAGACGTATCGCCGATTCCTGCACACCCGACTTGCCAACTCCAAAATCTTCACCGACCATGCAAGAAGCGTCCATGAGCAAAGCCGTTGATTCCTACGTCTACGAATACGCCGTGATCCGGTACCTTCCCAGGGTGGAGCGGGAGGAGTTTGTCAACGTCGGCCTGGTGATGATGTGCAAGCGTCGCCGCTGGCTGAAGGTGCGCGTCGAGCTTGACGAGCGGCGCATACTCGCCCTCTGGCCTAAGAGCGACCTGGAGGCTTTGCGCACGCAGACACGCGGTTTCGAGCGCGTGGCCGCCGGCTGCCCCGGCCCAATCGGCACCCTTGAGGCTCACGAGCGGTTTCGCTGGCTGACGGCGGTGCGCAGTGCCTGTCTCTCGACGTCGCGCCCTCACCCGGGAATGTGTGCCGACCTCGACCAGACCTTCGAGCATCTCTATTCGACACTCGTGGCCGTGCCTGAGGACTGAAATATTGCAGGGGTTTTGGGGGTCTCGCCCGTCGTGGACGCTGAAATGTTGTAGAAATATTGCAATCTTCCCCGATAAAGATTAATTTTGCAGGCACGCAGGGAGAACGCCTCCCGGGGCGTCTGCAAAATTTATCATACACTATAACATCTATATGGCAAACACGCAACAATTCAGGGGCCTGACGGCAGCGCAGGTCGAGGAGAGCCGCCGCAAGAACGGCGTCAACATCCTCACCCCCGCCGACAAGGACCCGCTGTGGAAACGTTTCCTGGAGAAATTCCAGGACCCGCTGATCATCATCCTGCTCATAGCCGGAGCCCTCTCGGTGGGCATATCCTGCTATGAATACTGGGGCCTGGGCAAGGACGCCGGAGTCTTCTTCGAGCCCATCGGCATCTTCATCGCCATCCTGCTTGCCACTGGCCTTGCCTTCTACTTCGAGCTCAAGGCCGACAAGGAGTTTGCGCTCCTCAACCAGGTCAACGACGACGAGCCGGTGC
>CAZHCM010000077.1:0-9964 GCA_964531005.1 uncultured Sangeribacter sp. | reverse complement strand
CGGAGAGGATGTAGCGGAGCACAACGCCCATGGAGAAGCTCTCGGAGAGCTTGCGCGAATATCCGAGGTCCACTGCGAACTCGTAGGGGTTGATGGTCTGCACCACCGGGCCGTCGCTCTCGCCGGTCATCACCTCGCCGAGCGAGAAATAACGCAGCGAGGCCGAGATGGCCTGGTTGTCGCCCGACCCGAGCTTGTAGTAACCCGAGAGGTCGGCCAGGAAGATGTCGTTGACAATCTTGCGCAGCCAGGGGGTATATGAGATGCCGAGTCCGCCCGAGGAGTATGCGAAGGCATACTTCGAGGGGTTCCAGAACTGTGCGTTGATGTCCGGGTCGGTGGCCGCGCCGAGGTTGCCCATGCCGCTGCCTCGGGCATCGGGGGTGATGCTGAGCGTGGTGACACCAGTGTTGACGGGGTTGAAGTCGTTGTCTTTGATGTCGTTTTCGGCAAACGCACTCAGGGATGCGCACAGGCAAGCGCCTGCGATGTATGTCTTGAGGTTAGCTGTCATCTGAGAGTCTGAGTATCTTCCTTAAAAGCAATTATCGGGCCGACCCGCTTAAAAGAGCGCGGGGCGGTCCGATAATTATAACGTCTTTCCAAGGCCCGTTAGTATATTTTGGGGGCCTTATCGCCGAGTATTCGGCTGTCAGATCACGGGCACGTCCACTACGTTGGAGTGTCCCTTGGTCTGGTGTGAGCCGGTCTCGACCACGAATGCCTTGTAGCGGCCCGGGGCCACACGGTTGCCTGCATTGTCGAGTCCGTCCCATGCAAAGGATGAGGCGGAGATGTCGGAGGTGTAGACGGTGTTGCCGTGTGCGTCCTGCACGGTGAAGCGTGCTGTGGCGGGGGCCGTGCCTCGGAAGGAGAAGGTGGCGCGGTCGGTCAGGGCCTCCTCGGCCATGCTGAGGGCGTAGGCGTCGATGCCAGCCCCGACCTCGAACTCTATCTCCGAAGTGGCCACGTTGCCGGCTGGGTCGGCCACCTCGACACGTGCGGTGTGGGTGCCGTGGGCGATGTCGCCAATGTAGATGCGGCGGCTCATGCGGGCTGCGCCCTCGCCGAGAAGGCGCACGGGCGACTCGGTGGCCCCACGGTGATATGCGCCGTCGAGATGCATTCTCAATCCGGGCTTGAGGCCGGAGGCGAGGAGGTTGAGCGCCACGTCGTCGGAGGCCACCACCTCGATGCAGCCGGTGGCCGCGTCATACGCCAGGCTCTCGATGACGGGGGCCTTGGTGTCGGCCGAGGGCGCGGGCTCGGCGTCCGCAGACCCGGTGAGGGTCACCTTCTGAGTCCATCCCATCACCGACTTTGTCTCGGGGTTGAAGCCCGTGAGGTTGACGATCAGCTCCTGGCCCACGTACTGGCGGATGAGGTCCTGCGGGAGGGGAAGGTCGAGCTTGAGCTGTCCGTCTACGATGTCGCAGCCGCTCATGCTGAGCACCTCGTCGGCATACTCGAAGACCGGCGGCGGGTTTTTGTCCGTGCCGGGATCGGGGATGACGATGTCGTCCGACAGGCGATGGATGGCCGGGGCGAGGAGGCGTGCCACGGCGCGGCCGTTGAAGGATGCGTCAGGCTCGTCGCCCTCGTAATAGGCGACGTTGCCCTTGATGGAGATGAAGGTGTCCTTGCCATACTCGACCTCGGTGGCCACGGCGTCGGATTCCTCGAACGTGCGCGTCACCATCGGCAGGGTGATGGCGGGGTCGCCGATGAAGAGGTAGGCGAGCTCGTTGCTGTAGGGGGAGGCTGTCTTGGAGGCGGCATAGACCTCGCCGAGCGTGCGGGGACGGTCAAGCACCGGGGTGGAGGCCGCATACCCCTCGCGGCTCAGGCTACGGTTGAACTGGCGGAGGAAGTCCTCGTTCTGCGTCGACCAGGTGTCGCGAGTGGCGAGGATGGATGCGATGAGGCCGTTGGGGGTGTCGAGCACCATTGCCTCGCCCAGGCCACGCTGGCCGCGGTCGCAGTTGGAGAGCAGGCATCCGGCGAAGAACATCACCGGCAGCGAGGAGTTGCGCAGCTCGCTGATGGTGGCGTAGTTGAAATAGTCCAGGCTCATGGTCAGACGGTCAGGACCGCCGTGGCCGATGTAGGTGACCAGCTGAGTGCCGTTGTTGAAGGCCTCCAGGGTCTTGGCTCGGGCCGCCGGGCGGCCGTAGTCGTTGATGGGGAGGGTAGTGGTCAGCAGGCCCGGGGTCAGCTCCTCTGCATAGTCGCTGAGACGCTGCGCCTGGCGGTCGTGGGTGTGGTTGTCACCCTCGCAGCCGATGTTGAGGCGGCGATTGGCGATGGATGCGTGCTCAGCGTCCATGTCATCGTAGAAGCGACGCAGCTTGTCGACATAGCGGTCAGCCTCCGAGGGGAAGTAGCAGGGGAGCAGGCCCACGCCCACATGCACCGTCTCTTTCTCGGGAGTGGCGGCGAGGGTGCCCAGGTAGTCGTCCATCATGCCGTAGAAGTCGTTGACGTGGAAGGCTCCCTTGTCGACGCTGCAATACTCGCCCTGGTATGCTATGAGGCCCTGCGAGAGGTCGCGCTCCATCTTCATGCCACGCATGTCGCCGTAGACAGGGCCCATGAGCAGGAGGTTGCGCATGCGTCCGTTGGAGGCAGTGAAGAGCATCTTGGTGAAGGCGCGGTAGGCCATCGGGTCGGGCACGCCCCCCGAGAACTCGTTGTAGACCTGCTCGGAGGAGGCCACGGCCACGTTCATGCCGTCATATTGGCGGTGTATCTCGGCTATCTCTTCGGCCTGATCCATGAGCCAGGGGAGGGCGATGATGGCCATGTCCCACTCCTGCTCCTGCATGGCGTGGAGGTTCTGGTTGGCCATGGGGTCGCCGCTCACGGTGTAGCCCGACACCTGGAGCTGCGGCTTTCCCGTGTCGAAGACCACCACCTTGGGGTGGGAGTCCTGCACCTTGAAATATGCCTCGCCCGTGGTGGCGGAGATCATTTCCACGGGGACGTTGACCGGCTTGAGCGGATTGGTGATGTCGAAGACGAGTAGTCCTGGAGCGTCGGGGAGCTCGAAGCGCAGCGTCTCCCCCTTGAAGTAGTAGGGGAATACGATCATGTCCTGCGCCAGGCGTCCCCCGGCGGGGTCCTGGAGCGTGGGTATCCCCTTGGGATAGGTCACCGACCAATAGTCGAGGGCGGAGACCTTGTCGGTGCAGGGGTTGGCTCGGACGAACACTTCCGCCGACTGCCCGGGGATGGTCACTTCTGCGAGTCGGGGCTCCTGGACGAGGTATCCGAGCGAGTTGCCGTCCTTGATAGGGATGTGGCCATACTTCTCGCCGCCGGCCACACCATACTCCACCCAGGGACTGCCTGCCAGGCCCTTCTGGGAATAATAGACACACTCCATGAGGGCGGCCTGACCGATGATGTCGGGGAATTTAGCGGGCCAAGAGATGGAGTTGGGGTTGGGGTTGGCGAGGCTTTCGCCCCAGAAGAGCTGTCCGGTGTTGGAGGAGTTCTGGGTGAGGTCTTCCTCGTGCCATACCAGTCCGGTGCCCGAGGTGATGGTCGTGGCCAGGGGACGCGAGGCCACGCTGACGTCGGTGTTGCGCATCGGGGCGGCCTTGGGACGCGAGTCGCTCAGGAAATAGTACCCCTTGCGGGAGTAGATGTTCCTGCCCTTGTTGACAAACTGGCCCTGGGTGAGGGGATAGAGGCTCTTGTTGGCCTCGAACTGGAAGTTGTCGACACCCTGGCCGTAGAAGTATATCTTGCCGTCGCGGTGCAGGATTGCGATGGGCTCGATGTCGTCGGAGTACTGGAGCTTGCTGGCGGCGGTGACGAAGTTTTCGGGCAGCTTCTGGCCGCCGCGTCCGAAGACGGAGACCTTCGAGGGGTCGGAGAACCCCATCGAGCGGAGCTCGTCGTAGGATATTTCGTAGACGCCGGTCTCCTCCACGGCCACCTTGACCCAGCGCCCTTCGGCGAGGGCCGACTTCGGGGCGAAGGTAGGCGAGGCAGCCATGAGGCAGGCGGCCGAGCCTGCAGCCAAAGCAGAGAGTAAGTATCGTCTAAACATGTATGAAGGAAAAGTTAGTTATTTTATCTTTATGGAAAGGGCGCATCGGCCGTCAAGCCAGATTTTGAGGCGGGTGTCGGGGCGCGCCGTGAGGGGAGCCTCGGTGGCGGCGAGGTAGATGAGGTCGCCGTTCTTCAAGGTGTTGGTTTCGCTCAGTCGCGAGATGATTCCTGCGACGTCGCTCCTGAGTGGCCCGAGGGGAGGTGGGAGCGTCTCCTCCGGCTCCCCGGCAGCCTTAAGGGGAGAAACGGAATAGCCGAGCGCGACACCCTGTATCTCCTCCAGGGTGGCCGGGGCCATTTCTCCGTGGGGGGCCGAGGAGTCGAAGGCCACGGCCTCGGTCCAGGGGAGGCCCCGGGCGGAAAGCTCCCGAAGCCGCCCGCGGGCCTGGATCAGCAGGCCTGCGCCCAGGGCGTCGACGTATCGGTGGGCGAAGCGGGGCGCGATGGATTTGCCCAGGCGCCCGATTCTCACCACCACCGCAGGCCAGACATCGAAGGCCACATCGAAGTCCGGCACGAAGACCGGATTGCGGTCCGAGACGACGGCCGTGTCGCAGACCGTGTAGAGGGCCTGCGAGGCGGAGGCGGGGGCGGGGGTGATGCAGAAGGCTTTCATCGGCTGGGATGGAGGTCAGTGTCGTTACGGAGTGCAAAGATAATAAAAATCATTCATTTGTCACTTCGCACCCACGGCAATCTTGCGTGCCACGTGCGATACCGAGCCGTCAGGAGTGGTGATCTTGGCGCGGCAGATGTAGATGCCGCGTATCACCCTGCGCCCTGCCTGGTCGGTGTGGGGCCAGAGGGTCGAGAGCTTGGAGGAGGTCTTGTCGGTGCCGGTGAAGGACTCCGTCCAGATGGTGCGGCCCGAGAGGTCGCAGATCTCCACCTCGGTCATCAGGCCCTTGCCTGGACGGTCGACCTGCAGGGAGATGCGCGTGCCCTCGTCGGTGGGGGTGACGGCCAGGGAGGCGATGTCGGCGCTCTTGTTGAGGGCCACGGTGAAGTAGATGGTGGCCGCGGAGGAGTTGCCGGCGTTGTCCCAGACCTTGAGCTCCAGCGAGTGGTCGCCGGGGGCGAGGTCGTCGATGGAGTAGACGAGCATGCCTGCGCCGTCGCGAGCGGGGTCGGGGGTGTAGGCCGATGCCACGCCCGGGAGGTATGTGCGGCCGTCGAGCAGCAGGGTCATCTCGTGGCCGATGGCGGCGTTGGAGACATTGATGCCCGACTCGTCGCTGAAGGCGGCAATCACCAGGGGGGAGCTATGCGTAAGGTCGCCCATGGCGAAATTGTCGTGATTGAGTGTGAAACGCTCTATATCGGGGCCGTCGAGGTCTTCGGGCGCGGAGGGGTCGTAGCCGTAGACATAGAAATTGTCGCACGAGCCGTTGGCCTCCTGTCCGTTTTCCGAGTATGCATAGAGGGAGAGCAGGGCGGGGCTGTAGTTGTTGGTGATGTCGCCGGGGAGGGAGAGATTGGCCTCCCATCGGCCGTTCTTCACCACGGTGCTCTCCGTGGCTAGGCGGGTGGTGCGGTCGTTGTAGTCCCACTCCACGCCATCCTTGCCGTTACCCTTGGTGGTTATGGCCACCTCGGCGTCGTAGAGGGTCAGCTCGATGACGCCGTTGAAGTCGTCGGCCACCGAGCCGTCGGAGCCAGAGATGGTGCCCGAGAAGCGGGCGCGACCGCGGGCTCCGAATACGGGGGCATCGCCGTCGGCGGGGACGTCGCCAATCATCTCCGTGCGAGCCGACATCTCAGGGCTGCAGATGCGCAGTGCCGGGTCGGAGAGGAGGGCGTAGCGCAGCTTGTTGGTGTCGCCATTGCAGGCGTTCTTGCCCTCGACCATGACATCGCCAAGGCGTTTGCCCTTTCCATCCGCTGCACGCTCGAAGATGCCCGACATGGTTTTCTCGCTAAGTGTGCCGTTAGCGGATATGTAAACGGTGCGCGACGGGATGACGGCACCGACGTAACCGCCATGGGGGTTGAGGAGCATGATTTCGCCGCCGCTCACCTCGTCGGCGTCCCAGCGTGCAAATTCGCATGTGGCCGCATAGAGGATGGGAAGGCGGGAATTGGAGAAGGAGTTGATGTGGTTCCAGGTGAGGACTTTCTCATGGCTCCAGCCCGAGGGGTTGGCGTGGCCGATGTAGTTGATGAAGCCGACACCTTCGTTCCATTTGCGCAGCAGGGCCTCTGTGACTCCGGGGTAGGTGTTGCCCCCTGCGGTGGCCACGAGGTCGTAGGTATCGAAGACGAGGAGGTCGTAGAAGAAGTCGTTGCCGTTTCCGGCCGAGCGCATCGCCTTGTGCACGTCGAGGGTCTGTGACAGGTGGTCGCCGCCGTCCTGGTCGTCAGCCACCAGCATGACGTGGTTGCGCCACGACCCGTATTCTGGCTGCTCGACATAGTCGATAATCTTGGTGACCATGTCTTCGGCCTCCCGGGCGCTCTTGACCGGCAGGCGTCCCACAGCCACATGTATCTTGGCGCTGCCGTATGTCAAGACGTTGTGGTCGAGCATTCCTATGAAGTCGTCCATCGAGTAGGATGAGCCGGACGTGTATCCCTCCGGCGACTGCCATATGGGCACGCGGGGATAGCCGGCGTTGCGCACGGTGGAGGTCTTCATCTTGTTGTCGTAGGTCGGTCGGCTCATGATGAGGCAATAGCGAGCCTGAGGAGTGCCGGGACCGGCCTCGCCGGCGCGTACCTGCCACATCTTGAGCATCTTGCGGAAGGCTCCCACGTCGGCCGAGCCGGATGTGAACTCATTGTAGATGGCTTCCGGGGTGAGGACATGGACCACCATTCCGTCCACTCGCCTGTGCATCTCGGCCAGGCGCTCGGAGGCAGACAGGTACTCCGCCGGGGAGATGATGACCATGTCGGGGGTCGGCAGGGAGTGTATGTCCTGGTTGGCGACGCGCCCTGCGGGCACGACGGTGCGCTTCACCTGCGAGGGATTGAAGGCCACGAACTCGCGGTATCCGTATGACACGGGGGCGAAGAGGGCCTTGGATCCGGAGAGGTCGAACTCCATGCGACGGGGCGCAGCGGGGTTGGTGACGTCCCATATCTGGGTGTCGGCCGAGCATCCTTCGATGGCATAGGTCTCGCCCGAGCCCATGCGTCCGTAGAAGTAGAGCTCGCCGCCGTTGAGGCGCAGCGAGCGGTCATATTCCACCTCGATCCAGTCAAGGCGCCCCATCTTGGTGGTGGGGTTGCCGGAGAAGGTCACGCCCAGTGTCAGGCGGCTGCCCGGGTCCTCGATGGTCTTGCGGGTGGCTTCCAGGAACATGAAGTAGTTGCCGTCCTTGTCGGTGGTGTTGATCTGGTCGCGCGACGAGGAAGGGAGCTGTGTGCCGTTGGCGGTGACCATGATCGAGGATGTGCCGCTGGTGTGCTTGGCGGCGAAGCGAATGTTGGCCGAGGCGGGTCCCCCGGCGTAGTCTGTGAGATTGAACGTGAAGTTGCGGGCCGATGCGCGCAGGTCCTCACCCAGAAGGTTGCGTCCGGAGTTGTAGGGGGCGAACATGTCGTCCTCATGCAGCAGGCGGGCCTTGAAGGTGGTCTTGGCGTTGGCGGGCTGCACCGTGCCGTTAGGCACGGCAGGCAGGGAGGCCGAGCCCTCATGGCCGTCTACGGGCGCGTCCGAGAGGAAGTAGTAGCTTTCCTCGCAGTAGGGGTGCATCTGGTGGGAATAGTGGGAGTCGGCATACGACCATGATATGTGGTCGGTGCCGAAGAATACTATCCCGGCCGAGGTGGTGACGCTCGGCAGCAGCGGCAGGTCGTCGGGGAGTCCCTCGGGGAAGTTGTCGGGCACCATGCGGCCGCCGAAACCATAGACATGGGTCTTGGCCGGGTCGAGGCCCTGGCTCTTGAGCTGGGCCGTGGTGACGAGCTGCATGCCGGTCTCGGACACCTTGACACGCACCCAGCGACCTAAGGCGAGGCGGGACGAGGAGGCGAAATCGGCCGCAGTGGGCACGGCAAAGGATGCCGTGGGCAGGGCCACGGCAAGCATGACGATGATGAGGACTGCCAGGGTGCGCAGTCTCCCGAGAAAAGTTGGCATATGATACTGGACGCTACGTTTCACGAATCAATTGTATGCAAAGTGTAATCCTGCGGACGGGTCTTATCCAATCCGCGTCAACATATTAACGGCGAAGATGCGCCTATATTGTGCAGGCCGGCAATCAAGATTAGTCAGGCCTAATCAAGCCAAATCAGGACTCATCAGGATAAGTCAAGATTAATCATGATCGGTGGCCTTTGGCCAATCCCCCTTGCCGGGGGCATATCGGTGGACGGAGATGAAGGAGTCCAGCTCGGCCCGGGTGCCTGCGAAGGCGTCGAGGTCGACAGCCCCGCGCACACCGTGGACCCGCCCGGAGTGGGAATATTGCCAGAACCAGAGGTTGGGGAGCGGGGGAGGGGTCGACTTGAAGCTGGCCAGCCACAGGTCGCTTCCCGGCACGTAAGGCTCCACATATTTCCAATACCCGTCCATGTTGGTGTAGAGGGTCACCCGATGGCCCAGGAGGTTGAGATACTCGATCATGGCCGTCAGGCGCTCTGCTATCTTGTGCTCCGGCACACCCTTGGCGTTGCCGTGGTCCTCGACATCGATGAAGATTCCCAAGGGGAGGTCGCGGTCGCCGATGGCCCCGATGAGGTTGCGCGCCTGGGCCGTGCCTGCGCAGTCGAACCGGAAATAGTGGTACGCACCGGTGGCCATGCCCGCCTTCAGGGCCTTGTCGTAGTTGAGGCGGAAATTCTTGTCGCGGAATGTCACCCCCTCCGAGGCCTTGATGATGACGAAGGATATGGCGTCCTCCTTGAGGGCCGCTCCGAGGTTCATCATCCCGTTGTGGCCCGAGACGTCGATGCCCTGGATGGGGAATAGCTCGCGGTCCACGTAGGGGGGCGTGTATCGCCACCATCGCCAGGTCTCCACGCCGGCCCAGGCCACGCATACGGCCACGACCAGGAAGGCCACACCCACGAGGATGTCGCGACGCCGGCTGCCGGGGCGTTGGGGGATGTCAGGTGCGGTGTTTTGTTGCATGGATGCCCTTTTTCCGAGGTGACGGAGTGCGAAGTTAGGCAAAATTTGCGACACTTGCCCTATTGGGGGCCTATAAATTTCCTTGAATGAGTTAAAAATTGTAATTTTGCAATGCAAGGGGGCGCAGGGAGGGGGAGCGGCTCCTGGCGCTCGGCCCGGGAGCCATCAACCTTGAAGGCGCCGGAGGCGTTAGAACAATACATACCATAAGAGACCAATGCTAAAAGTCACAGATTTGAAGGCCCGCATCGCGGGCAAGGACATATTGAAGGGGATCAACCTGACGGTGCGCCCCGGGGAGGTGCACGCCATAATGGGGCCCAACGGCTCGGGCAAGTCCACGCTGTCGATGGTGCTGGCCGGCAATCCGGCCTATGAGGTGACCGGAGGAAGCGTGGAGTTCTACGGCAAGGACCTGCTGGCCATGCCGCCTGAGATACGCAGCCACGAGGGACTCTTCCTCGGCTTCCAGTATCCGGTGGAGATCCCCGGGGTGTCGATGGTCAACTTCATGCGCGCCGCCGTGAACGCCAAGCGGCAGTATTTCGGCGAGGGCCCGATGTCGGCCTCGGAGTTCCTGAAGATGATGCGCGAGAAGCGCGCCGTCGTCGAGCTGGACACCAAGCTGGCCTCCCGCTCCGTCAACGAAGGCTTCTCCGGAGGCGAGAAGAAGCGCAACGAGATCTTCCAGATGGCCGTCCTGGAGCCGCGCCTCTCGATTCTGGACGAGACCGACTCCGGCCTCGACATCGACGCCCTGCGCATCGTGGCCGAAGGCGTCAACAAGCTGAAGAGCGACAACAACGCCACCATCGTCATCACCCA
>CAZHCM010000076.1:0-10257 GCA_964531005.1 uncultured Sangeribacter sp. | reverse complement strand
AGCCTGATACCCATTTCAGGTACTCATCTTTCCAAATACGTTTGTGCTCTATATTCTGATTCTCTTGATTCATTCGACAAAATTAAGGAAAAAGAGTGAGAGTAACAAGGAAAGTGTGTATTAGGATTGTGATTTTGCACATTCGCTTCTCGCGAGGTGTCCAAAATAGGAAAGTTACGATAAAATTTATTAAATTTGCAAGACAATTCTCACATACTCCCCAAAAGTATGCGTCATTGTTTTAAATCCATAATATTCTAATAATTATTAAGTACCATGAAGAAATTCTTACTAAGTATCCTGAGCATCCTGAGCGTGGCCTTCATGGCTTCGAGCCAGGATACCGGTTCACAGGAGACTCCCATGACCGTGGATGAGTTCCTGGCCCTCGACATTCCTGCTGCCCCCGTTGCAGACACCTGGGTGAAGGGCTACATCGTGGGTTATATACCCGGCATGACCATTTCCGAGGCCATCATCGGTCCCGCTGATGCAGACGCACAGAAGACCAACCTTCTGCTCGCCGCCTCCGCCACCGAGACCGACGTCAACAACTGCATTCCCGTACAGCTCCCCGCCGGCGACGTCCGCAACGCCCTTAACCTGGTGGCCAATCCCGACAACCTCGGCCGTCTGGTAACTCTCTGCGGCTCGCGCCAGAAGTACTTCGGCGTCAATGGCCTCAAGAGCGTGACCAAGTACATCTTAGGTGATGCTCCCGTCGTGCCCCCGGCTCCGGTGGAGACCCTGGTGACCTCGCTCAACGAGACTTTTGCCACCATCCCCACATTCTGGACCAACGTGGCCGCGCAGGGCGACAAGACGTTCTACGCCACCTCCTTCTCCGGCCAGTCCTACGCCGCCATGACCGGCTATAAAGGCACCGCCCCCTTCGATGCCTGGCTCATCTCCCCGGCTGTCGACATCGAGAAGTGTGCCGAGAAGGTGCTGACCTTCGATAACCAGGTCAATGGCTACGGCGCCACCACCACCACCTTCAAGGCCTACGTCATGACCTCCAACGACCCCGCCACCGCCACTCTGACCGAGCTCCCCGCCAACTGGGCCACACCCCCCGCGAGCGGATACAGCGACTGGACCCCTTCCGGCACCCTCGACCTGAGCGCCTACAAGGGTCGGATCTACATCGGCTTCAACTATGTGGCCAGCGAAGACGCCAACTACGCCACCTGGTGCGTGACCAACGTCAAGCTCAACGTCGGTGCCACACCCAACCCTCCTGTCGACCCGATCGGTCCAGAGGAGGATCCCCTTAGCGTGGAGGAGTTCCTGGCCCTCGGCATTCCCGCTGCCCCCGTTGCAGACACCTGGGTGAAGGGCTACATCGTGGGCTATATACCCGGCATGACCATCTCCGAGGCCATCATCGGTCCCGCTGATGCAGACGCACAGAATACCAACTTTCTGCTCGCCGCCTCCGCCACCGAGACCGACGTCAACAACTGCATCCCCGTACAACTCCCCGCTGGCGACGTCCGCAACGCCCTTAACCTGGTGGCCAATCCCGACAACCTCGGCCGTCTGGTAACTCTCTGCGGCTCGCGCCAGAAGTACTTCGGCGTCAACGGCCTCAAGGGCGTGACCAAGTACATCTTCGATGATACTCCCGTCGTGCCCCCGTCGGGCGCGAAGGTGATCTACGAAGGCCTGGTGTCCAACGCCGATGACTTTACCCTGGAGCAGGGCGAGTTGACCGGCGACCTCAGCTACGTTTGGGGATGGGGAGACCAGTACGGCCTGAAGGCAAGTTCCTACTACAATGGTGCTGCCAACCCCGCTGACGCATGGGCCATCTCCCCCGTCATCGACCTTGCCGACTACACCGATGTGACCGTCTCCCTGACCCAGGCTGCCAACTTCTTCAAGGGCACCTTTGACGAGCAGACATTCTTCGGCGTTCGCGAGGCCGACACCGCCACCGGCACATGGACTCGCATCGAGCTCCCCGAGGTGCCCACGTCGGATAGCTGGACCTTCATCGAGTCTGGCAAGGCTTCCCTGGAGCAGTTTGCCGGCCACAAGATCCAGCTTGGCTTTAACTACCGCTGCGACGGCGTGACCTCCGGCACATGGGAGATCAAGAACCTCAAGGTAGAGGGTAAGGACGGCTCCGGCGCAGTGAGCGTAGGGAGCATCCTCGACACCATGAGCGTGCGTGTCAACGGCCACAACATCGAGGCTCCCGCAGGTGCACGCGCATATCGCATCAACGGCGTTGAGGCTGGCCTGAACAACCTCGACGCAGGTCTCTACATCGTCCGTGTCGGCTCCAAGGCCGTCAAGGTAGTGGTGAAGTGATCTGACCTCTGACATAAAAAAGCCCCGCCGGAATTCCGGCGGGGCTTTTTTATTTATCCCTTTACTATTACCAGGACGGTGTAGGCGATGTAGAGGGCGATGAGCAGGACGCCGGGGAGACGTCCCATAGTGCGCGTGCGCGACAGGAAGGGGAGACCCCAGACGAGCAGGGCGGCGCCGACCAGCGTGATGAAGTCGAAAAAGCCCACCGATCCGGATGCCAAGGGGGTGATGGCCGAGCTTATGCCGATGGCCAGGAGGGCGTCGATGATGCAGGCGCCTACGATGTTGCCGAATGCCAGGCCAGGCTGCCCCTTGAAGGTGGCCGTCAGCGACGTCACAAGGTCGGGGAGCGAATTGCCGATGGCCACGACCGTCAGGGCCACCATTCCCTCGCTCATGCCGGCTTTCAGCGCCAGGCCGCTGGCTCCGTCCACCACCCAGTCGCCCCCGATTACGAGGGCCACCAGACCCCCGACGATCATCACCCAGGAGAGCCAGGGGCGCCCGGCGCAAGAGTGTCCCTTCGTAGCCGACTTGGCCACGTGTGCAGCCGCCACGCCGTCATGCGGCGCGGGCGTTACTGCGTCCGCAGTCGGGGCGGTTCCCCCTGCCGTGGCGGAGGCGGGAGCCGAGAGCGAGCGCTCGCTCCGGGCACTCTGGATGGTGAGCCACATGTAGAATATGAAGACCACCAGCAGCATAAGGCCTGCAGAGCGGTTGATGACGTTGGTGGAGGCGCCGTCGAATATCTCGCTGTCGCCCACGATCCACAGCGATATGACCGCCAGGGCGAGCATCGGAAGGTCGCGCGTGGCCATCATCTTGCCTATCCTCCAGGGACGGCAGGCCCCCATCACGCCCACCACGAGCAGGAGGTCGAAGATGTCGGCGCCCACGATTTCGCCCACGGCGATGGCTGTCTTGCCCTCGAGGGCCGACTCCACGCAGACGGCGATGTCGGGCATAGAGCTGCCCAACGCCACGACCGTGAGGCCGATCATCAGGCTCGACACCTTGAAGCGGCGTGCCACGGCGACGGCCCCGTCCGTCAGATAGTTGCCTCCTGCCACGAGCAGGATGATTCCCCCAAGCAGATAAAGTATGTCTTGCAGCATGGCTCGTATTGGTTTAGAGTGGTGGTGATATGTCTTTTCAACATTGAGGCGCCCCGGTTGGTTGCAGGGCGTGAAAAAAGGATGGCCCCCGCAAGGGAGCCATCCTTTCATTATATAAGGTGTATCTTCTTTCCTCGGGAAGCCTTAGCGGGCGATCTCCTTGGAGGCTTTCTGGCCGCGAACCACGATGTAGAGCTCGCCCTTGACAGGCTCTGCCACACGCATGCCTTGCAGGGTGTAGTAGACGGGAGCCGCATCCTCGGCGCCCACCGTCTCCACTGCCACGGTCGAGGCCTTGGCCGTGATGGTGTGGTTCTTGAAGTTGGCCACGAGGTCGTAGCGTCCGGGCAGGATGGTCCACGACTTGCAGTTGCCGGCGTCCCACCCGGCGTAGGTGTTCATGGGCACTGTGGCGTTGGCTTCCAGGCGGTCACCCTCGTTGGCCGAGCCGTAGCGGTCGGAGCCGTTGACCACGTCCCAGTTGGAGCCCAGGGCGGTGGCGAGGTTGAAGTAGCAGTAGGTCTCGCCGGGGGCGGCCACGAAGTTGACGTCCTTCAGGGAGTATTCTGAGCCGTCCTTGGCAAACTCCAGCTTGTAGTTGGTGTCCCAGGAATGGCCGTCGAGGTTGCCGAGGAGATAGAGATGGTCGGGGCCGTAGGTGATCTCGCCACCCTGGACGTTGGTGTTCGACCAGACGCAGTAGTCGTTGCCGACGGCCTTGATCTGGGAGTCGTTCCATCCGTCGGGCGAAACCATTGCGCTGCCGATCTTGACCACAACCTTGCCTCGTGTGCCTATGACCTCGGCCATGTAGCAGTCGTTGGTGGAGCGGAGCACGCGCACCTGGCTATTGTTGTGCAGGCCGGCGGCCTTGCGGATGGCGATGAGCTGCTTGATGGCCTCCTTGTGCTCCTTCCAGTGGGGGAGGAAGACGCAGGGGGTGCCCGGGCTCATGAGGATGAAGGCGTTGGCGGCCAGTACGTTGCCGTTGAATTTGGAGCCGTCGCGATAGGTGTCGTGGTTGTCGACGAAGGTGACGGCATACTGCGAGTATCCGAAGTGGATCATGCCGGCGGGCTGGTCGGTGGTGCCGTTGGCCTTCCAGACGAGCTTGCGCAGGTCGCCGGAGTGGAAGGCGTCGTTGATGGCGTATTTGCAGGGGAAGTCGAAGGCTGCCGATGTCTTGCCGGTGGCCTCGATCCATGCTGCCACGGCGTCATAGCTGCCATCCCAGTATTCGCCCACGGAGTATGTGGGGTTGGAATACTCGTTATACATCTTGGTGTAGTATCCGCTGTATCCCTTCACCATGTCGTAGCGGAAGCCGGCATATCCGTATTTCGAGAGCAGGCACTTGGTGTAGTTCTTGATGTGGTCCTGCACGGTGGCGTTGGTGTGGTCGAGGTCGCGGGCGCCGTCGAAGTTCTCGCCCGTGTCGTATCCGCCGGTGGGCTTGGGCTGTCCTGCGGCCCAGGCCATCTCGTCGTTGCAGCAGATGGCGTCCAGTCCGAGCTTCCATGTGCGGCCGTTCCAGTTTTCGGTGGGGAAGTCGTACCAGTTGGAGACGCCGTTGCGGTGGTTGACCACCACGTCGGCAATGATGCCCGTGCCATGTTCGGCGAAGGTCTTTATCATGGAGGTCAGCTGGGCCTCGCTGCCGAAGGAGGAGTTATGGTTCGAAAACCAGTACTGGGGCATGTATCCCATGTTCTGGTGACCTCCGCAATAGCCGGAGTTGGGCACCCAGATGAGGCTGAAGGAGTCGCTGAGCTCGTCGACCTGCGACTTGAGCTTGGACCACTGGCTGTCGGAGTACGAGTCCCAGTAGAAGCCCTGGAGCATGACGCCCTCGTAGTTGGCCGGCCAGCCGGCGGCCAAAGCCCCCTGTGCGGCTGTGGCAAGGAGGGCGGCAGAAAGTAAGTGCTTGATATTCATATCAATGATACATTAACGTATTTAGTTAGCCAAAAATATCCACAAATTTAGCAAAAACTCTCTACATTTCCAATACACAGGCACTTAAATTTTTTTAAACCGTCAGATGACAGGCCGGGCGCACCGCTTCGTCATAGCGGTGCGCCCGGCCTGTCGCACGAGGCTGCATGTCTTCAGTCCTTGAAGCTGAGTCGGCCCGAAACGATGTCGTCGACCATGCCGTCGTAGGGGGCCTGGGAGATGACTTTCTCGTTGTTGGCGCCTTCGTTGGTCTGATAGAAGATGTCGCCGAATTCAGGCACAACGTACTTCGGGTAGTTGGGATATTTGTCACGGCTCTCCTCCATCAAGGGGATGTGCTCGTTCTGGTAGCAGACCGTGATTTCGGGGTGTTCCTGCACCCATTTGGGGAAGAAGATCACGCCGTGGAGCTTGTTGTCGCGGGGCATGAAGTTGAGGCTCACGTCGGTGCCTGTGGGCTCGGTCCAGGAGATCTTGTAGACGCCGTCGGCGAGCTTGACGATGTCGGCTTTCTGGTCGCGTACCCAGCGGCCTCCCACCATGCCGCTATGTATGCGGTAATCTACTGTGTTTTCGTTTTTTACATACAGTTCGTACATCCACCCGTTGGCATAGGTGTAGATGAAATGTGAGCCAATGAAATCTTTCATAGTGATATAATGTGTTTTTCTCTTTTTTCAATATTTATAACGTTCGGGAGGGCGATTCAGTTTGCCACCTCGACCACGATTTTCCCCGTCTGGCCCCTCTCTTCGGCCAGGGTGTGGGCCGCCGCGATGTCGGCCAGCCCGAACGTGGCGGCGATTACAGGCCGTATGCCGGCCCGGCGTATGAGGCTCATCATGGAGTCGATCTCCTGCTGACGGGGGTAGTTGCTGTAGAATCCTGTGAGATACACTCCCGAAGGTATCTCCTTTATGGGATCGAAATCTTTCAGTCCGTAGACCCCTCCCAATAGCCCCGTGTGGCACACGATGCCGTGCCGGGCGGTGAGGCGCAGGGATTCAGGCAGGGTCTTGGCGCCTATCAGTTCCAGGACCTTGGTCACACCTTCCGGACACTCCCTGAGCACCTCCGCTGCCAGGCCCTCACCCTCCTGCACCACCTTGTCGGCGCCTATCTCGCGCAGTAGCGGCGCCTTGCGTTCGCTGCGGGTCGTGGCGATGACGGTCGCCCCGATTCCCTTGGCAAGCTGTATGGCGGCCAGGCCCACTGTTGACGTTCCTCCCCTGACGAGCAGGGTGTCGGCGGATGCGAGCTGCAGCGACAGTGTCAGCGAGCCATAGGCGGTGTAGAAGGTCTCGGGGATAGCGGCCAACTCAGTCCAGGGCAGGTCGCTGTCCACGGCAAACACGTGGCTTTCGGGCATGAGGACATACTCGGCATAGCTGCCGTCGAAACTGCGCCCCATCCCTCCCATGAGGGCCATCACGCGTTCCCCGACATGGAAACGGGTGTCGGATGCGTCGGCCACCTCGCCCACGCACTCGATACCGGGGATGATGGGGGTGTGGATATACGGGCGGTCGGCCTCGAATTTTCTAAGGAGCACCTCGGAGTGGTTAAGCCCGAAGGCGCGCACACGGATCAGCACCCATCCGGGACGCACGTCCGTGCGCGCCACTTCGCTGACCTTCAGCTCCGATGCGGGGGTGCACCGGTCTATCACGACTGCTTTCATACTTCTTTCCAGCATTGGGGATCCGGGGCGTAGAAGGATCGGTGATACCCGTAGGCCACGGCAGGGCAGCCACGGCAAAACCTCAGCAACTCGCACCGGGAGCATTTCTCAAATTTCTCATATTGCCTGTACCGCTCCATCTCGGGGCCTGTCCAGAGCTGGTGCAGGGGGGTGGCGAAGAGGTTGCCGACCTTGCTCTCGAAGCGTCGGCAGGCCATGACGTTGCCTGTCGGCTCGATGGTGAAGTGGCAGTCTCCGCAGTGGCAGCCGTCGTAGATGGCCTCGGGGTCGCTCTCTTCGGGAATCTTGAAAAGGCCTTTTTCATATAGGAAGAGGGTCCAGAGATGGTCCTTGAGGTTGAAGATGGTGCCCGAGTCCTTGTGCTGCTCGAATTTGCGCCAGATATGCTCCAGGAAGTCGCGGTATTCCTCGGGGGAGATGTGTGTGGACTTCTCCTGCGATGTCGGGCAGTATCGGCCGAAGGCGAAGACGTCGACTTTCTTCTCGACCACGAGGTCGATGATGTCGGGTATCTCGGCGATGTTGGTGCCCGAGACGGTGGTCATGACAGCCACGCGGATGCCGTTGCGACGCAAGACGTCGATCTTCTCCACCGTGGTGTCGAAGGAGCCCGGCTTACGGATGCTGTCGTGGGTGTGGCGCATGCCGTCGATGGAGAGCTGGTATTTCTGGCAGCCATAGTCCTTGAGGCGTCGGCACACCTCGTCGGTGATATGGAAGGGATTGCCCAGTATGGTGAAGGGGATGTCGTGCTCCTTGAGAAGGGCCAGGATTTCCCAGAAATTTCGGTGTAATATGGGGTCGCCCCCCGTGATGTAGAAATACGGGAGGCGATCCACCTTGCGGCACATCTCCCGGCACTGCTCCACCACCTCGCGTGCGCGTCCGAGGGGCATCTCCACGATATGCGGGTGCCCCTCGGAGAAGATGTAGCAGTGCTCGCAGCGCTGGTCGCAGCTGTCGGTGATGTGCCACTGGAAGGCGAAGTACTCCATCGGTAGCTTCTCGCGGTTGGTTTTTCGCGTTGATCCTACCGTTGGATTACTTCTCGCCGGCGCCGCAGGCAGACCCGCAGGCGGCGGGCTTCTCTTCGGGCTTCTTCTCGTCGCCGGCGCCGCAGGCGGAGCCGCAAGCCGAAGATGCCTTCTCGTCGTTGGAGGCTGCGCAGAGGTAGGCCTGTGCGGTGTGTCCGAGGACACCATTGCTGATACGTGTCATGGTCTTCTTGCTTTAAAGGGTTAATATTCTATTTGGTAACTGCAAAGTTAGCCCGAAAGTTTTAGACCTGCAAGAGGATACAAAAATCTTACTTGGTAACATTTTTCTCGCTTTTGCTGAACTCCACGTCTTTAGCAATCTGCCCATTTGCCGAAAAAAGGCGCCGGTCTATTCTTGCATTTGTAAGTGTCTGAAAAATAAGGTAACTTTGCAGACCAAACCCTCATCCGGCCATGCTTCGAAAAGACCAACGCAACTCCATCATCGAGATCTGCCCCGTGCGAAACGTAATCGCGCGGTTTGGCAACAAATGGGCCATCCTGCTCCTTCTCGTCATCAGCGAAAACGAGCCCGTGCGCTACCGCGAGCTCCTGCGCCGGATCCCCGACATCTCTTCGCGGGTGTTGTCGTCCACGCTGAAGCATCTGGAGGCCGACGGCCTGGTGACTCGCACCTCCTATCCAGAGGTGCCCCCACGGGTGGAGTATTCGATCAGCGACGTCGGTCGCTCCCTGCTCCCCATCATCCACCACCTCACCGAGTGGGCCACCGCCAACATGAAGACCATCATAGCCCACCGCCAGGCCTCCGAATCCACCGACCCGAAGTAGTGGGAACGATTCTATGCGGATAAAAATGACGTTGCAATTCTGTGATGCAGAATTTTAAAGGTATAAAGTTTTGTATTTCAAAATTTATTATTACCTTTGCATTCGAAAAGAAATACTTGTCAGTGATATGCATGTAATCTCTCATAGAAAACTGAAAGAATTCTACGAATCTCCCGGAAGGGAGGATTCCAGAATTGCCTTGGAACGGTGGTATGACATCGCTCAGCAAGCCGAGTGGCACAACCTGGCGGAAATCAAGACAGACTTTCCAGCTACCGATTATGTAGGCAACCAACATTATGTGTTCAATGTCCGAGGCAATAACTATCGGCTGGTAGTCGTAATAAAGTTTACAATTGGGAGGATCTACATTAGGTTTGTCGGAACTCACGCAGAATATGACAAGATCGATTGTTCAACTATCTAAAGCCATTAAATATGGAGATCAGCAAACAGCAATATGAATATGCGTTGGCGCGTATCGAGGAGCTTCTGCCTCTTGTGACCGACGAGACGCCGCTGGACGACAAGAACCTCATCGAACTCACCATCGTATCCGATATTGTGGAGGCGTATGAGGACATCCATTATCCCATCGCGAAACCCACCATCGGCGAACTCATCAGCCTCTCCATCGAAGAGAAAGGCATGACGCAGAGACAGCTTGCCCAAGAGCTGGGGGTGAGTCCGTCACGAATCAGCGACTATATATCGGGTCGCGCCGAACCGACGTTGCGTATCGCTCGCGCCCTATGCCTCGTTCTTGGTATCGCTCCGGCAGCAATGTTGGGTATGTAAGAAGAAGCCCTTCGAGGGTGGGGTGGCGGTGGCGCTCACCCTTCGTGGTGGGGGTAGATGAAGCGGGCCAGGCCGTAGATGTAGCGGCGGAAGCCGGGGCGATAGTCGAGCAGGCGGTCAAACCAGCCAAGGTGGGGGTTGACCAGTTTGACGACATAGCCGACATAGAACATGGCGAAGAGCGTGCCGGGTCCGACCACCGTCCAGGGCCACGACCCGAAGAAGCAGAAGCCGGAGATGACGGCAAGTATTACCAGGGTGGTGTCGACGATGATCTTGACCACTGGGAACGGGCGTCCGGTGACGCGGGCTATGGCAACCTGTATCCCTTCGCCGGGCATCGTGACCGACCCGCACCGTATCTCGGTGGCCACGGCGCAGCCCAATATGGTGGCGCCGCCAAGCTGCGCGACGATCTGGCTCCACAGCGCCTCGTAGGTGGAGAAGTAGGAGGTGATCCACATGTTGACGTCGAGCAGTGCGCCGAAGACGAAGCCGATGAGGAGCTGGAAGAGCTGCACGGGCTGGAAGCGTC
>CAZHCM010000075.1:0-10338 GCA_964531005.1 uncultured Sangeribacter sp. | reverse complement strand
GTAGTGCTCACCTACTCCAACGGCATGGCCACCGGCTCCTCGCGCTCCGTGCAGGGCTTCGACATCTATTCCGCCGTCGACTCCACGCGCGACCTTCTCGAGAACTTCGGCGGCCACACCTACGCCGTCGGGCTCTCGCTCAAGGAGGAGAATATCCCGGAGTTCTCCCGACGCTTCGAGGAATACGTATCCGACCATATCCAGCAGAGCCAGCTCGCCCCACAGCTCGACATCGACGCCGAGATAGAGTTTGCCGACATCACACCGGAGTTCATAGCCTCGCTGAAGAAATTCAACCCTTACGGGCCGGGCAACCAGAAGCCCGTCTTCTGCTCGCGCAACGTCTTCGACTTCGGCACATCCAAGCTCGTCGGCAAGAACCTGGAGCACATCAAGCTTGAGCTTGAGGACAACAGCACCAGCCGCGTCATCAACGCCATAGCCTTCAACATGGCCCCCTACTTCGAGCACATACATTCCCACAAGCCCATCGACATCTGCTACACCATCGAGCAGTCGAAGCATCCCAATTCCCCCGACTCGGTGCAGCTGATGATTCGCGACATCCGCGTCTCCAAGCCGTGACCCACGACGCCGACATCCACGCCATACTCAGGAAATTCTGGGGATACGACGCCTTCCGACCTTTGCAGGAAGACATCATCCGCTCCGTCCTCTCCGGCCGCGACACCTTGGGCCTGATGCCCACCGGCGGGGGCAAGAGCATCACCTTCCAGGTGGCGGGGCTCGCCCTTGGGGGTCTTACGGTGGTCGTCACCCCCCTGATTTCGCTGATGAAGGATCAGGTCGACAACCTGCGCCGACGCCGCATCCAGGCCGTCTACTTCCATTCAGGCATGAACTCAGGTGAGATCCGCGTGGCCTGGGAACGCCTGGTCAACAACCGCGCCCGTTTTCTCTATGTCGCTCCCGAACGCCTGCGCAACGAACGCTTCCTCCAGGAGCTGCGCCATCTCCCCATTTGCCAGATCGTGGTCGACGAGGCTCACTGCATATCGCAATGGGGATACGACTTCCGCCCCTCCTATCTCCGCATCGCCTCCCTGCGCAAGATCTGCCCCGGAGTGCCGGTGCTTGCCCTGACAGCCACCGCCACGCCTCTCGTGGCCGAAGACATCATGCGGCAGTTGCAGTTTGAGAGCCCGAATGTATTCCGCATGAGTTTCAGCCGCGACAACATCAGCTATCTCTGCCGGCCGAGCGAGCAGAAATATGCCGACGTCGTGCACATACTCAGTCGTACCACCGGCTCAGCCATCGTCTATGTCCGCAGCCGCAAGCGCACCCGCGAGATAGCTGAACATCTTTGCGTATCAGGTATCCCCGCCACGTTCTATCATGCAGGCCTTACGTTCCAGGACAAGGAGGAGCGTCAGAACGCCTGGCAGAAGGGAGACATCAGGGTCATGGTAGCCACCAACGCCTTCGGCATGGGCATAGACAAGCCCGACGTACGTGTGGTCGTCCACTTCGACTTTCCCCCTTCGCTAGAGGAATACTACCAGGAGGCAGGGCGCGCAGGGCGAGACGGACTACCGTCATACGCCGTGCTCCTTGTTTCACGCTTCGACCAGGCCACTCTGCGACGCCGTCTCACAGAGACCTTCCCGCCCAGGGAGGAGATACGCAAGGTCTACGAGCGCGCATGCAACTATCTTCATCTCTCCATCGGCGAGGGATACGACCGGCTGCTGGAGTTCAACCTCGAGGATTTCTGCCACACCTTCAATATGTCTGACCGCTCCGTCAAGGCTTCACTCCATATCCTCGGGCAGGCCGGGTATCTGGACTTCATCGAGGAGACGGAGAGCAAGTCGCGGGTCCTTATCACCATCGAGCGCGACGAACTGTATCATCTCCACGACGCCTCCCCCCAGGCCGAGAAGGTCTTGGGCAAGATATTGCGCCTCTATCCAGGCCTCTTCTCCGACTATGTACAGATCGATGAGGTGAAGGTGGCCCGCGAACTCAATGTCATCCCCCAGAGGGTCTACGAAGCCTTGCTGGAACTCAACCGCCTCAAGATTCTCGTCTATGTGCCGCGCCGGCGCACTCCATATATATATGTCCCCACGGCGCGCGAGGAGACACGCTATGTCCAGATAGGGAGAGCCGTCTATGAAGACCGCTACGAGGTCATGAAAGCCCGTGTCGAGGCAATGATCGAATACGCCCAAGAGGACACTCATTGCCGGGTCAACCGCATGCTGGCCTACTTCGGCGAAAAAGCAGACCACGACTGCGCCACCTGCGACATCTGCCGCGACCGTGCCAAACCCCGTAAGCCCTCTGTCAAATCCCGCAATGGTGCGGGTGCAAGTTCCAGCTCTGGCGACCCGAAGCCTTCAGACCTCGCTTCTTCCATCCTGCGCCAAATCTCCGAAGAACAGGGAGCCCGCCTCCTCGACCTCGAGAAGGCCACAGGCGCCCCCTCTACGCTCCTGACCGAAACCCTAAGCTTACTCCAGTCCGAAGGCTACATCACCCTGGCCCAAGGCTGGTACCAGCTCTCCCCATAAGCAGAAATACTCCCCCTCTCCATGAAGAAAAGCAGCATCAACATCCTCGCCTCCTCGGCCTTCCTTCTCCTCGCAGGAACCGTAGCCTGGATCTCCATCCGCTTCGCCGGAGCAGGAGATGCCCCCTCTCACCCCGAGCCAACGCCTAAGACCGACACCCTGCGCGTGGCCATGCTCAACGCCCCCTATTCCTACTATCATTACCGCGACACGATCATGGGCTTTGACTATGAGCTCGCCAACGCCCTGGCAGACTCCCTGCACCGCCCGTTGAAAATCGTCGAGGCCACAAGTATGGTCGACCTCATCGAGAAGGTAGCCACCGGTGAGGCCGACCTGGCCGCAGCACCCGTTGCCGACACCTCCCCACATCGGGAGGAGGTGGTACTGTGCGGCCCCGAGCGCATTAGCTACCAGGTGCTCGTGCAACGCGGCGCCCCCGGAAAGGTCAAGGACGTCACCGACCTTCCCTCCCACACCGTGACGGTCATCAAGGATACCCGCTATGACCAGCGCATCGCCAACCTCAACAAGGAGATCGGCGGAGGCATCGCGATAGAGGCCCTCGACCGCGACACCCTGACGGAGGGTGACCTGGTCAAGATGGTCAGCAAAGGCGAGATAGAGATGACTCTGACCGACTCCCAACTCGCCGAGTATGGCCGCAGGCTCTATCCCTCGCTCGACTTCTCGGTGCCCGTGAGCCTGGAGCAACGCCTCCGCTGGGCTGTCAATCCCGCTGACACTCTCCTGGCGAAGGCCATCGACCGTTGGTCGCGGGCTGACAGCGTGGCCGTGGCCTCCACCTATCGCAAGTATTATGCCCCGGCACCCACTGTCCGTGAGGAGGAAAGCGCGGAGACCGACGCCTCCGGTCGTTCCGTCGCGTCGTCGCC
Source organism: uncultured Sangeribacter sp. (assembly GCA_964531005.1). Classification (GTDB taxonomy): domain Bacteria; phylum Bacteroidota; class Bacteroidia; order Bacteroidales; family Muribaculaceae; genus Lepagella. Next base: position 6,902 of record CAZHCM010000075.1, on the reverse strand, counting down.
CGGTTCCTACCCGGCCATCCCCTACGTGGCCGTCTTCAAGCAGGTGTGCGCCCGGCATGGCATAGACTGGCGCCTGGCGGCAGCCGTAGCCTTCGTCGAGTCTCGTTTCAAGCCCGCGATCGTTTCCTGGGCTGGAGCCAGGGGGATAATGCAGGTGATGCCCGGCACAGCCAGGGGGATGGGCATCGACCCTTCGAAGCTCACGCGACCCGACGTCTGCATAGAGGCCGGGGTGCGTCTGCTCTCAAACCTCGACAAGGCCCTCGCCTCCAGGATTCCCGACCCCCGCGCAAGGCGGGATTTCATGCTCGCTTCATACAACGCCGGCCTCGGCCACATTTATGACGCCATAGCGCTCGCCCGCAAGTACGGGCTTGACGCCTCACACTGGGAGGGAGGGGTCAGCCGCGCCGCCCTCATGAAGTCAAAACCGAAATACTATCACGATCCCGTGGTCAAGAACGGATACTTCCGTGCCCGAGAGACTCTCGACTTCGTGCATTCCGTCAATGACGCCTACCTCCATTTTAGCCGGGGGAATTAAAACAATTCACTCCCCTCGCAGTTACTTAAGTATAACCCCACTCGATTATTCCACTTATGAGAAAAACTGTACTGACCGCCTCACTGGCCTCTCTGCTTTTGGGCTCGACCCTGCTCACCTCCTGCATCGGCAGCTTCAACCTCACACGTAGCGTGCTCTCCTGGAACAATCAGGTAAGCAACAAGTTTGTCAACGAAGTGGTCTTCTTCGCCTTCTGGGTGCTCCCCGTGTACGAAGTCACCTCTCTGGCCGACCTCCTTATCCTTAACTCCATTGAGTTCTGGAGCGGACGCAATCCTATGACAGCCTCCGTGAAGACGGTCGACACCGAGCATGGCCGCTACACCATAGCCTGCGACGGCACCGGCTACGACATCACCAACCAGCTCACCGGCGACCATGTGCGCCTCGCCTTCAATGAGGACGACCAGACTTGGAATGTCATCACCGCCGACGCAGAGTTCCCCTTCATGACCATGCTCGACGACTCGCATGTGCGCATAGCCACCCCGGAGGGGCTGAAAGACGTCGAGCTCTCCGAGCAGGGCCTCATGGCCATGCGCGCCGCCTCCCCGGCGATGATGCTCGCCTCCCGCTGAAGACATGTGGAGGAAACGGCCCACAATCCCGCTCCCTCCGTGAACACTAAGGCAGCTTAGACGTTATATCATAAAAGACCAATTAATACATCATAAGTTATGAAAGCAATACATGTAATTTGCGCCGTTCTCGGCGGCGCCATCGCAGGTGCAGCCATCGGCCTGCTCGCAGCTCCTGAAAAGGGTGAGGACACCCGCAAGAAGATCGCCAAGATCCTGCGCGAGAAGGGCATCAGCCTGAAGAAGGACAAGATGGAGGAGCTCGTAGACGAGATCGAAGAGCAGCTCGAAAACGCCTGATCATCACCATTTCACACACTCAGAAACGATGAGAAATTCCCTCAATCTTCTATACGCCTTCCTGGGCGGCGCCATCGCAGGCTGCGGAGCAGCCTTGCTCTTCGCCCCTGAGAAGGGCGAGGAGGTGCGCAACCGCATCAAGCGCATCCTGCGCAAGAAAGGCTACAAGATCAGCGACCAGGAAGTGGACGCTCTCGTGGCCGAGCTCACCGGCAACGCCGACTGACACCCCTGCCCGGGCGCCCCAGGCACCCGGCGCAGACTGACAAGCATCACCCTGTGGGGAGACGGGATGCGGGGCCCAAGGCCCCTGCCCTCGCCTCCCCATATGACATGTCCATCCACTTCCCCGCAGATACAGTGATGCCCCCGCGCGGCATCCTCCCTCCGCGCATCTGCACCAAACCTTCTAAATTCCACCGATGAAACAGTCCTTCACCGACACCCTCAAGGATCTCTTCACCCAAGGTCGGCAGTGGCTTCTCCTTGAGACGGAATACCTCAAGCTCACGGCCGCAGAGAAATTCACCGTCCTCACGGGCACCTTCGTCTTGGGCGCCATATGCCTCATGATTGCCATGGTGATAGTCATTCTCCTCGCCCTGGCCCTGGCCGACCTCTTCAAGATGATAATGGCCCCTGCACTGGCATACCTTAGTGTCAGCGGGGTCCTGATTCTCCTGATGGTGGCTCTTTTCCTGCTCCGCCGACAGCTTCTATTCGATCCCATCGCCAAGTTTATCACCCGTCTCTTCCTTGACAAACACTGACCCCTATGGATGACAACAAGACACCGACACAGAGCCCCGCTCCGTCCAAAGCCACGTCCGCCCAAATCGACAGTCCTTCGGAGGAGAAGCGTTTCGAAGGATACTCCCTCTCCGATATCCAGTACCGCAGGGCACTGCTGACCCTGAAGAAGGACTTCTGCCAGGAAAAACTCTCCCATGACATGCTGGCGCTGAAGGCCACCAACCCGCTGGCCCCCGCCAAGGGCTCCAAACACGGATGGCTCGGCAACTTCGGCCCCCTGGCCGGAAAGGTCTTCTCCGGCCTCAACTACGTGGACTATGCCCTCCTCGGCTTCCAGACTTTCAAGACCATCCGCAAAGCCTTCTCACTCTTCCGCCGCAAATAATGACCGACTACATAGCTCTCAGAATAGACTTCTCCCCCTGCTCGGAGGATTTCACCGACCTTGCCGCCGCCATCCTTGCGGATGTCGGCTTCGAGTCTTTCACTCCCGACTCCGAAGGCTTGACCGCCTATGTCCGGGAAGACCTGTATGACGCGGACGCAGTGGCTGAAGCGCTCGAAGACTTCCCCTTTGAGACAGACTACAAGCTCTCCACCGAGAAAATCGAGGGACGCAACTGGAACGAAGAGTGGGAACGTCACTACTTCCAGCCAATCGTCATCGGAGGCGAAGTGGTCATCCACTCATCTTTTCATAAGGATGTGCCCAAGGCGCGCTACGACATTGTGGTGGACCCGAAGATGGCATTCGGCACAGGACATCATTTCACCACGCGCCTGATGATAGGTGGCATCCTCGACTGCGGCGACCTCACAGGCAAGAGCGTCATCGACATGGGCACCGGCACCGGCATCCTTGGCATCCTCTGCGCCATGCGCGGGGCCAGCCGGGTCACGGGCATCGAGATCGATCCGGGTGCATGGGAGAACGCCGTGGAGAATGTCTCCCTCAACCAGGTCGAGGCCGAGATGATATGCGGCGACGCAGCAGCCCTCGCCACCTTGCCCCCGGCAGACATCTTCCTGGCCAACATCAACCGCAACATCATCCTCGGTGACCTCCCCGCCTACGCCAAGGCTCTCCTTCCTGGCGGCCGCATGCTCCTGAGCGGATTCTACGCCTCCGACGCCGACATGATAGCCGAGGCTGCCCGTCCACTCGGCCTGAACGAGCTGACTCGTCGCTCCGACAACGACTGGACCCTCCTCGTTTTAGGCCAGAAGGCATAGGTCAGAAGGAAGAAGGCATAGGTTATAGGTCAGAAGTCATGGGTCAGAGGTCAGGAGTCATAAGGCAGAAGCGGAGTCTGAGGGCTGGTCCGTTTCCTGCACGGCCGCTTGCGGCCGATTCTATGCACCGTCGAAAGATTGTCGGTGGAGTCACCCTTTCGCCCCCTTATTGTGGCCATTAACAATCTTTAGTAAAATAAGAGCCTGCGTCTCTTGCATCATCCCCAACTTTTTATTAACTTTGCATCCAATATCGGACGAGGCTTTACGTTACGGCGACTTCTTCCTCACCCCCGCGACCCCGGCCTCCCACCCGATAGGAAGCAATCTGTGTGAAACTAAATCAACAATAACGACGACCATTCAAACTCATCTGCCTATAGATAGACATCTACTTAACGTAAACCAAATTTAGAATGGCAAACTTCCAAACCATGACCGACGAGCAGCTGGTCAAGGCTTATGCACAAGGCAGCAACGAGGCGTTTGACACCCTCCTGAAGCGTCACCAGGACAAGATATACACCTATATCCTCCGAATGATACGCAACGAGGACATCGCCAACGACATATTCCAGGAGACTTTCGTCAAAGCCATCCTCACCATCAAGCAGGGAAGGTACACCGAAAACGGAAAGTTCCCCGCCTGGATCTCCCGCATAGCCCACAACCTCATCATCGACTACTTCCGCCAGGAAAAGTCGGAAAACCTGCAGTCGGCAGACCTTGAGGAGGTCGATATCCTCAACCGTAAAGAGCTCTGCGAAGCCACCATCGAGGACGTGATGATCAACGAGCAGATCCGCGATGACGTCAAGCTCCTCATCACTCAGCTCCCCCCTCTGCAACGCGAGGTCCTGACCATGCGTTACTACCAGAACCTTTCCTTCAAGGAAATAGCTGAGATCACCGGCGTCAGCATCAATACGGCCCTCGGGCGCATGCGCTACGCCATCATCAACCTTCGACGCATAGCCGCCGAAAAAGACATCATCCTCACCCTCTGAACGTCGGCCTTCCCTCCAAAGGGACGCCCGACGTCCTTTTTTCATTAGGAGGACATAATAAATCTTTCACTAAGGGCGTTTTATAGGCGGTAACCAAAACATCCAATGCCTATGACAGACAGTTCTACCCATTCTGTAACACCATCTGAAGTGAAACATAACAAACTACACTCTCCGAGTGCCTACACCATCTCGTTCATCCGTCAATTTGCAAGAGTATGCCATCCCATCAGTGACGTCTCACTGAGCACCATGATCGTCAACTGATCCTTCATGATCGTCTTCTGATCTGTCTCCTAACCAGGACATCTGCTCAAAGCTATCACAGGCGTAACAAGATCACCGGGCCCTACATGTCTTTGACATGCACGGCCCGGATTCTATTTTTCGCTTTCGTAAATCTGGTGGGTGACTTCTGGTAGTGGCGCGGCCTGCCGCGCCACTCTTACCTCAGCACCTTCATTGCGCGGCCTCCGGCGCACCGGAGGATATATAACGTGCCAGGCTCAAGCTCCAGGCTGTATGTGCCGTGGCCATGGGCCACGATGAGCCCGGTGGCTGTCAGCAGAGTCCAATCCCCGGCCGAAGCCGCGATTTGAAGCCTGCCGCCACGTAGCTCTGCCATATCCTCACCCGTCACAGCCGTCACTCCCGACAGGTCGGGGAAGGCTTCGGTCGAAAGAATCTTGGCAAACTTCCCCCAGTGAGCGCTCTGGGCGTAGAGAAGCTCCTGACCGGGACGGACGACGAGCATGCCGCCGTCGTAAGTGGAGGTATCGAAGGTGCTCGGCTGGATGAAGGGAGGAATGTCACAGTCCACATATACGTTCTTAAGCACGGGGCAATCTGCAAACGCGCGTGATCCCAGGCTCTCCACCTCAGGCGTGAGGCAGATGGTCTCAAGGGCATCGCAACCGGCAAACGCCCCGTCGCCGACCGTGCCGATGTGAGGGCCGACGTAGGCAAACGTGATGGCGTCGCAGTCAGCCTGCACCCCGGCAGGAAGACAGGTCAGGCCATCGGGCCAGGCGGTGTTGGAGATGGCCGGGCACCTGCTCAGGGCATAATCTCCAAGCTCGACAAGGGCTTCCGGAAGCCGCAGGTAGGGAAGCGACACGCACCCGGCGAAACAACGCTCCCCAATGGCCTTTACATCCCCGGGGAGCTCCACGCGGCACAGCGACACGCAGTCGGCAAACGCCCTCTCGCCCAATTCCGTCACCCCTTCCGGCACCTCGAACTCCAAAAGGCTGCCACAGCCGTCGAACAAGGCAGGCGGGAGCACGGTGAGGTTGGAGCCGAGCGTGACGCTCCCAAGCGAGCGACACTCGCGGAACGCCCCCTCGCCAATTTCAAAGGGATCCATTCCGGCCCCGACATTGGCGAGCCCCGTGCATCCCCAGAACGCCTGCACCCCTATGCTGCGGACACCGACGGGGATCTCCACTTCCCTAAGAACGGGACTCTGCGCGAAAGCCCTGTACCCTATCGCCTCGATGGTCTCAGGCAGAGAGACCGAGGTCAGGAATTCACATCCGTAGAAACAGTAGTCGCCGATTTCAGTGACTTCGTAGGTGATGCCTTCGTGTTCGACACCGGCAGGCACATCGATGTCGCCGGCATAGCCCACGCTCACTGCAAAATCAGGGGCGACCATCCGGGCGCGTTGACCCTCCAGTATATCGAAAAGGAGGCCATTGCTCTCGATGTCGAACGCCGACACCGTCAACGGTCCCAGTGCCAGGGCGCATATGATGGCACCCCGCATGATTGAAAGCCTATCGTTCATGTGCATTTACATTGTCTTAGCTTAATGTTGGTCCCGTGCGACGCCAATCCTACGCTCCGGGGAGGGCGGTAGGCGTCGCCACACTCGCAAAATTACTAATTATTCCCCTTATCCACAACTAATGAGCCTCAATCGTTAAGAAAAAGGGTCGATTAGGAGCGTTTTTTCAGAAAAAAGCACTATATTTGCGCCCTGAATCAGGCCCGAGGGATGAATCTCACCACCCAAGGCGCCCAACACAACCCATACGTTATGACAGAACTGAAAGAAGAGCTCGCTGAAGGCACCACCTCAGGACTTAACTTCGTAGAACAAATCATAAAAGACGACCTTGAGGCCGGCAAGAACGGAGGACGTCTCAACACCCGTTTCCCGCCCGAGCCCAACGGGTACCTGCATATCGGTCATGCCAAGGCCTTCATCATGGACTTCGGCGCAGCCGAGAAGTTCGGGGGCACCTGCAACCTCCGCTTCGACGATACCAACCCCCAGAAGGAGGACACCGAATATGTGGAGGCCATCAAGCGCGACATCCACTGGCTTGGCTACGACTGGGAAGACCGTCTCTACTACGCCAGCGACTACTTCCCCCAGCTCTATGACCTGGCCGTACGCATGATCAAGGAGGGCAAGGCTGATGTGGACGAGCAGACCTCCGAGGAGATCGCCGCCCAGAA
>CAZHCM010000074.1:0-10354 GCA_964531005.1 uncultured Sangeribacter sp. | reverse complement strand
CCCCGAGGGGACACGCGGCTCGCAGCTCGACGTGCTGGCGCGCCAGTATCTCTGGAACGAGGGCAAGGCCTACTATCACGGCACAGGCCACGGCGTAGGATTCTTCATCAACTGCCACGAAGGCCCACAGAACATCCGCCTCAACGAGAACCCCGCCACCCTGGAGCCCGGCATGGTGACCAGCGACGAGCCCGGCCTATATCTCGAAGGGCGCTACGGCATCCGCTGCGAGAACCTCATAGCCACCGAGCAGTGGAAGACCACCGACTTCGGGCGCTTCTACCACTTCGAGGTGCTGACCCTCTTCCCCTTCGACCTGCGCCTCTTCGAGACCGAGATCATGACCGACGAGGAAATCAAGTGGGTCAACGACTACCACGACATGGTGCGCACACGCCTGACCCCCTTCCTCACCCCCGACGAGGCAGCATGGATGCAGGCCAAGACGCAGCCCCTCACCAGACAATCAAAATAAAAAGCATATAAAGCAATGGCAATAATACAGGAAGTGCGCGGCTTCACGCCCGTCATCGGCAAGGACTGTTTCCTGGCCGCCAACGCCGTCATAGTGGGCGACGTGGTGATGGGCGACGAGTGCAGCGTATGGTTCAGCACGGTGCTTCGCGGCGATGTCAACTCCATCCGCATCGGCGACCGCGTCAACATCCAGGACGGAAGCGTCCTGCACACCCTCTACCAGAAATCCACCATCGAGATCGGCAATGACGTCTCCATAGGCCATAACGTGGTCATCCACGGGGCCAAGATCCACGACTACGCCCTCATCGGCATGGGGGCCATCGTCATGGACGACGCCGAAGTCGGCGAGGGGGCACTGGTGGCCGCCGGCTCCGTGGTGCTCAGCCGCACCAAGATCGGCGCCCACGAGCTCTGGGCCGGATGCCCCGCGAAGTTCGTCAAGATGGTGGAGCCCGAGAAAGCCAAGGAGATGAACGTCAAGATAGCCCGCAACTATCTGATGTACTCCAAATGGTACGGTCCTCAGGAGTAAAAAGGAGAAAAAATCGCGGATTAGGCCATTTTTTTGACGAAAAATTTTGTCAGTCAAGCGATAATATATAATTTTGCACCGCAAAAGTCGCGCCCGGCACCATGCAGGGCGCGGCTTACGCACCATCCGAACCAAAAACAATTAACATAAAAGACAAGAAATGATCATCGTACAAGTAAAAGAAGGCGAGAACATCGAGAAGGCCCTCAAGAAATTCAAACGTAAATTCGAGCGCACCGGCATCGTAAGAGAGCTGCGTGGCCGTCAGGCTTTCGAGAAGCCCTCGGTGACCAACCGCAAGAAAATGATGAAGGCCGTCTACGTGCAGCAGCTCCGCCAGGCAGAGCAGTAAGCCGCACGTCGTCTTTTACGACACACCTCCACTCCCATACAGACCGGCACGCTGCCCCGGACACACCGGACAGCGTGGCGGTCTTGTCATGTATGGCTTCCTCTTCACGCCCCCGACACACATCGCTCGCATATGGTCATAGAGCAGTTTATCGAATACCTCCGCCTGGAGCTCAACCGAAGCCCACACACACTGGAGGCCTACCGGCGCGACCTCACCCAGCTCCAGTCCGACCTCGGGGAGGTGGCGTTGCAGGACGCCACCCAGCGCGACATCCGCATATGGCTCGCCCGCCTGGGGCGCGAAGGCGACTCGCCCCGCACCATACGCCGCAAGACACAGGTGGCGCGGAGCCTCTTCAAGTGGATGCAGAAGCGCGCCCTTCGCCGCGACAATCCGGCCTCCGACATCATCCTGGCCAAGCCTGACAAGCCACTGCCGGTATTCGTGCGCGAGGAGGAGATGGAGAGCCTGCTCGACGCCACCGACGAGGCGCGAGACCATCTCATACTGGAGCTCCTCTACGGATGCGGCCTTCGCCAGGCCGAGCTCCTTGGCCTGACCGACTCGCAGGCCGACCTCCACCGCGGTCGGCTGACCATCCACGGAAAAGGCTCCAAGATCCGCATCGTGCCCCTGCCGCCGGCACTCGTGGCCGAGATCAAAGATTGGCAGCAGCAGCGCGACGCCTCCTACGAACGTCTCGACCGCCCCGCCCCGCTGATTCCGGGCAGGAGCGGAGGCCCGATGTCCAAGTCGGGCCTCTACAAGATCGTGCGCTCCCGGCTGGCAGCCACGACGACAGGGCGCCGAAGCCCGCACACCCTGCGGCACTCCTTCGCCACGGCGATGGTCAACGGGGGGGCGGGCATCAACTCCGTCAAGGAGCTCCTGGGGCATGCCTCGATCTCCACCACCCAGGTCTACACCCATCTCGACTTCAGGCGTCTGAGGGGGGACTATGCCGCCGCACACCCGCGTGAGAACCCTGTCAAAAGGAAAAAAGAGGAAACTTAACGTTTTTGTAACACCCCCGAGGAGAATTGAATCATTTTTTTAGTTAATTTTGCGACAATCCCGAGTAGTCCCTTCCCCTGGCGGGAGAAAGGGGGCTGCCCATCCACCCTAAAACCTATATATTATGGAAGTCAACATCAAAACCATCCATTTCGAGATCGCCGACAAGTTGCTGGCCTTCACCAACAAGAAAATCGACAAGCTCACCCGCCGCTTCGAGGCCGTGACCGAGGTGGAGGTGACCTATACGCTCGAGAAGCCCCAGACCACCCTCAACAAGACCGCCGGCGTGCAGCTGAGCGTGCCCGGGTCGGCCCCTCTCTTCGCCTCCAAGACCGCCGACACCTTCGAGGAGGCCCTCGACAACGCCCTTGACGGGCTCGAGAAGCAGCTCGAGAAGATCAAGGACCGCAAATGAAGCCCCCTTCGGTGGCGGGGACACCCCCGCCACCGAATCATTTTGCCCCCTCTCGACCCTCACGCCATCCTCTCCACCCTCCCAAGACTTGACAACTACTGAACACAGACCATGAGCAGTCCCCTTGACCGTGTGCGGGAATATGAATTTCCCAAAGTCAGCGACCCCCGAGGCAACCTTTCCTTCATCGAAGGTGGCCGGCACGTGCCCTTCCCGGTGCGCCGTGTCTTCTACATCTACGACGTGCCCTCCGGCACGACGCGTGGCGGACACGCCCACCGCCAGCAACAGGAAGTCGTGATGTGCATCAGCGGCTCCTTCGACCTGCACCTGACAGACGGCGACCGCGAGATGGTCATACCCATGAACCGTCCGCACAAGGGGGTCCTCGTGCCACCGGGCGTATGGCTCACCACCCACAATTTCACCACCGGCTCCATCACCCTGGCCCTCTGCTCGGGTGAATACGAAGAAGAGGACTACATACGCGACCTCGAGGAGTACCTGCGTTACGCAGAAGCACTGCGCAAGACCTGAGGCCGTTCGGCGCCAGCGCCCTCCGGCTCCTCACTCCCCCAATCACGATTGCCCACCCACAATCCCCTTTAATCCTATCGGCTTGAAATACCCTTTCCTACAGCTTTCGGACATCACACTGCCTCTGGCTGACCGCCTGACAGAGGCCGCCTCGGACGTCATCCGCTCGGGATGGTTCCTACACGGGCCGCACACCCGCGCCCTCGAGGCGCGCATGGCCGCCATCTGCGAGACCTCGCATTGCGTGGCCGTCAGCAACGGGCTTGATGCGATACGCCTGTCCGTGCGCGCCCTCATGGAGCTCGGGCGCCTCAAGAAGGGCGACGAAGTGCTCGTGCCCGGCAACACCTATATAGCCTCCATCCTGCCCCTGACAGAGCTTGGGCTCCGTCCTGTCATAGTGGAGCCTTCGGAGCGCGATTTCAACCTCGACTGGGCGGAGGCCGAACGCCTTGTCACGTCCCGCACCCGCGCCCTGATGGCAGTCCATCTATATGGCACTCCATGCTGGGACGCCGAAGCGGCACGCCGCCTCGTCTCCAAGGGCATAACCATCATAGAAGACAACGCGCAGGCCATCGGGGCCCTCAGCAGCGCCACCGGACTGCACGGCACCAAGGCCACCGGAGGACTGGGCCACATTGCTGCCACCAGCTTCTATCCCACCAAAAACATCGGGGCCCTGGGCGATGCCGGAGCAGTCACCACCTCCGACCCCGAACTGGCCGCCACCGTGCGCACACTGGCCAACTACGGCGCCGACCGCCGCTATCACAACGTGATGACCGGCTACAACTGCCGCATCGACGAGCTCCAGGCGGCCATGCTTGAAGTCAAGCTCGACCATCTCGACGACATCAGCCGCGCCAGGGGAGAGGCAGCCAGGGCCTATGCCGAATCCCTCGACAACCCCTTGGTCACACCCCCGGCCATCCTGCCCGACTGCCGGCAGGTGTGGCACCAATACGTGGTGCGCGTACCCGCCGGGCGTCGCGACCATTTCCGCCAGTGGCTTGCCGACCGCGGCGTGGGCACCGACATCCACTACGCCGTCCCTCCCCATCTCCAGCCTTGCTATTACCCGACCCTCGGGACCACCCATCCCCGCACCGAGCTGCTCGCATCGGAAGTGGTCAGCCTCCCCATCGGGGCCGTGACCCCGCAGCAGGCCTCCGAGATAGCCGCCATAATCAACCAGTACAGATGAACACACCAGACCCACTCACCGACCACACGCCAGAGACCTCCGAGGATGCCAAGAAGCGTGCCGCCCACGGGCGCATGCACATGGCACGCACGGCACTATGGATCACCATAGCGCTGGCCATCGGCACATTCGCGCTGGCTGCCCCCATGGTGATGACCCATGCCGGGAAAGATGTCCTGATACGTGTGCCGCGCGGAGCGACGATGACCAACATCCACGACTCCATAGCCAAATACCTGGGCGATACGTACGCCAACCGTGTCTGCCGACTGATCTCGGCGCGCGACATCGACATGTCGCGCCGTCACGGGGCATACACCATCCATCGCGACGACACGCCCTTTAACGCCATGCGGCGCGTCACCTCGGGCGTGCGCCAGCCGGTGCGCGTCACCATCAACGGCTTCCGCTCCCTTGAGGACATGACCACCCGCGTGGGCCTGAAGGTGGAGTGCCCGGGCGACTCCCTGCGGGCCCTCCTCTCCGATTCGACGCTCATGGCGCGCTACAACCTCCGGCCCGGCCAGGGACTGGCCCTCTTCATCGACGACTCATACGACATCTACTGGGCCTCCACGGCCCAGGAGGTAATCGAGAAGATAGGCCACCACTACATGAGCGTATGGAACGGGCGCCGACGTGCCGAGGCCGCCCAGCTGGGCCTCACCCCCGCCGAAGTCATGACCCTGGCCTCCATCGTGGACGAGGAGACCAACAAGGTGGACGAAAAGGGGAAGATTGCCCGTGTCTATCTCAACCGCCTGAAGACCGGGATGCCCCTCCAGGCCGACCCCACCGTGCGCTTCGCGCTCGACGACTTCACCATCCGACGCGTCACAGAGAAGCACCTCGGCGTGGACAGCCCCTACAACACCTACCGCCACAAAGGCCTTCCCCCGGCCCCCATCCGCACCACCAGCACCACCACCATCGACGCCGTGCTGCAAGCCCCAGAGTCGGACAACATCTACATGTGTGCCCGCGAGGATTTCTCGGGGTATCACAATTTCGCCTCCACCTACGACGAGCACCTCGCCAACGCCCGACGCTATCGCGAGGCTCTCGACAGCCTTGACATACACTGATGAGCCTGCTTACCTTCGCCGCCTTAGCCCTTCTGTCCGCCGCCGTGCCTGACTCCGTACAGTCACCGCTATGGCATTCCCATGCCGCGACCGTGGGGGAAAGCGTCATGGCCGATCCCGGCGCGCCGGAGGTCGAGCTACGCCACCATGTGCGCCATCCCTCGCGGGCAGGCGTATATTATCCAGAGGAAGAGCGCCTGCAGGACTCCATAGCCGCCGCCGACCCTAACCGCGACTGGTGGCATCTCTTCAAGGAGGGGCGCCTCTCGATGCAGGACACCACGGTGGAGTGGCCAAAGTTCCTGGAATTCTGCGTCGGCGTCTATAACTGGGGCGACGAGTTCTTCAACGGCACGGACCACGAATACGTCGTCGGTACCGGACGACGCTGGAAAGTGCGCCTGGTCAACGACAACTGGACCGACGCCTACTCCATGGAGCTGGGACAGGACATGAAAATACAAATGCTGTCGGAGCCATACAGCAACGCCGGCATCTACCTGCAGTACATGGCTGTCAGCATTGGCTACAACATCGACCTCACCAACGTCATAGGCAACCGCCCCATCAACCACAAGAAGATGAACTTCGGCTTCAGCTGCGCCCGCTTCAACGCCGAGCTCACCTATTCCGAAAACACGGGCGGCACCTATCTGCGCACATTCGGCGACTATGACCATGGCCGTTTCTTCAAGAAATTCTTTCCCGGCCTGGTGATGCGCAACCTCACGGTGGACGCCTATTACTTCTTCAACAACCGCCGCTACTCCTACGGGGCCGCCTACGGTTTTGCAAAGATACAGAAGCGTAGCGCGGGCTCCATCATCGCAGGCTTCTCCTATGCCTATCAGGATGTGGACATGGACCTTTCGCTCTTGCCCCCTGAACTCCTGCCCTACCTCACCATCCCGGAGCGCGACTACAAGTTCCGCTACAACGACTATTCGCTGCTCGTCGGCTACGGCTACAACTTCGTGGTCAGCCCCCATGTGCTCATCAACCTCACCGCCCTCCCGGCCATCGGCATCAACCACTCCTACGAGGACTCCGTCGACGGAGCCTCCAACCTCCTCTCAGTGGGCATACGCGCCCGCGGCTCCGTCACCTACAACATAAAGGACTTCTTCCTGGGGGGCTCCATAAAGTTTGACGGCCACTGGTACAACAGCTCCGCCTACTCCTTCTTCTCCAGCCTCATTCCCTTCTCCATCACCGCAGGCGTCCGGTTCTGAGTCCGAACGTGACTGTCCAGGCGTCGACCGCAGATTGACCTATGACTTTTAATTCTTTTGAATTTCTGGTATTCCTCCCGATAGTCTTCATGGGCTATTGGCTGGTCTTTCGGCGAAACGGCGCTCGCAATGTCTTCCTGCTGGCGGCAAGCTACATCTTCTATGGATGGTGGAACCCCACGTTTCTGCTCCTGATATTCGCCACATCGATTTGCAGCTACGTCTCGGGACTCGCCATCGAGCGTGCCTCCGGCTCAGGGCGTGGCCTGAGAAACCGGACCAGCAAAGCATGGCTATGGGGCACCGTCATCCTCAACCTTGGCATCCTCGGGACGTTCAAGTATTTCGATTTCTTCTCCCATAGCTTCGCCTCATTGATGCAGGGGCTGGGTTGGAGCGTGGACAGCGTCACCCTCAACCTTGTGCTTCCCGTAGGCATTTCCTTCTACACCTTCCAGGCCTTGAGCTATGTCATCGACGTCTACAGGGGCGCCATGCGGCCTACAAGGAATCTTCCCGCCTTCCTTGTCTTCATCGGCTTTTTCCCACAGTTGGTGGCCGGCCCCATCGAAAGGGCCACCGACCTCCTCCCCCAGTTCCTGAGACCCCGGGCCTTCGATTACGCCGAGGCCGTCAGAGGGATGCGGCTCATCCTATGGGGTCTCTTCAAGAAGATGGTGGTGGCCGACAATGCCGCAGCCGCGGTCAACCTCATATTCGACGACTATCCCTCCGAAGGGACTCTCAACCTATGGATAGGTGCGTTTCTCTTCACATTCCAGATCTATTGCGATTTCTCCGGCTATTCAGACATCGCCGTGGGCACCTCAAAGCTCTTCGGCATCCGGCTGATGCGTAATTTCAACTTCCCCTATTTCTCGACCAGCATCTACGATTTCTGGAAACGCTGGCACATCTCCCTGACCTCCTGGTTTCGCGACTATGTCTATATCCCCCTTGGCGGCAACAGGGCCGGCAAGACCAAAAGGATAAGGAACATGATGATCGTCTTCCTCACCAGCGGCCTATGGCACGGAGCCAATTTCACTTTCATCGCCTGGGGCGCATACCACGGATTGCTCTACATCCCTCATGTGCTGGCAGGCCGAGGCAAGAGGGGGCATGCTTTGGAGGCCGGGGGCAGGTGGCCACGTTATTTCAAGTCCACCTTCCTGATGGGCACGACATTAATATTGGTGATGATTGGCTGGATCATCTTCCGTGCGAGGCATCTGTCGGAAGCGGTGCAATACATCTCCCTCATGTTCGCCCATTCTCCGGTCCATGTGGTGAGAGGCAAGATGGCAATCCTGTGGGTGATGGCATTGGTGTCGCTTGAATGGCTATCCCGGAAGCACGACACGCCATTCGACCTCCCCTCCCAGGGACTATGGCGGAGGAAGTGGGTGAGGTGGGGGGTGTACCTTGTCACGTTCATGGTCGTGCTCTTCTTCTCGGGCGAGCCGGCGCAGTTCATATACTTCCAGTTCTGAGCCCATCCAGCTTATGCACCGAAGTCTTTCATACGCCAGATTAATCACACTCCGCTTCTGAGATGAGAAAGTTCTTGATCAAAACCCTGTTGTTCTCCCTTCTGGTCGTGGCCATCCTTTTAGGATTGGAGGCCATAGTGAGGGGGCGTCCGTCATCCTATGCCTACAAGAACGCCTGGATGGAGGCCAACGCCGACAAGGTGTCGGTGCTCATCCTCGGTTCCCCCCACACCTACTACGCCCTCAGACCGGATGTCATTGGCGACAGTGTCTTCAATCTGGCCAACGTGTCCCAGACCCCGGAATACGACTATGCATTATTGAGAAAATATGAAGACGGCCTTGCCAACCTCCGAAAGGTCGTCATACCCATTTCATACTTCACCTACCAAGACCCGAAACTTGAAGACATGAGCCGGGGACTGGCGATCAACTATCGAATCGGCATGGATTTGCCGGTGCATGGCAGGCTGTCTCCATACAATCTCACGCTTTATGACTTCCCGGGCTACGTGGGCAGGGTGAAACACCTCTTCACCGGTGGTGAAATGAATCATTGCGACTCGCTCGGCTTCGGGCTGGGATATGATCTGGGCTCGAGACACGAGGATTGGGCAGCCGAGGGGAAGGAGAGGGCCGAAGGGCTTACGCAGTCCAATCCCGGGCGTCCGGAGGAGGTGTACGCCTTCCTCGTGAAGACCATAGAATGGTGTCGCGACAGGGGCGTGGAAGTGGTGTTCGTATCCACCCCCACATGGCCGACCTTTCGAGAGCACAACGACAGGAGGCAGTTTGAAGAGATGGAGGCCATGACGCGGCGCCTGACTGACCGATACGGCATTCCATATCTAAATTTCTTCAGCGACCCGACGTTTACCGACATCGACTTTCACGACGTGGACCATCTCTCGGACCATGGCGCCACCAAGTTTTCGAGCCGCCTGAAGCCTCTTCTCTCCCCTACCCAGTAACGAAAAGGACAAAAATCCCTATAAATAAATTTCAACGCTATGTATCTTGAGAAATTCCTGTTTCCTGACCTGGAACACGACAACCTCTATTTCGAGGGGCCACGCGGGTCATTCTACGACGACAACCCCTATCCCTTCCACATCCCATCCGACATGGGCCTGTGGAGCATCGACTTCGAGCCTGTCACAATCCTCTACGGGGGCAACGGCTCCGGCAAATCCACCATCATCAACATCATCGCCAGCAAGCTGCAGGCCGAACGTCGTTCGATGTTCAATTCCAGCCCCTATTTCGAGGACTTCGTGGAGCTTTGCCAATACCGGGCCGCGCCCGAACTCGAAGGCGACTCCCTGGCCCGCACAAGCTATCGCGCCGACAAGAAATACGGCATCTCCGAAATCACCACTGTCCTCACCAGCGACGACATCTTCCAATCCATGCTCGAGCTTCGCGCCGACAACGACCGCAAGTACCACAAGAGCCAGTTCCTGATGGATGCATACCGGAATCCTGAGGATCTTCCCCGCCATATCAACTTCGAGACGGGATACAACGTCGACAAGTTTCGCGACGGGGTGGCTCTCCGCCAGGCCAAGCATCCGACGCGCAACCGCGGCAAGTCGTTCAACCGCCTGCTCCTCGACAAGGTCGGGAAGATGGAGCGTGGATACAGCAACGGCGAGACTGCCCTCATGCGCCTCGCCGAGCTCCTCGAGGCCCCGGGGCTCTATCTCCTCGACGAGCCGGAGAACAGCATGTCGTGCGAGTTTCAGATGCGGCTCGTCGACATCATCGCCTACCTGGCGCGCTACGGCGACTGCCAGTTCCTGATCTCCACCCACTCCCCTTTCCTCCTCTCGATGGAAGGCGCCAAGATCTACAACCTCGACCACAATCCCGTCGACGTATGCCAGTGGTGGGAGCTTGACAACATGCGGCGCTACTTCACCCTCTTCAACGACGCCCGCGACCACTTCCTCAAATGATTTGCTCCCGGGCACCTCAATTGGCGTAGCCGACTTGCCGAAA
>CAZHCM010000073.1:0-10360 GCA_964531005.1 uncultured Sangeribacter sp. | reverse complement strand
CGCGCGACACCATCGACTTCCGCATCACCCGCGCCGACATCCCCATCTATAGCATAGACGCCGCCTACATGGTGGCTCCCGCCACCGGCTATGTGCGCGTCAACAAGTTTGGTGCCGAGACTCCCAAGGAGTTTCGCGAGGCCCTCTCCAAGCTGAAGAAGGAGGGGATGAAAGACCTTATCCTCGACCTCGTCGACAACGGCGGCGGCTACCTGCAGGCGGCCGTGGAGATGCTGGGCGAGATTCTGGAGCCGGGACAGCTCGCCGTATATACGGAAGGGCTGAGCTCGCCGCGCACCGAACTGACCGTGCCGCCCACGAAGTCGCCGCTGATGCGCGACGGGCGCATCGTCGTCATGGCCAACCAATACTCGGCCTCCGCCTCGGAGATCACCTCCGGAGCCATCCAGGACTGGGACCGCGGCCTGGTGGTGGGGCGGCGCACGTTTGGCAAGGGGCTCGTGCAACGCCCCCTCCCCTTCCCCGACGGCTCCATGATACGCCTGACCGTGGCCCATTACTACACCCCCACGGGACGCGACATCCAGAAGCCTTATGAGCTTGGCAACCGCGAGGCATACCAGCGCGACATCATGGACCGCTTCAACAACGGCGAGCTCATGCACGCCGACTCGATCCATTATGCGGATTCGCTGCGCGTCAGCTCCCTGCGCCTGGGACGCGACCTCTACGGCGGCGGAGGCATCTATCCGGACCGTTTCGTGCCTCTCGACACCACGGAATACACCAAGTATTACCGCAACGTCATGGCCAAGGGTCTTCTCAACCGTTTCGCCATCGAATACGTCGACGCCCACCGCAAGGAGATAAAGAAGAAGTATAAGACCGACACCGACTTCATCGACGGCTTCGAGGTGACTGACGCCATGCTCGGCCGCCTGCGCGAGATGGCCGACGGCGAAGACATCGAGTACGACCCGGAGCAGGCCGAGCTGAGCCGCCCTCTCTTCTGCATGGTGCTCAAGGGGCTCATCGGGCGTGACATCTACGACAATGCCACATATTTCAAGGTCTTCAACTCCCACGACCCGATCTTCAAGGAGGCCTTGAGGCTTATCACCTCCCCGGACTATGACAGGCTGCTCAGTCCGGGCGGGAGCGAATGACACCTTCATCCCACTATTCAATATCTACCCAAACCCTTCATCCCCCTTCCGAAGATGAAACACCTTCTCCTGCCGACTCTCCTCTCACTGGCGGCCTCCGCCACACCCCTGGGTGCCCAGACGAGCGCCCAGACAAGTGTCCCGACCCTCCCGGTCCCCGAGATCGCCGTCCAGGGCGTTTCGGGCTACGACACCCTCGTAGAGGAGACCCTGTCTGACGAGGAACTGCTCTCCCGCCTCCAGGCCGACAGCATCGCCCGGGAATACGCCGACATGCTGAGGGTCCGCGACCTCCAGGAAATCATGGCGTCGATACCGGAATCGGACCAATACGCCCTCCCCTTCAACAAGATGGACGGCCCCTGGATCTTCTCGGGCTACCGGTTGCATCCGTCGTGGTCGTTCTCCGTGCCGGAATACACCTTTTTCGCGCCTTCCGACCCGGTGGAGCAGACACCTCTGCTGACACAGGACGTGCCATCCTGGATACGCAACGCAATGGTGGCCGAGCGAATCCAGGACAACGCCATGTACCGCATGATGATGGACTACCCCCATCTCATCCAATATGCCTACTGGGACCTCCCGATCCCCCCCTCCCTGCCGGACGACGACAACAGTTTCCAGAACTATATCCGCCAGCTCAACCTCCCGGAGGTGGACATGGGCGACGCCATATTGCCCGAGATCAAGATCGGGCGCACGCATTGGCTGCACAAGGTCGGAGCCTCGCTGCAGTTTTCGGAGGCATATGTCTCGTCCAACTGGTATCAGGGTGGCAACAGCTATCTCTCTCTGCTCTTCAACTTCGGCTGGAACGTGCAGCTCAACCCCACCTATCATCCCAACCTCCTCTTCGAGAGCAACCTGACCTATAAGCTGGGTCTCAACCAGATGCCCGACAACGCCTATCACAAGTACTCGATTTCGGAAGACCTCTTCCAGTACAACCTGAAGATAGGCCACAAGGCGAAGCGCAACTGGTACTACTCGTACACGATGCAGTTCAAGACCCAGTTCTTCAACGCCTATCCCTCAAACTCCGACGTGAGGTCGGCTTCGTTCCTCTCCCCGGGCGACCTCAACATGGGCCTCGGTATGACCTATTCCTACACCAACAAGCCTGCCACATGCAAGCTCAACGTCTCGATCGCCCCCTTGTCATACAACCTCAAGACCTGCATCGACCATCACATCGACCCGACCCTCTTCAACATCAAGCCGGGAAGGATGTCCAACCATGAGTTCGGTAGCAGCGCGGAGGCCACGCTGGGATGGAACATACGCAGCAACATCGATTGCAAGTCGCGCCTCTTCCTCTTCACCAACTACTCCTATTTCCAAGGTGACCTGGAGACGACTTTCAACTTCACCATCAACCGTTTCCTCTCCACGCAGATCTACGTGCATCTGCGCTACGACTCCTCCACGGACATAGTGAGCCAAAAGTGGGGCCACTGGATGCTCAAGGAGATTCTCAGCTTCGGCCTGGCATACCAGTTCTCCACCAAGCCGTCATGACGTCCAGGGACGGTCTTGTCAGGCACCAGCACCATGCGGGACGCGTGGCGGCAGTGCTCTGCCTCTTGGTCTGCGCGTGGCTGCTCCCGTCGGGAGGCCACGCGCAGACGCACGACGTCCCCGCCGTCCATGCCACAGGGATGGACTGGAAGAGGGCAATGGAATATTGCGACTCGACGGCTCTGCTCCCTGTCGAGGGGATTTGGGAGTATCCCGAAGACGGGGTGACAGTGCTTGTGAGGCGCCAGGCCATGCGTGGACGCTTTGACGTGGTGGCCGTGGAGTCGGCTGACACCCGCATCGGGCCGGGCGACGTGCTGGGCACGCTCGAAGGCTCAGCCGACCCTTCGGCGTTCCGCCTCACGTTGGCCACCCGCGACCTCGACGACAACCTGGGGCGGCCGGCCGAGTGCCTGGCCACTCTCTCCAAGGACGAGCAGTCGCTATATGTCAAGACGAAGAAACGCAAGCTGTCGCTCAACGCCACATGGATTCTCCCCCGTTTCTGGCGCATCGCACGCCTCAAGACCACCGATCCACTCGAAAAGCTACCCGCCGGCATGACGCGCCTCTACCCCCTCCCCGATGCCGTCATCCCCGGCTCGCCGCGCTATCTCTGACCCCAGTTCGGTCAGGTTCTATCCACTGCCAATGGATAAAACACGCCTTTTTATCCATTACTAATGGATAAAATCCACCAATTCTATCCACTGCCAATGGATAAAATCACTAAAATTTATCCATTGCCAGTGGATAGATTGTTATATTCTAAAGAGTAAGTCTATTTTTAATCGATTGCCACGCCAACATGTACACAGAGGTATTGAAGCATATTATAATCGAAGGGCAGGAACTCCTGCAGGATCTGAATCCCATCAGCCGTCCTCTTGATATGGAGGCTCACGCGCGTTATGTATTCGTGGGGATACGACAGGCAGGGAAATCCTACATGCTTTACCTTCGGGCGTTACAGTTGATTGCTGAAGGGCATGAGCTGAGCGAGATGCTGTTTGTCAATTTCGACGATGAGCGTCTTATTGGTTTTAAGGCCACGGATTTGGATTCCATCCTCAAAGCCTATTCCTCCCTATTTCCCCACCGTCCTGTCTTATTCCTTGACGAGATCCAGAATGTCGCCGGATGGGAACATTTCGCCCGCCGGCTTGCCAATCAGAAATATATCGCATACATCACTGGCAGCAACGCTAAGATGTTGAGCAAGGACATAGCCTCCACCCTGGGTGCTCGATTCGTGGAGAGATATGTCTTCCCTTTCTCCTTCCGGGAATATCTCCAGGCCAAGGGCGTGGAGATAGACGATAATTGGTACCTTGGACGTTCTCGTGGCGAGGTGGAGCGACAACTCGCGGAATATTTTCAATGGGGGGGATTTCCCGAATCGCTTCTCTTTGCCAACAAGCGCCAATGGCTCAACCAACTTTATGAAAAGATTCTTCTGGGCGACATCGTGGTGCGCAACTCAATCAGAAACGAGGGGGCGTTGCGTCTGACCGTGAAGCGTCTCGCGGAGACACTCCGCACACCTGCTTCATTCAACCGCCTTGCGGGAATGGTGAAAGCCTCGGGCTATCCCATCACGCCTACCTCGGTGATTGACTATGTGGGCTACTGTAAGGATGCCTGCATGGTGTTCGCGCTGGAAAACTGGGCCTCCAAATTCGTGGAGCGAAACACTGTCAAGAAGCACTATTTCATTGACAACGGGCTGTTGAACATATTCCTGACCGACAGCGAGACATCCCTTCTGGAAAATCTCTGCGCAATCACCCTTTACCGCCGTCAGAAAGCCGACCCTCGCCTGGAATTCTATTTCTACAACAAAGAAGTGGAGCTGGATTTCTATATCCCTCATCTAAGGAAGGGGATACAAAGCTGCTATAGCCTGCACGATCCCGAAACCCTCGAACGCGAAGTCAGGGCTTTGACCTCCTATCACCGCCTATACGGCCTCGATGCAGCAGAGATAGTCACCTATTCCGAGGAAATGACCATCCAAAGAGAGGGCCTCTCAATCCGTGTGGTCCCCCTCTCCAAATGGCTCCTCCAATCCTAACCTACCGGACCCCCAAAGCCCCTCCTGGACGCGCCCTTCCGCCCCACATTCAACGAGGTGTCACTCTATCCCATAATTTGGATTCAATCTAAATCACAAAGAATCATCATTAAAAATTTGGAAAAATCATTGTTAATATTTAAATTTGCGCCATCAACCATAACCGAATACACGGAACACATAAAAACTAACTCCGATCTCACAAAAAAGCAATAGCATATGAACATGAGACAAATTTTCGGCTCCATCACGATGGTGTTCGCCGCCTTTGCACTTACGGCGTGCTCCTCCAATGACGAGCCTGGTCAGAAGCAAGATCAAATTGGTGGCTTCGAAGTGGTCGCCCCGCTGTCACCTGACCAAAACATGAAGGAATGGCTGAACGGGCAGACCAGCACGGCGGTGAGAGTCATGGAAGAACTTGCTACGCAAGAGGGTAACAGTGAGAATTTTATATTCTCTCCCTATAGCCTGCAAAACGTCCTGGCCATGATGGCCAACGGAGGCGGACAACACGAAGCCGACCTCCTGCTGGATTTCCTTAACACCGAGAATCTGGAGACCCTCAATCTCTATTGTCCTAAGATGTCGCACAATTTCCCCTACATCGACCGCGCTGCAACTTTCCTTTCCGCTCGGTCCATTTGGGGGCGCGCAGAAGCACCGGTCCAGAACGAGTTCATGTCCACCATGAAAGATACCTTCGGAGCGGATATTTTCTTCTTGCCTGAAGATACGCCTGACTTGGCCATCCGTGTCAATGAATGGGTACGCGACTTCACCAAAGGGCTGATTCCGGAACTTTTCGAGCCGAAGGACTATCAGGATGAGACCGGTTCAGACAAGAGTCGGATTATCCTTGCAGACGCCCTCTACTTTAAGGCACCGTGGACCAAGCCCTTTGACCCCAAAGACACGAAAGTCGCCGCGTTCACCAATCTCGACGGCTCCACTTCACAGGTGAAGATGATGAACATCGGTGGGCTTACGGCACAATACATGTATGATGACAAAGCACAGTCCGTAACGCTACCCATGGGAGACGGAAAATTCTCCTTGACTTTCATTCTCCCCTACGAAGGAGTCACCATCTCTGACTTTGCAACCTCAGTCACCGCTGACGAGCTGCATAGATACTGCAACGGAGTTGTAAAGCACGCCATAAACCTCTCCCTTCCAAAGTTTGACGCGTCGTATGCCTTGGATGGCAAAGACGTCCTGACACGCCTCGGGCTGGGCGATCTTTTCTCCCTTGAAGCCGACTGGAGCAAGATTTTTGGAGGAAGCCGTCGATTAAAATTGGCCTCCATCGCTCACAAAGTCAAATTCTCCATCGACGAGAAAGGTGGCGAAGGGGCAGCAGGCTCGGGTGCCATTTTCGAAGACGTGGCGCTTCCCAATGGTCCGACGCCGCTGTTGCTGACTTTCGATCGTCCCTTCATCTTTGTCCTGACAGAGAATGCATGCTCGATGCCTATCGCCATTGGTGGGATTGTCAGCCTCTGAATCAAGATAAAATCCGTATCAACAACAAAGCCCGGCTCTGGTTGGCCGGGCTTTATTGTCCCGGCGTGAACCAGTGCTGCAGCACGGTGTTATAGCGTAAAGAAGAACTGAATTATGACCCACCTCTGTCTGCCGCGCCTCGCCAGAACCCTTATGCTGGCACTTCTCCTCACCTTCGTCTCGGGAGGGGCATCACCGCTCCATGCCGCTTCTCCAGCCGTACCCTCTGAAGTTTCGCTATCACACGTACCCACCCTGGTCTCACAGTCATCGCCTTCGGCTGTGGAAGGAGGGAAAAAGGTGTCCACGAAGTTCAAGGGCAAAAGCCGGAGCCAGGCAAAACCCGCAAACAAATCAAAGAGAAAGGGGGCGGCAACTGCCGCCGAGAAAGACATCCAACGCATCGTGGTCAACCCTGAGGTGGAGGACTCGCTGGTATGCCTCGCCCTCTGCCAGATCGGATTCTCAGGCTATGACAAGCGCCCATCCTCCAAACAGGAATCACTCTTTGTCACTAACTCCTGGGACCATCACCTGAAACGTGTCAAGGTGCGCATGACATACACAGACCTCGAAGGCAACCAGATCCACTCCGAGATCGTCACCCTCGAATGTGACGTGCCCCCGGGGGAGACACGCAACGTCACCTACCCCTCATGGGACAAGCAGGGCTCCTTCTACTACCAGGGTAGCACGCCCCCCAAGACAGACTCCTGCACCCCCTTCGACATCCGCCTCGAACCACTCGAATATCATATCAGGAAGTGAGATCCGAGATAATGGCTCCGGCCACCCGCGCTGAACTGCACGGGTGGCCGGAGCCATTCATATCCAAAGGGTCAGAAGGGTCACTTGCTGGTCATGATGTCAAGCACATAGCGGTCGGTCACCGTCATGGCCTCGCGGCCGATCGAGGTGAGGTTGCGGATGGTGCGGTCCACGTCGTCGCTCACGATTCCCTCGGCGCTCGTCACACACCGCCCGTTCATCGCCAGCATCGCAGACATCATGGCCGTCGACACGCCAGACGAGACCTTCATCGAGCACGAAGGCTTCGCTCCGTCGCAGATCATGCCCGTTAGGTTGGCAGCCATGTTCTTGACCGCGGCGGCTATCTCGTCATACCCACCTCCCATCAGGAGCACAAGGCCGCTCGAGGCCGCAGTCGAAGCCACCACGCACCCGCACAACGCCGACAGGCGCCCGAGGCTCTGCTTGATATAGATGCTCGTCAGATGGCTCATCATCAGGGCGCGGGCCGTCTCCTCCTCAGAGGCGCCCGTGTCGCGTGCATACACCACCACGGGCACCGTGGCGGTGATGCCCTGGTTGCCGCTGCCGGAATTGGACATCACCGGTATGGCCATGCCTGCCATGCGGGCGTCGCAAGCCGCCGAAGTGTACTGTATGATGTGGGCCACCGGGGTGTCGCCGAAATACTTCATGCCCTCGGCCCGCAGGGTCGACCCCAGCGAATGGCCGCAATGCCCGTCGGCCAGGGCGGCTTCGGCTGCCGCAAGGTTGAGGCGGCGCGCCTCAAGGATGAACTCTATCTCCTCCAGGGGGGCGGTCGTGGCGAAATCATAGACCGTGCGCAGCGTCAGGGGCACGTCCCCACCCTGCGCCTCGCCTGAGGCAGTCCCCTCCCCTTCGGCGCGCTCCTCGGCCCAGACAAGGTCCTGGTCCTTCTCAAGCAGCACGAAATTGGCATGGCTGCGCGATATGACTGCCCGGGCAGTGTGGGGGGCGGCCAGAACGGTCACGTCGATATGGAGGATGTCCGGGGCGTCCTCGCAAAGCTTGATGCTCACGCGCCCTTCAGAGATGAACTTCTTGCCCCGCTCCACAGCCTCGGGGTTGACGTCGCGTAGCACCTCGAGGCCGTACTCCGACTTGCCGATGAGGGCTCCCAAGGCCACGGCGATCGGCAGCCCGATCATCCCTGTGCCGGGGATGCCGACACCCATGGCGTTCTTCAATATGTTGCGGCTCAGCTCCACATGGATCTCCTCGGGTTCGCACCCAAGGAGTTCGGTTGCCTTGGCCACGCAGAGCGCCACGGCTACCGGCTCGGTACACCCCATTGCGGGCACCACCTCGCGGTTGACGAGCGCTATGATCTCTTCTCTTTGTTCTTTAGGTATCATGTCTGTTGGTTAGTTGGTTGCTTGATGTTTGCGGGGAAAGGGAAAAATGACGCCCCGCCTCTCAGTTGGGGGTGTCCTGCCCCCATTCCAGCGGCAGCCGGGAACGGTTGGCGCTTTCGACGCGCTTGTTGCGCCAGCATTTGCGGCATACGGCCATGTACCGCTCGTTGCCTCCGATCTCCACCTGCTCCCCCTGTGTGAGCACCTGGCCGCGCGAGTCGATGCGGGCGTTGACGATCGTCTTGCGCCCGCAACTGCATGTGGATTTTATCTCGTCGATGGTGTCGGCGATCTCGAAGAGGCGACGCGAGCCTTCGAAGAGGTTGGTGCGGAAGTCGGTGCGCAGGCCGTAGCAGATGAC
Source organism: uncultured Sangeribacter sp. (assembly GCA_964531005.1). Taxonomy (GTDB): domain Bacteria; phylum Bacteroidota; class Bacteroidia; order Bacteroidales; family Muribaculaceae; genus Lepagella. The sequence continues at coordinate 1,624 of CAZHCM010000073.1, read as the reverse complement.
GTTGCATCCGAAGTCGTCGACGACGGCCGCCAGCTGGTCCACCTGCCGCGCTGTGAGGAACTGGGCCTCGTCGACCAGCAGCCACTGCGTGTCGGGGTCGGCGGCCAGCACCTCGTCCTTCATCATCTGGTATAGGTCCGTCTCGGGGTATATCCACGCACATTCGCGCTCAATGCCTATGCGCGAGCGAATGACGTTGCGCTCGTCACGGGTGTCGATGACGGGCTTCATGCAGCGGTATGACATGCCCCGCTCCTCGAAGTTGTATGCCGTCGTGAGCAGCATGGCGGTCTTGGCCGACCCCATGGTGCCGTAGCGGAAGTATAGTTTGCCTATTCTGTTCATAATGTGTCGGTGGCTTCGCCACTGCCGGAAATCTCCTGCCTGCGGCAAAATCCAACACAAAGATACAACCTTTTTGCCGAATGTCCAAATCCATCTTCACGGCTCCCCCTCACCCTGTCATTCCACCCGGGCGCCTGCGCCTCAGGCTGCGTATGAACGCAGGGGGCGGGACAGCGGGGATTTCCTCGCCTTGTGGGCGCCTCCGTTGCGACGCAGCATGTTGTGGAGGAGCATGTCGATGCTGAAGCGTCCGGGGCCGGCTATGCAATTGAGCAGCGCGCCCAGAGTGCAGAAAAGCGCCGTCTGGGGGAACATACCTGCCGAGGCGGCCTCCCAAGTGAGCATTCCGTAGAGCACGGTGAGCACCAGCATCGAGAGCCGAGAGAAAAGGCCCAGTATCAGGGCGACCCCTGCGCATATCTCAAGGGGGGAGGCCCAGAGAGGGGCGGCGAATGTGGTCTCGACGGGCAGGAGGCTGGAGGTCGACAGGCCCATTACGATGAACATCGCGCCGAAGAGCGTGCGCGTGGCCAGCAGGAGCGCCGAGGTCTTGACCGAGGCGTCGGTGGCGAAGAAGGCGCTCAGCATCGGGAGCAGGCCGCGGGTGCGGCGTGCGAGCACCTCGCTGCCGCGACGCAGCGTGTCGGTGAGCTCGGGATGCATGGCTCCTACAGTCTTGCTTACGGGATTGACTGAAAGTATCGAGGCGATCGGGGTGGAAGTGGCGGTCATCATAATGGTGTGTGGAATGTTGTTTGAGCCTCTAACATCCCGGTTTCTCATCCTGTTTAATCACCCCTGCAAATGTAACGTAAATGTAATAAAGCGGCCGGGGCGGCTCCCGCGTGGGAGCCGCCCCGGCTCAATGTCTGTCCTTGCGTCTCCCTGAGCGGGGACGAGGCGCCGATGCTTAGTTGGCGGCGTGGGGCTGCACGTTGATGTACTTGCGTCCCTCCTTGCCTTCGGTGAAGACCACCACTCCGTCGATGAGGGCGAAGAGAGTGTGGTCCTTGCCCATGCCCACGTTGAGGCCGGGGTGGTGCTGTGTGCCGCGCTGACGCTTGATGATGTTGCCGGCCTTGCACTTCGAGCCACCGAAAATTTTCACTCCGAGTCGTTTGCTTTCTGACTCACGGCCGTTCTTCGAACTGCCGACACCTTTTTTATGTGCCATATCCGGATGTTATTTTTCGATGTTTTTGATTAATACTTTGCTGAACTGCTGACGGTGGCCGTTCTTGCGGCGATACCCCTTGCGGCGCTTCTTCTTGAAGACGAT
>CAZHCM010000072.1:0-10409 GCA_964531005.1 uncultured Sangeribacter sp. | reverse complement strand
GATTCGGTAGGAAAAGTGTAGCGAAACGCCTCCGATTCGGTAGGAAAAGTGTAGCACTCTTGCTTATATCGTTGAGAATGTGTATATTTGCATACAAATTAGAATAAGCTATGCTAAAGAGGAAAATTGAGACATATTTACGCCAGTGGAAAGAGGCTAAAGATAGAAAACCATTAGTCATAAAAGGGGTCAGACAGTGCGGCAAAACGTATATCGTCCGCAAATTCGCCAATGAGAACTATGACCACGTAGTCTACATGAATTTCATCCTCGAACCCGACAAGAAGTCTGCCTTTGCGGGTAATCTGGATGTAGACACCATTCTACTCAATCTATCCGCACTTATCCCCGGAAGTCGCTTCATCAAGGGAAAGACGTGTATTATCCTTGACGAGATTCAGGAATGCAAGGCCGCCAGAACAGCCCTAAAGTCATTTCATATAGATGGACGATATGATGTCATCGCCACAGGATCGCTATTGGGCGTGAAAGGGTACGGGAGTCATATGTCCGATAATGAGAAGAGACTTGGTGAGGATTCGGTACCGGTAGGATATGAAACGATGCTCAATATGTATCCTTTGGACTTCGAGGAGTTTCTATGGGCCAATGGAATTGGCGACAATGTAATCGAGACCATAAAGAAGTGTTTTAAGGTAGAGTGGCCGGTACCGGAAGGGATCCACAAGGTCATGATGGAGTTACTGTATAGATACGTCATCGTCGGAGGACTGCCGGAAGTGGTAAACAGCTTTCTCGAGACCAAGAATATCGAGACGATTTATGCGAAGCAACGCGCGATCATCGAGGAGTATAAGGAGGATATGGTCAAGTATGCCGACGACTCCGACAAGCCCCATATAAGAGAGTGTTTTGAATCCATCCCTAACCAGTTGGCGAAGGAGTATAAGAAATTCCAGTATTCGGCTGTCAGAAGAGGTGGAAGAGCCAAACAGTACGAGGGCAGTCTCCAATGGCTGGAGGATGCAGGGATTGCTCAGAGGTGTTATAATACCTCCATCACGGAACTTCCTCTTAGTGGCAATGTCATTAAGAACAGTTTCAAACTCTATACCACAGATATCGGCCTGTTGATGGGGATGCTTGACTTTGGCACACATGCAGACATCTTGCAAGGCAATCTCCTGGGGTATAAGGGGGCAATCTTTGAAAACCTCATGGCTGATTTCCTGTATAAATCCGGTCAGAAACTCTATTTTTTCCACAAAGAAAGCGGGCTTGAACTGGATTTTCTGGTAAGGCATGGAGGGGAGTGTGTAGTGGTTGAGGTGAAAGCCAAGACAGGCAAAGCCAAAAGCATGGCCACGGTCCTGAAAAACAAGGACGTGTATCATGTCAACAAGGCCATCAAGCTGGGGCAATACAATGTTGGTCGCATGGGCGACACGTTAACAATCCCGTTGTACATGGGTTTTCTCATCACGGATACCATCCCTGAAGCAATCATCCCTGACATTGACCTAAGCCTATTGGAGCTTTAGCGCCCTCCACCCCTTCGCCTCACAGCTTCTCCCAGCCCGTAACGTCTCACCCCCTCATCCCCCTGCTCCGCTTCTCCGACCCTCCGATCCTCTCAGCCCTTTGCACTCCCCGCAACGAACCCCTCCTAGCCCCCCGGAACGGATTCGTAGTAAAATAATGGGGCAAAAATTTTGCTATCACGGAAATAAGCAGTAATTTTGAACCCGAAAACGAGACCGACACGGACTCACACCGAATCCATACTGAAGAGACCGCAACGGAATCATATCGAAGCATAATAGTCGACACAACAAAAACCATAATAATTAACACAACCAACTTCTTATGAAGAAAGCTTTACTCACACTCGCCGCAGCAGTAGGCATGGGCTTCGCAGCCAACGCCACTGACGTGACTGTGAATTACAGCGCTCTCGGCTATGGCAATGCCGAGGACGTAACCACGGTTGCAACCGGCGACTCCAACATCTCCATTGTGTGCGCCCAGGGCGCCAATACACAGAATCCCCCCAAGTATTACAACACGGGCACAGGTCTGCGCATGTATGTTAACAATACCATGACCATCAGCGCCGCCGCCGGCACTGAAATCACGGACATCGTCTTCAACGCCGCAGCCAACAACTACGCAGTCAAGGGCACCGTGAATGTTGGCGACTTCACTCAGTCGGGTGCTACATCCACATGGTCCGGCAATGCCTCCGAGATCGTCCTGACCAGCTCGTCGACCTGCCGTCTGCAGACCATGGTAATCACCTACACCACCACCGCCCCCAAGGACGTGGAGGATGTGAAGATCGACACTGAAATCGAGAACGGCGAGGCTGTCGTGACCCTCACCTGCGCCACCGAAGGCGCCACCATCAAGTATGGCTTCGCAGAGGACGCCATGGACAACGTCTACACCGCTCCCTTCACCGTGACCGAGAAGGCTACCGTATATGCCCAGGCCGAGCTCGACGGCAAGTACAGCGCAGTGGCTACCAAGGCTATCGCCCTTCCCGCCAAGTTCACTTCCCTGAAGGCTCTCGTCAACGAGTCTGTGACCGGTGAAAGCGTGGTGGCCGTAGGCAACTTCTCCGTCATCTACCAGAGCTCCAACGAGCAGTACCTCATCGTAACCGACGGCACCAGCAACGCCCTGGTCTACAACCCCGGTGCAGCTTATGCCGTAGGCACCAAGTTCTCCCAGATGATGGGTACCGCCACAATCTACAGCGGTCTCTTCGAGCTGACCGCAGCCACACTGACCGAGGGCGGTGAGGGTGCCGAGTACGTTCCCGCCGAGGTGACCTCCCTCTCCTCCATCGACATCGAGGAGAACATCTTCGACGAGATCGAGCTTAAGAACGCCACTGTATCGGGCGTGAGCGGCAGCAACGCCACCATCACCCTGAACGGCGAGACCATCGCTCTCTACAACCGCTTCGGCATCACACTGGAAAACGCCGACAACGCCGACATCCTGGCCTTCGTATGGCGCTACAACGACAACCTGCAGCTCGCCCCTGTCTCCATCGAGGGCAAGGTGATCCCCGCCATCGACGCTCCCGTCTTCGATCCGGCAAGCTCTGAGCTGAAGGTCGGCGACAAGATCACCATCACCTGCGCCACCGAGGGTGTCAACATCTACTACACCACCGACGGCGAGGATCCCACCGAGGAGTCCACTCTCTACACCGAGCCCATCGAGTTCACCGAGGCCGTCACCATCAAGGCCCGCGCCTACAGCGCAGATCCCGAGGTCGAGATGATCCCCTCCGACGTAGTCGAGGCCATCTACAAGCTCTACGACCCCAATAAGCCCGTGGCAACCGAAGTCACCTTCGACTTCACCACACTGGACGGCATCGAGTTCTGGGCCGGTTTCGAGGCTCCCACCACTCAGGGCGTTGACGTTGAGGAACCCTTCTCCAAGGATGACGTGACTATCTCAACGGCTAACAGCGGCACTACGAAGGCTCGAATCTGGTCTACCACCAGCGACGGCTGGCAGTTCCGCGTCTACAAGGGCGACGTCTTCACAATCGCTGCTCCTGACACCTACAGCGTCAAGACTATCGAGTTTGCCATCAAGTCCGGCACAATCGCTCCCAAGGATGACGAACTCGGCACCTATGCCAACAAGATATGGACGGCCGCTGAAAAGGCCGATGCCAAGGAGGTTGCGTTTGAGGTTAGTGCAAATGCCCAGATCACTTCCATCACTGTCACCCTTGACAAGACTGTCGGCGTAGCCGGCATCGAGGCTGACGAGAACGTGGCTCCCGTCTACTACACCCTGCAGGGCGTACGCGTCGAGAACCCCTCCAACGGTCTCTACATCGTGGTGCGCGGCAACAAGGCCACCAAGCAGGTGATCCGCTAAGAAAGCATATCGTTTCAAACCTAAAAAGGTCGAAGTGCAACGGCACTTCGACCTTTTTTTCGTCAATTATTTGGATATGTGGCGAATTAGCAGTAATTTTGAAGCCACAGAACTAATTAACAATTTTTTTATGAAGAAATCTTTACTTTCACTCGCAGCCGTGGCCCTCACAGCCACATTCGCATCCGCCGAGACTGTGACCTTCGACTTCGTCAACGAGTCCTATGGGCTCGAACGTCTCTCGGGCACCACTTCTGACTACATCGACGATGGCACATCCATCGAGAACGAGGGTGTGACCCTCACCTTCAAGAGCAGTCTCGGTGCCGACTCCAAGAACGAGGCCGGCTCACGTCTTTGGTCCAATGGTCTCCGTTGCTACGTAGGTGGCACGGTTGTCGTGTCCGTGGAGGGTGGCACAATCGAGAGCGTGACTTTCGACTCCACATCCGCAAGCTCTTTTGCCCTCGATGAGGCAACCTGGACTATCAGCTACACCCCGACTTCCAAGAACCAGGCCATCAAGACCCTGACCGTCGAGTACAGCGCCGGCGGTAGCACGCTGAAGCCCGCCGACCTCTCCTTCGCCATGGCCGATGTCAACATCGAGCTGGGCGACGATGTGCCTGCCAACGCTCTGATCAACCCCTACAACCTCCCCGTGACCTGGACTTCCAGCGACGAGGCCGTGGCCACCGTTGCCGCTGACGGCGCAGTGACCGTGCTTGGCGCAGGCACCACCACCATCACCGCCGCTTCCGAGGCCACCGATGAGTATCGCGCTGGCAAGGCTTCCTATGTCCTCAATGTAGTGAAGGTGACCAAGGCCAACTCCCTGGCTGAGATGAAGGCTCTCATGGGTGAGAACCCCGCCGCCGAGGTGATCATCAACTTCCCCATGACTGTCACCTACAAGAACGCTGCCTATACCTACGTGACCGACGGCAAGGAGTTCAGCCTCGTATATGCCGCTCCCGTGGACTATGAGGACCTCGACATCATCCCCGCAGGCTGGGTTGCCAAGGATGGCACCTACAACCAGCTCCCCGAGATCAAGGCCGTAGGCTCCATGCCCGCCGCCACTGAGAAGGGCCAGTTCACTCCCCGCAACGTGACTCCCGACCAGGTATCACTCGACATCATCAACGAGGTAGTCATAGTCAAGGGCGTGACCTTCGAGAAGGCCACTCCTGAGCTTAAGACCTCTGTCGTGGCAAACGATATCACTTTCTACAACCAGTTTGGCGTAGCCTCCGTAGAGGCTGGCGAATATGACGTGAAGGCTGCCGTATCCACCTACAAGGGTGCTCTCCAGGTATATCCCATCGAGTACAGCATGCCCACAGCAGTGGGCGGCATCGCCGCCGAGGACGCCGCTCCCGTGTACTACAACCTGCAGGGTGTACGCGTGGCCAACCCCGAGAACGGCCTCTACATCGTCGTTCGCGGCTCGAAGACCTCCAAGGTGCTCGTGAAGTAAGCTTAATCGCTCGCTATCATAAAAAGGTGCTTCCCCCTCGGGGAAGCACCTTTTTTTTGCGTGGCAAGCCACGCTGCGGGAAACGGACCGGTGGGTTAGGCTTCGGCTGGGGGCTGGAGGCCTAAGGAGGGGGCGAGCTCGAGGACGTAGGCCCAGGCGGCTTCGTGGTCGTTGGCTATGCGGCCGTCGAGAATCGCCTCCTTGACGGCATCCTTGATCTTGGCCAGAACAGGGGAGCCGGGAATGTGGAAGTAGTCCATGATCTCGTTGCCGTTGATGGGGTTCTTCCAATTGCGGTAGTCATCGGCCTCGTTGATCTGGACGATGCGGTCGCGCAGGTCGGCGAAGCCCTGGAGGGCGGAGCGCACCTTCGCGGGATTCTTGGACGTCAGGTCGCTCTCGGCCAGTATCATCAGGTCGTCGATGTCCTCTCCGGCCTCGGTGATCAGACGGCGCACGCCGCTGTCCGAGACCCCTTCCTCGCCGACCTGCTGCGGGCGCATGTGCAGTCCCACGAGCTTGGCCACATATTTCATTTTCTCGTTCTGAGGCAGCTTCATCTCCCGGAAGATCTTGGAGACCATCTTCTCGCCGATGAAATTGTGGTTGTGGAAGGTCCAGCCAAGGCGCGCGTCATAGCGCTTGGTGACAGGCTTGGCCACGTCGTGCAGCAGCGCGGCCCAGCGCAGCCATTCGTTGTCGGAGCGTGCGGCCACGTTGTCGACCACCTGAATGGTGTGGAAGAAATTGTCCTTGTGGCCGCGGCCGTCTACCGTCTCCACCCCCTTCAGAGCGTGGATTTCGGGGAATATCAACTCCATCAGGCCCGATTCCTCCAGCAGGCGCAGGCCCACCGAAGGGCGGGGGGAGCGCATGATCTTGCCCAGCTCGTCGTTGATGCGCTCCTTGGTGATGATGGATATGCGTCCGGCATTGCGCTTTATGGCCTCGAATGTCTCCGGATAGATGGAGAAGTCGAGCTGCGAGGCGAAGCGTATGGCACGCATCATGCGCAGAGGGTCGTCGCTGAAGGTGATGTCCGGATCGGTCGGGGTGCGGATGATGCGGCGCTTCAGGTCGCCCACGCCGTCGAAGGGGTCGACCAGCTCGCCGAAGCGGTCGGCGTTGATGCAGATGGCCATGGCGTTGATGGTGAAGTCGCGGCGCAGCTGGTCGTCGGCAAGGGTGCCGTCTTCCACTATGGGGTTGCGCGAGTCGCGGGTGTAGGACTCGCGGCGCGCTCCTACGAACTCCAGCTCCATGTCGTGGTGCATGATGCGTGCCGTGCCGTAGTTGGCATATACCGTGAGGCGCCCTTTCTTCCCGAGATCCTTGGCCACTTCCTTGGCCAGGGCGATTCCGGAGCCGACCGTGACGAAGTCGATGTCGTGCGATGGACGCTGGAGCAGTATGTCGCGCACGTATCCCCCCACCACGTAGGCCTCCCGGGGCATATTGTCGGCTATGGAGCCTATGCGCCGGAAGATGGAGTTCTTGAGGTGAGTGCGGAGATTGAGAGGGGTATCGGCCCCCGAGTCTGATATGCTATTGAGAATCTCTGACATGTCTTATCTTAACGTGATGATCTCCTCGGGGAAGACGGTGAGCGTCTTGAGGCCCTCCGGAGTGACGATATAGGTGTTTTCGGCCCCGACCGCCCCGACGTGGGGAATGACAAACTTCGGCTCGATGGCGATGGTCATGTGCTCCGCCAGGATGTCGCGGCTGCGTGGGGTGAGCACGGGCATCTCGTTGAGCTCTATTCCCACTCCGTGGCCGATGAAGGCGGCGTGCTGCTGATGGCCCATGAAGTAGTCCGAGAGGCCGTCCTGCTCCACTATCTCCATTGCCCAACGGTAGATGTCTGCCGCAGGGATGCCGGGAACAGCCGACTGCTCGCACTTGCGCAGGATCTTCAGCGAGCACTCATGTGCCTTGACTGCAAGCTCAGGTATGTCGCCGATTTTCCAGATGCGTGTCATGTCGGTCTGGTAGCCGTTGAAGCCGCCGTTCATGTCGACCATCACGGTGGTGCCGGGGCGCATGGTGGTGCCGTCGGCACCGACGGGGAGGGCAGGGTCGGTGCCTGCGCCACCCATGGCGAAGTCGTAGGGGGTGGGGGCGTCGGCATTGTCGCCATTGATGACCGAGCCGAGGTTGATCTCCATCAACTGGCCTGACACGCGTGAGTAGCCGAGACACCCTTCGAGGCGCAATATGCGCTCCATCTCCACCTGCCACTCGATGTCGGTCATGCCCTCCTTGTATGCCTTGGTGAAGCGATGATAGGCTGCGGCCTGGTGTGCGCCGTCGACGCGCATCTGCTCTATCTCCCATTCAGTCTTGACCATGCGTGCGGCGCGGAGGACAGGGGAGGCGTTGAGGATGGCCGGATTCTCCATGGCCTTGGCGAGACGCTGGATGTCGCTGTAGGTCATGGTGTCCATCTCCAGGCCGAGGGTGGCGGGTATCCGGAGCCCGCGCTCGCGCAGGCGGGCGGGTATCTCCTCCGGCTTGCGGACATACTCCATGCCGGGCTGGAGCTCGTAGCCGAGCGGACGGATCACGAAGTAGAGGGCCTCTCCCTGTGCAGGGACGTAGGCGTAGCCACGGAAGAAGCGGAGGGAGGCGTAGTAGATGTTGGCGTTGAAGCCTATCAGGATGGCCTCGCACCCTTCGGGCATGGCCTTCTGTATCCTGGATATGTGCAGGGCCGCTTCGGGGCGGAGGGATTCGGGGAGAAATATCATGATAATTTAGAATTTAGAATGTAGAATTTAGAATTGGCCCGCAAGCAGGCCGCGCGGGGAACGGGGCTTGGGGAATCTTAGATTGGGAGGAGGATGATGCCTATTTCGGAGAGGCTGCGCAGGGTGTCGGCGGGATGGATGGAGAGGGTGTACCCTTCCGGGAGGCGCAGGCCGGTGTCGAGCGTGTGCTCCAGGGAAAAGAGGCCGTGCGCCCCCTTTCCGGCGGGGCGGCCGCCATCGTGCAGGAGCGGAAGGCAAACGGTGTCCGTGCGTGCGGAGCCTGACAGCGATTCGGTCTCCACCACCAGCCGAGCCTCCTCCACGCTCGGCACATGATAGCGCAGGCACATGCGCACCTCATAACGCTCCGTGGCCGTCCGCGCCGAGTCGGAGGGCCAGGGCTCGAAAACCTTCTCGTCGTCCGGAGCCCATCCCCGGGGGGAAACGCTCCGGAAGGCGGAATAGGAGGGCATCCGGTCCGTGCATCCGCTCAGCAAGCAAGCGACCAGAGCCGTGACAGCCATGTAGGCTCCAACAATAAGGACGGTGCCGACCTTGGCCGGCACCGTGGTGTGATGTTTCTGCGCGCTATGGTCAGTCGGGTTGCTTCTCATTGTCGCTCTGGGGTTTCTGCGGGCGGGGAGCCTTTGCTTTCTGCCGGGGCTGGGGGGCGGGGCCGCGCCCGTCGCCTTTGCCCTTTGGGCGCTCCCCCTTGGGGCGGACAGGCCGCTGGGCGTCCCCCTTTGGCTGGGAGGTCTTCTGGGAGTCTCCCTTTGGCTGGGAGGCCTTCTGGGTGTCTCCCTTGGGCTGCGACTTCTGCCCCTCGGATTTGGGCTGGGGAGCCTTGGCCGAGGATTTCTTCTTCTTCTTTCGCTTGGCCTTGTCAAACCGGGTCAGGGAGTCCTGGTCGGTGAGGTCGATGTATTCCTTGGGGGCCTCCTCCTTACGCTGCCGGGCCTCTGGGTCGAGCTCCTCCGGCTTGACGCCCTGCTTGTTGAGGGCGATGATCTCGAAGGCGCGGGAGGCGGGGATGGTGACGGCGTTGGTGGGGGTGCGCCGGTCGGTGGAGTATGTGACCATGCGCGAAAGGATGTCCGACTTGAAGAGGTAGTAGTCGGCGTCGGCCGTCTGGAGCACGATGTCGCGTCCCGGGAGCTTCTTGGCCGACTCGGCATAGGTGTCAAGCTCGAAATTGAGACAGCATTTGAGCTTGGCGCACTGGCCAGCGAGTTTCTGGGGGTTCATCGAGAGGTCCTGCACGCGGGCGGCGCCGGTGCCGACGGAGACGAAGTGGTTCATCCACGAGCTGCAGCACAGCGGGCGTCCGCAGGGGCCTATGCCGCCGATGCGTCCGGCCTCCTGTCGCGCGCCGATCTGCTTCATCTCGATGCGCACCTTGAACTCGTCGGCCAGGATGCGGATGAGCTTGCGGAAATCGACGCGCTCGTCTGCTATGTAGTAGAATATGGCCTTTCCGCCGTCGCCCTGGTACTCGACATCTCCGATTTTCATGTTGAGCCCGAGCTCCTCGGCGATGACGCGGGAGCGGATCATGGTGGAGTGCTCGCGTGCGCGGGCCTCCTCGAAGCGTTCGATGTCGGCGGGGCGTGCCTTACGGAATATGCGTTTGAACTCCGAGTCGGGGTTGACGCGTGCCTTGCGCATCTGCATGCGCACCAGGGGGCCGACCATCACCACGGAGCCTATGTCGTGGCCCGGGGAGGCCTCGACGGCAACGATGTCGCCCGGCTGGAGGTTGATGTGCGAGGGGTTGGAGAAGAAACCCATGCGGGTGTTCTTGAACTGCACCTGCACCACCGGGAAATCGGCCGAAGTGGATATGTCGTCGAGCCAGTCGGTGGCCTGGAACTTGCCGCGCGGTTCGCGGCCGTTCTCTCCGCGGAGCCCCTTGATGCGACCTGTGATTGAGATGTCGGGGAGGTCGTCCCCCGGGGTCTTGTCGGTGGTCATTGTCATCGGGTGTGAGAGTGCGGGGGCTTACTTTGCCACGGCCACGGCGCGAGTCTCGCGGATGACGGTGATCTTGACCTGGCCCGGATATGTCATCTCGTCCTGGATCTTCTTGGCTATCTCGGTCGAGAGTTTCTCGGTCTCGGCGTCGGAGATCTTGTCTGCGCCTACTATGACGCGGAGCTCGCGGCCGGCCTGGATTGCGTATGTCTTGATGACCCCGGGATAGGAGAGGGCGAGCTGCTCCAGGTCGTTGAGGCGCTTGATGTAGGCCTCGACGATCTCGCGGCGGGCGCCGGGGCGGGCGCCGGAGATGGCGTCGCACACCTGCACGATGG
>CAZHCM010000071.1:0-10726 GCA_964531005.1 uncultured Sangeribacter sp. | reverse complement strand
GGAGGTCTGCTCGGCCACGATGCGTCCCGAGTGGAGGTTTTTCTTCAGCGAGAGGATGATCTGGTTGGGGTTGACGGGCTTGATGAGGTAGTCGGCTATCTGGTTGCCGATGGCCTGGTTCATTATGTTCTCCTCCTCCGACTTGGTGATCATGATGACAGGCACCTCGGGATGCTTGAGCTTGATGCGCGAGAGGGTCTCCAGGCCGGAGAGTCCGGGCATGTTCTCGTCGAGGAGCACGAGGGCGAAGGGTTCGCGGTCGAGCGCGTCGAGGGCGTCGCTGCCGTTGGAGACAGTGGTGAGGTCGTAGCCTTTGGCCTTCAGGAGCATTATGTGGGGCTTGAGGAGATCGATCTCGTCATCGGCCCAGAGTATCTTGTCCATGTTGGAGTATCGGGGTTATTGGAGGGATTCTTCTTCGGGGGCTTCTTCGGCTTCACCTGGCGACAAACCGGCTCCGCTTGCGGGCGCCTGGTCGGCTTCGGGATTGCTGGCCTCGGCTGGGGGCTCGGGGGCGGGGAGGTCGTCGGGGGCCGGGGGATCCTCCTCGAAGCGGAAGTATTCCTCGAATGAACGCCCCTCGCGGAGCAAAAGTTCGAAGTTGGGGCGGCTGATCATGATGGGGCGGACGCCCTCGGGGAGCTTGAAGCCGGAGGAGGCCATTACGCTACGGTAGTGCTCGAGCTGGCGCATGTTGGCAAACCCCTTGATGACGAGCAGCCCGACGTTGCCGAAACTCATGGGCTCCAGGTCGAAGTCCTGCACGACGAAGGAGGAGAAGTTGAAGCGGGCCACGTCGTAGAGGAGCTGGTTGGCGCTCACGGAGTCGCGCGGGAAGGCCAGCACGAGGTACTGCGGGGAGTTGGGGTCGCGCTCGAAGCGGGCGGGCTGGCCGTCGGAGGCGGGGGCGTCCTGTTCGTTGGTCAGGCGCATCTCCCAGAGGATTCCCCGGGCGTTGGAGACGCCGGCGTGGGGCGTGCGCCCAGCCGTCAGGCCCTTGAGGATGGAGCCGGCCATGTCGGTCATGTCGGTGTCGGGCCATTTCTGCAGCAGGGTGGTCAGGCGCTCGCGGAAGGCGTCGTAGTCGCCCTGCGTGAGATAGGAGAGGGCGTCGATGAAGACGAACTTCGGCAGGATGGGCGAGAGGGGGTAGTCGCGCTCCATGCGCTCGGTGATGGCGTGCACCTCGGCGTTGTGGTCGTCGAGGTAGTCTGCGTAGGCCTCGGCGTAGAGCCCTTCCTGGAGGGAGTGCATCTGGCGCAGGTGGTCGAAGTATTGCGGGTCGGCCATCGCCTGGGCGTAGGGGCTGTCCGGGAAGTCGGCCATGATGCGCCGGCGCCAGACTTCGGCGTCGGCCTCGTCGCCGGAGCGCACGGCCATGAGGTAGAGGTTGTAGTATGCGTCGAGGCGGTAGACGTTGTCGGGATAGCGGCTGTCGAGGGTCTCGAACTCGCGGCGGGCCGCCGGGAAGTCCTCGAGCTTGTCCTTGAGGATGACGCCCATGTTGTAGAGGCCCTCCTGGATGACGTCGTTGGCCGTGGCTATCTCCTCCGGGGTGGAGGGTATCTGCTTGAGGTAGTATTCGACGTCGTGGATGTCCTCGCCTCGCTTGGGCTTGGAGGCCACGGAGTCCTTGGCGGCGGTGTCGCCGTCGGCGGAGGGGGCGTCGTCTTCAGGCTCGTCGAAGGTGAAGGAGGTCTTGTTGCGGCGTCGCCAGTCGTCCTCCAGCTTGCGGGAGCCCCATTTGCGCTGGAACTCCGTCTTGCCGGCGTTGATGGCGGTGGGGTTGTAGAAATACCAGGACTTGTCGTTGTTGACGGTGAAGGGGGCGGCGGGGGCGTTCTGGTCCATCAGGGAGGGGCCTTCTACGCGGTTGGCCATGAATTCCTCGCGGGCGGCGGCCTCCTCGGCCTCCTTCTCCTTGCGGATCAGCTCGTCGACTATGCGCTGGCAGGCCTCGCGCTGCTCCTCTGGGGTCATCGCGGCCAGGCGCAGGAGGGAGTCCTGGAGCTGGACGTTGCCCGAATAGACGGCGAGCTCGTCGAGCACGTCGCTGCGCCGCTTGAGGGTCTTGTAGCCGGGGTAGTTGGAGGGGAGCTGCGGCACGGCCTCGGAGTAGCATGGCTGGGCCTTGACGTAGTCGCGCTCGTCGTAGAGGATGTTGCCCAGGGCGAGGTTGGCCAGGGCCTTGTCTATGCCGTTGCGGGTGGATTTCTCGACGGCCAGGGCATAGTTGTGCTTGGCCTCGGCGGTGTCGCGGCGCGACATGTAGAGGTTGCCTATGGCGTAGTATATCTGGTCGAGGTATTCATTGTTGCGCTCGTAGCGGGTCATGGCTTTCAGGGCCTTGACCTCGCCTCGGATGTCGGAGCCGGTGAAGACCTCCGACTGCTTGATGCGGGCGTTGAACTTTGTGCGGTACGAGGTGGTGATTCCTCCCCCGGCCTTCTTGTACGCCTCGTATGCGGCCTGGCGGTTGCCGAGCTGTGTCTGGACCTGTCCCAGGAGAAACCAGAGGCGGTTTTTCTGGGAGCCGGAGGCGCTTTTGGCGGCCTGCTCCAGGTATGGCACGGCCTCCTGGTATTTCTCGGCGCGCACCAGGTAGTCGGCCATGGTGAGGGCGTAGAGGTCGCGCAGGGAGCCGGAGGTGAGTTCGGCGGGTTTGATATGCACCAGTATGTTCTCGGCCTCGTAGAGCCAGTCGAGGGCGCAGTAGGAGCGGGCCTGCCAGATGCGGGCCTCGACGGTGACTGCCGGTAGCCAGGGGAAGTGCTTGGAGATGTATTGGAAGGTGGATGCGGCGCCGAGGAAGTCGCCGCCATAGAACTGTGCGCGGGCCATCGTCATCCAGGCGTTGTGGAGGAAGGGGTTGAACTCCTCGCGGGCGCGGAAGGCCTTCTCCTTGGCCGAGCCGGATTTCTTAGGGGGCTTCTTCTTGATGGAGTGGAGCTGGATGGATTTCTGCATCTTCTCCAGGGTGCGTTTGAAGTCGCCGGAGGGCTGGGGCATCTTTTCGTCGCCGCGGGCCTCGGCGGGGTGTGTGAGCAGTGTGCGGGTATAGTCGTCCTCGTAGGAGGACTCCATGTTCTTGAGTTGCTCGCGGTAATGCTCTATGCCGTTGAAGTAGACGTTATAGCGGGTGGTGAAGGCCTGCCATTGCCGGGAGACGGGGGTGTTCTTCTTGGTGCTGCAAGCGCCCAGCATCAAGCAGAGGCACGCGGCGGCGGCCGCCACGAGCAGGAGCGGGCGGCGCAAGGCCGCGCGCGCGGCCCCCAGGGTATGTCGGCAAGCATTTCTCATCCATAGAATAACGTGGAGCCGGGTAGTGTTATTTTCTGGAAAGGCGGACAATGTTGGTTGCCCATAGACTGAATCCCATTCGTTCCACAGACTGATTCTGGATAGGCTTGGGGTCAGGCAACTCTTGGTACACCATCATAAAACCTGCTCCCATTCCGCGCGGGGTCTTAGTATCGGCACACCCCTTGGCTGAGATGATTCCCTCTTTATGGGTAAATCCTTGCATGAAATCCTTGAAGGCAGGTATTCCATTAAGGAATCTGAGGGCATTGAGAATCTGGGTGCAAGCTTTCGACTGTTTGCTGGCGATATTTCCTACGGATAATTCATGAAACAGGAAATAGGTTGGCTCATCGAGGGTGTGGACGATAAAGTCGGGTCTGCTTAGGCCATAGGACCAGTCGTTTCTCCAGTCGAGTCGAAACTGGGTGATATATTCCTCAAATTTCACGAATCTCAATTCAAAGGGCTCTTCTCCGTCGCCGTTCATGTAGGTGGCCTCTCCTGTGTTA
The DNA here is from genome assembly GCA_964531005.1 of uncultured Sangeribacter sp. Lineage (GTDB taxonomy): Bacteria > Bacteroidota > Bacteroidia > Bacteroidales > Muribaculaceae > Lepagella. The sequence continues at coordinate 6,914 of CAZHCM010000071.1, read as the reverse complement.
GGCTTTCGAAAAATGGAGCCTCCAACCCCCTTTACGTCTGTGATGTCAAAAATCGGAGCTGCCGTATCCTCATATTCTACGGTTACAGCGTTAGGGAATGGGTCTGGGAGTTTGCCGGACCTCTTTTCATTGATCCTGGCAACCACATCAGCCCTAAGTAGCTGAAGAAGCAAATCCTTATCTTTTAAGGGCATTGTACTCGTGGTATATCTGGGCGATTGGGTCGGAAAGTGCGGACGCGTCTATTATAGGGAAGTCGTCATCCTGGATGTTTAGGAAGGTAAGGGTGCCCCCCTCCACTAAAAATACCTGGACATCGGCAGCTTCCAAATGGGGGCGCTCCCTATTTTCACGTCCACGAGCGAGCAGGAGGTTGAGATAATTGACTATATATGGACTATGGGTGGCGAGCATGAGGGACATCTCGTATTCGTGACGGTGCTCGAAACAGCGAGTCACGAGGAAGTCCATCAGTTGAATCTGATTGTCAGGGTAGAGGCTCAGCTCAGGCTCCTCTATGAAGAGATGTACGCGTCTGTTGGGAAACTCCCCCACGTTCATTCCTGCGCGGAAATTTTTCAAGTCGTCGTTGTCAGTGAAATACTTGAATAGTGCGCTGTTGAGAGAGTCCTCAAGGTTGTAGTGCGATGCGTAGTATTTCACTATGACGCTCAGCGGCGTGGCAGTCTGAATGCCGGAGGAGGCGTTCCGGAGATTGATGTTGAATGACCCATCCGCGCCTGCGCCGGAGATCTTGCATTGGGGGCCCATGTTCTTGCTCTTTTCCACCTTGAAATCCACGCCAAGAAACCCAAGATGCATTTCAGTGACCTCCTTCAAGGCCATCCGGAAATTTTCGAGTGTGTCCTGAAGATAGAAGTTGTCACGATGACGGTCAAAGGTGCTGGATAGAATGTCGGGGATGATGGAGCGTTTGTCGCTGATAAAGCATATCTTCTCCAGGCTAAGGTCGGCGGGAGCCACAGCCTTGACATTGACTTTGGTGGAGCGTGACTCCATCCTGATCTCGTATCTGCCGTTACGATATATGATCTTTGAATCGTCCCTCAGATATTCGGCCAGTCCCGATTGTCGCAGCAACGGAAGAGTCTTGAACCCAAGGCGTGTCTTGCGAATCCCTGAGTGCTTGATGAATGACCGGAGATTCACGCGTTTGTACATCCAGCGAAAAAGCGAGAGTACTTTCATAATGGTACTCTTGCCGCTTCCCGACTCGCCGATGAAGACTGTGAGGGGACGGATGTCTGACAACTCTATTTCAGCTATCGGACCGAAATTCTCTATTATCAAGGATTCTGACATGATGCAAATTTAGATATTTTTTCTGTGATTGCTACGCTTAAAGTTTAGAATTTTTTTACACCCCTACTTTTTAGGCTCATTTTTTCAATTTTTGACTATATGGCCATGCCGAAGGGGTTGCAAAATCGGAAAGGGTTTTGTAATTTTGCGTTCCGACATGGCCGTTTCCGACATGGCCATGTCGGAAACGGCCATGTCGGAACGCAAAATTTGTGAGCATGAGATTCTTTGACAGAGAGAGGGAGACCCAAGTACTTAGGGAGGTGAGGACACTGAGCGAGGAGAACGCGCAGTTCACGGTGCTGACAGGGCGTCGGCGAGTGGGCAAGACGTGGCTTGTCACCCATGCGTACGCCCCCGGGGAGATGCTGTATTTTTTCGTGGGGAGGAAATCGGAGGCGGAGCTATGCAAGGGGTTCGCCAAGGAGATCGAGGAGAAACTGCACATCCCCGTGCTGGGCGCGCCGGAGAGGTTTGCCGACATCTTCGAGTTTCTGATGAAGTATTCCCAAGACCACCACGTCACGCTCTTCATCGACGAATTTCAGGATTTCCTGAGAGTCAACAAGTCCATCTTCAGCGACATGCAGCGTATATGGGACATGTACAAGGAGGGTGCGAAGATGAATCTGATCGTGGGCGGCTCGATCTACACTTTGCTCACCAGGATATTCCGCGACACCAAGGAGCCGCTCTATGGACGCCAGACCCGTTTCATGCACATCAAGCCCTTCAAGACAGGCGTCCTGAAGGAAATCCTGCACACGCACCATCCTTCCTATCAGCCCGACGACCTGCTGACGCTGTACATGCTGACGGGCGGGGTGGCCAAATATGTAAGCAACCTCATGGACACGAAGGCCTTCACTTCACAGGCCATGCTGGAGAGCGTGCTGTCGGAAGACTCCCCCTTCATCATGGAGGGGAAGAACGTGCTCCTGGAGGAGTTTGGAAAGGATTCGGGCGTCTATTTCTCCATCTTGAGCGCCATAGCGTCGGGACGCAACACCCGCAACGAGATCGAGACTGCCGTGGGCAAGGAGGTCGGGGGATACCTGTCAAGGCTTGAAGAGGAGTACGGCCTGATCACGAAGCACCTGCCGGTATTGACCCCCAATTCACAGAAGAATGTGCATTATGAGCTGGACGACATGTTTTTCCGCTTCTGGTTCAGGTTTGTGCATAAATATGGCTACATGCTGGAGATCGGCAGATATGACAAGCTGCGCGAGGTGGTGAGACGGGACTATCTCACTTACAGCGGCCATGTGCTCGAGAGATATTTCCAGCAAAAACTTGCCGAGGAGGGAGACGTGACGCGCCTCGGCAACTGGTGGGACCGAAAGGGTGAGAACGAGATCGACATAGTGGCCGAAAACGAGTTGGCTGACACCCTCACCTTCTATGAGGTGAAGCGTCAGCGGGAGAACATCAGCATCGGCGACCTGAAGAAGAAGGCCGAGGCCTTCTTTGCCAAAAATAGGATAGCCGGCAGATATGAGGTCGGCTACGAGGGCTTGACCTTGGAGGACATGTAGTCCCTCCCCTTGGCGCCAAGCCATGGCTCTGCGGGGGAGGGGGTCAGTCGTGGCCTTTGAGGAGGGACTGGAGGTCGTGGAGCTTGGTTAGGGCCTGGAGGGGGGTGAGGGTGTCGATGTTGAGGCCCAGCAGGGCGTCGCGCACCTGCTCCAGAAGCGGGTCGTCGAGCTGGAAGAAGGAGAGCTGCATGGCCTCCCCCTTTTGCAGGCTTGACATGTCCGGGGCCCCGTCGGCCCTCGGGGCCGGGGGCGCATCCTTGCCTGCGGCGGGGGCTTCCGCCCCCTGCTGTCGCGAGCGCCCCGTCTCCAGGTGGGCGAGCACCTCGTCGGCGCGGCGCACTATGGGCGCCGGCATCCCGGCCAGGCGCGCCACGTGGATGCCGAAGGAATGTTCCGACCCCCCGGGGCGCAGCTTGCGCATGAAGACCACGCGCCCGTCGATCTCGCTGACGGAGACGTTGAAGTTGTGGATGCGCTCGAAGGAAGACTCCATGTCGTTGAGCTCATGGTAGTGGGTGGCGAAGAGGGTCTTCGGGCGGCAACGGCCGTTGTCGTGGATGTGCTCCACGATGGCCCAGGCTATGGAGATGCCGTCGTAGGTCGATGTCCCGCGCCCCAGCTCGTCGAAGAGGATTAGGGAGCGGGGGCCCATGTTGTTGAGGATGGAGGCGGCCTCGTTCATCTCCACCATGAAGGTGGATTCGCCCGAGGAGATGTTGTCAGACGCCCCCACGCGCGTGAATATCTTGTCGACGATGCCGATCGATGCCGAGGAGGCGGGCACGAAACTCCCCGTGTGGGCCAGGAGCACGATCAGGGCCGTCTGGCGCAGCAGTGCCGACTTGCCGCTCATGTTGGGTCCGGTGATCATCATCACCTGGTCGGAGTCGCAGTCCAGATGCACCGAATTGGGTACATAGCTCTCGCCCGGGGGGAGCATCCGCTCGATGACCGGATGGCGGCCGTCGACGATGTCGATGGCCAGGGAGTCGTCGATCTTCGGGCGGCAATATCCGTAGTCGGCGGCGGCCACTGCCAGGCCCCTCAGGCAGTCGGCCCGCGAGACTGCCAGGGCCACGGCCGACATGTCGGCCGCCCTCGCGCTGAGGGCCTCGATGAGCTGGGTGAAGATGCGCCCCTCGATGATCTCGATGCGCTCCTTGGCGCCGGTGAGCTCCTCTTCCAGGCGCTTCAGCTCCGGAGTGATGTATCTCTCGGCCTGGGTGAGGGTCTGCTTGCGCACCCAGGACTGTGGCACCTTGTCGCGATGCGTGTTGCGCACCTCGATATAGTATCCGAATACGTTGTTGAAACCTATCTTGAGCGACGTTATGCCCGTGGCCTCCGCCTCGCGGCGGGTCATGGCCTGCAGTGTCTCCTGGGCGTTGGAGGAGATGGAGCGCAGATGGTCGAGTTCCTCGTCGACGCCCGGGCGGATGACCGGCGACTTGTTGAGGTTGGTGGCGTCGGGCAGTATGGTGGCCCGTATGCGGCCCACGATGTCGCCGCACTCCGGCATCCCGGCGGCCAGCGACACCAGCACGTGCGAGCCCGACTTCTCCATCAGCCCCTTGAGGCCCATTGCCCCCTCCAGGGAGGCGGCCAGGCCCAGGAGGTCGCGCGGGGTGGCGCGGCGGGTGGAGACACGTGCCGCCATGCGTGCAAGGTCGCCTATGGAGGAGAGCATGAGGCCGCTCTCCTCTGCCAGGGAGGGGGCGTCGGCGAAGGCCTGCACGCCGTCCTGCCGGCGCGCTATGCGCACCGGCTCCACGAGCGGGAACCTCAGCCACTGCGCCAGCATGCGCGACCCCATGGGGGTCAGTGTGCGGTCCATGACGTCGAGCAGCGACTTGCCGCCGGCCCCCATGGAGCGCGTCAGCTCCAGGTTGTGCACCGTGAAGGGGTCCATGCGCAGGGTGCGCGAGTCGTCTACACGCGACAGGGACGTGATGTGCGAGACGTTGGTGTGGGAGGTGGCGTCCAGGTAATGCAGCAGGCTCCCCGCAGCGATGACGGCGGCGTCCATCCCGTCCACGCCGAAGCCCTTGAGCGACGACGTGCCGAAATGCTTGAGCAGGCGCCTCTCGGCGGCGTCTCGCGTGTAGACCCAGTCGTCGAGCTCGAAGGCCGGCCCGCGATACGAGAGGTGCTCGTCGGTCAGCACGCGTGTGCCGTGCATACGCAGCAGCTCCTTGGGCTCGATGGCCCCCAGGTGCTTGTCGATCTCCTCGGGCGTCCCCTCCATGCAGTAGAACTCCCCGGTGGTGATGTCGAGATACGCCAGCCCGGCCTTCAGGATCTTGCCCTGGCGCGAAGTGGCGAAATGCACGCCGGCCAGGAAGTTGTTGGAGCGCGCCTCGATGGAGGCGTCGTTGGTGTTGACGCCGGGGGTGACCAGCTCGGTGATGCCCCGCTTGACCAGTTTCTTGGTCAGGCGCGGGTCTTCGAGCTGCTCGCAGATGGCCACGCGCTTGCCGGCGCGCACCAGCTTGGGCAGGTAGGTGTCGAGGGCGTGGTGGGGGAATCCGGCCAGCTCCACATGCGAGGCGCTGCCGTTGGCGCGGCGCGTCAGGGTGATGCCCAAGATCTCGCTCGCCACCACGGCGTCCTGGGAGAAGGTCTCGTAGAAGTCGCCCACACGGAAGAGCAGCACCGCGTCCGGGTGCTTGCGTTTCATCTCCATGTATTGCTTCATCAGCGGGGTCTCGGCTATCTTTTGGGGCATTGCTTGGGAGGGCTTGTGTAGGATTAGGGGGGTGATTGGTGTTACGCGTCGGGTCAGGACAGCGGGATGAGCTTTAGCATCCACGTCGACATGCCGACATAGATGAGGAGGCCGACGACGTCGTTGGTGATCTGGATGAAGGGGCCGGTGGCCAGGGCGGGGTTGATCTTCATCTTCTCCAGGGTAAGGGGGACGAGGGTGCCGAAGACGGTGGCGAATATGACCACGCAGAATAGCGAACAGGCCACGGCCAGGGCGACGGCGTACATCCTTGGCTGTGTCAGCAGCACGTATCCCAGGGCGACGGCGGAGATGACGATTGCGTTGAGGAGGGCGACGAGCGACTCGCGCCCTATCTGGCGCCATGAGTCGGCCAGGTCGAGACGCCCGTTGGCGAGGCCCTGCACGTCGATGGCCGACGCCTGCACGCCGACGTTGCCTCCCGTGCCGCCGATCAGGGGGATGAAGATGGCCAGGGTGGTGACGGCGGCTATCTGGGCCTCGAAGCCGGTGAGGATGACGGAGTTGACCAGGCCTCCGATGATCCCTATGAGAAGCCAGGGTATGCGGGCCTTGGTCTGGGCGAAGATGGAGTCGTCGGCGTCGACGTCGGATGTGATACCCGAGGCGAGCTGATAGTCGCGCTCGCTCTGCTCGCGCACCTCGTCCATGACGTCGTCGACGGTGATCTGCCCGACCAGGCGGCCGATGCTGTCGACGACCGGCATGGCCACCAGGTCGTACTTCTCGAAGTCGATGGCCAGGTCGTCGACCGGGGTGTCGGTGTGGACGGCCACCGGGTCGGGGTTCATGACATGCTTGATCTTCGAGACCGAAGGGTGGGTGATCATCTTCTTGAGGGGGAGCACCCCCTTGAGGCGGTTGTCGTTGTCGACGACGTAGACGTAGTAGATGTCGTCGAGGTCCTCGGCCTGCCGGCGCATCTGCTTGATGCATTCGGGCATGGACCAGTTTTCGTTGACGGATATGAACTCCGTGCCCATAAGGCCGCCGGCGGTGTCCTCGTCATACTGCAGGAGGTCGACGATGTCGCCGGCCTGCTCCATGTTGTCGATATGCTGTATGACCTCCTCGCGCTCCTCCTTGTCGAGCTCCTGGATGAGGTCGACGGCGTCGTCGGTGTCGAGCAGGTCGATGTAGTGGCCGATCTGCTCGGGGTCGAGGGTCTCGAGTATCTTCTTGCGGTCGTCCTCGTCGAGCTCCATGAGCACGTCGGCCTTGATCTCGGGGTCTTCGATGAGGTTGAAGAGCCACTCTGCCTGCGGCAGGTCGAGGCTCTGGAAGAGCTCGGCGATGTCGGCCGGGTG
>CAZHCM010000070.1:0-10877 GCA_964531005.1 uncultured Sangeribacter sp. | reverse complement strand
CCCGGCTGGAACCCTGGATGGGGATGGGCCGGACATTGGCATCATCACCACACGGACTACCGTCGCCCAGGCGGCCGCGGTCCGGTGGCTCCAGGAGCCGGTTGGGCATACAATACCCGTCCGGGCTACGTTACCAATGGAGGAGGTCATAGATACACCACCTCCACTCCCGGATATTCACGTCCATCGACGGGCAATTCCAACGGCCACTACGGTTCATCCATCGGCCAGACCAACCATCGTCGTCAGAGCGGCGTGAGCCTTGAAGGAGGATATGTGGGAGGCTCCCAACACACGCAGGGCAACCGTGTGGGTATGAACGGAAGCAACTACAACTCCTCCACTGGCGTGACTGTGCAGAGTGACGGCCATCGCCGAAGCGGCACGACTGGCACGGGCAACTACACAGGCACCGGATCCCATACTGGCACTGGCTCCTATACCGGCACCAACGGTGGACACAGGACATCTGGAAGTGGCACCACCACTACCACCACCAACTCCAACCGTAGCTATAACTCCAACAAGAGCTATAACACCACTACCAAGTCCAACACCAACAGCAACCGCAGCTATAACTCCGGAGGCTCACGGTCATATGGCGGAAGCAGTGGCGGTCACCGCAGCAGCGGAGGCGGCAGCCGTGGCGGCGGCGGAGGCGCAAGAGGCACCCGTCGCTGAAGCCCGGCAAATATTTGCCATTCGTTTTAGAACGGGGAAGGGTCTTTCCATAGTAAAACCAGCAACATAATGAAAAAAGCACTCACAATAATGGCCGGGGCAGTCTTGTCAGCCATCCCGGCCTTCGCGCAGAGCGCCATGGACGGATTTCGCTTCTGCCCGACCGACATAAAGGGCACGGCACGCTTCATGAGCATGGGCGGCGCGTTCGGAGCCCTTGGAGCCGATTTGACCACGCTTTCCTATAATCCGGCAGGCATAGGCGTTTACCGGGCATCGGACATCGGCGTCACGGTAAACCTCGACTGCCAGAACGCGGCTGCGACCTCGATGGACAACAAATCCACTCTGTCGCAGACAAAGTTTCTGCTCAACAACATCGGCGGCGTGGCCACCATTCGTCTGAACAGCAGTGTGGTGCCGAACTTCAACATCGGCTTCACCTATAACAAGGCTGCCTCCTTCAATGGCAGCGTGCGCGGCAGCATACCTCAGCTGCGCAACTCCATCACCAACTATATCGCAGGCGTGTCCAACCATTACGATGTCACAGTTGGAGATGTGGAGTTCAACCAGCATACAGGCTACGACCCTTACAACCCCAATGACGGGGGACTTGCCGCTCCCTGGATCTCCATCCTGGGCTACGACAGCTATTTCGTGACCCCAGAAGGGGATCCCGACTATCCCAATTGGCAGGGCCAATGGAGAGAAGGGACTTCCGGCAACGGCGCCTTCACAGAGACAGTGACCGGCTCCATCAACGAGTATAACATAGCCTTCGGCGGAAACTTCGCCAATCTCGTGTACTGGGGCATGGATTTCGGCATCATAGGGCTTGACTACAATCTTTCCACCGTGTGGGGCGAGCGCATGACAGGAGCGTACGTCGACACGGGAGGAGGCGTTGCCGGAAGGATGGACTCCAACATAGCCCTGTCCAATTATTATGGAGTGAGCGGAAACGGCTTCAACTACAAGCTTGGCGTCATCGTCAAGCCGATACAGGAGTTGCGTTTCGGATTCGCTTTCCATACCCCTACATGGTACAGCATCGAGGAGAACTACTCGGCCGAGACCACCTTCACCTATGACAATGCCAATCGGCATACGAGAAGCAATACCCCGATGGGCTACAACGAGTACAATCTCCGCACCCCGTGGCGCTTCATCGCAAGCATTGCCGGTGTGGTGGGCCATAGGATCATACTTTCGGCCGACTACGACTGGCAGTCGTACAATCACATGCATTTCTCTCCCTACAGCTCCTATTCCTACGGCGGAGACTGGGACTGGTGGGACGATCCGTGGGACTGGTACGCCCCTGCACAACAGCAGACGGCAACCGCTACGCGCGCCGGCGAGCCGTTTGTCAACGATCCTTTTGCAGAGACCAACGCCGACGTCAAGGAGTATTACCAGACATCGAGCACCCTGCGCGTAGGAGCCGAGTATCGTGTGACGCCCCGCTTCAGCGTGCGTGCCGGATATGCCTACACCTCCTCGCCTGTACGCAGCAAGGCCAAGTCGGGCGAAGAGACTATATACACCTCCGGCACGTTGACGTCATACACCTTCGATGACAACATCAACTACATCACCTGCGGCTTGGGCTATAACTTCAAGAGCTTCTACACCGACTTGGCCTACGTCTGGAAGCATCGCACCGGCACATGGCACGCCTATACCCCGGACCCGACAAACCCCGGACTCGAGCCCTCGGCCAAGGTCGGCTACACCAACAACCAGATCGTGCTGAGCATGGGCTTCAAGTTCTAAGGACTATTCCTCTCGACAAAGGGCCACGACAGGGCGCCCCGAAGGACTACGGAATGCATAGAGGAACTCCTCGCCACCGTCTGTGAGCCGGAACTTTCGCTTCAAGCCCTCCGTACCGCCGGGGTAGTTGCGGGTCACGACATTGATCAGCTTTCCGCTTAGAGACTTCGCGGCCTTCCTGTCAGGCAACGAAAAGATTTTCAAGACACGTCCCGGGAAATCCGCGGGGCGTGTCTTGCTTATGAAGAGATGGGTGTCGCTGGCTACTTTCTTCAATTCGGGCCATCGTGTAGAAAATTCCGCCCAGGGATGCACCTTCATCACAGCTCCGTCAGGCTCGCACAGCCATTTGCCCTCGGCAATATCTTCGTCGGATGCAAGTGCCGAGGCGTGGCTGCCCACCGAGGCAAAAGGCACAGTCCAGGACTGAGCCTCCCCTGTGGCTCCTATGATGGTCATGGTGACTGGACATGTCTCGGCCGGAAGACGACTAACAGTCACAAGCACTTCCTTGACCTCCCCCTTCACGCTCGTCACTTCCATCGCTGAGACATTCGGGAGCTGCCCCTTCACTGCTGAAAGGTCAAGAAGGGGAGAGGATTTGACCACGAACTTCGGCGCCACCCTCAACATTTCTGGACCAAGCACCGTGACATCAGGCGTGCAGTCTGCAAAGGCATAGGTGCGTTTTCCAGCCGAGTCGCGACGAGCAGGGTCAATATAGACTTGGTCGAAAGTGTCATCGGGCAAGGTGACAACGATTTCAGCCGCATCGCCACAAATCACGGTGACAGGAAGACTGAGCTTTTCGGCATTATGTCTCAGCACCTCGCATTTGAATGGCTCGATTTCGACGCAGGTCACTTCCGCGCCCTTCTTTGCCATGCTAAGTGCGTCTATGCCAAGTCCGGCAGTCAGATCAAGCACCTTTTTGCCTCCGACGTCCGAGGCATGGCTTGAGGCCACTCTCCAGTCGGAGGCTTGCTCGGCGCTCAGAAGAGTCGGGAAGAGGAACTCCCTGCTCGAAAGAAAGGGCGCGAGCTTTTGACGGCACTTCCTTCGGGCCTCGATCTGCACCAAGGCCAAATCGAGAGGAAAGGACATAGGACGCCCAGCAAGACGCAGCCGAAGACTGGCCACATCATCATTTGCATGTGAGGAGACGAAGTCGTAAAAATCCTGATTCAAAGGTATCATGCCACAAAAATAGCAAAAATCGGGGTTACAGTCCTACAATGACGAAAAATTTTGTAAATTTGCACCTGTGAAAAATTTTGCAGCTATTGATTTTGAGACAGCCAACGGTAATCGCTCCAGCGTATGCAGCGTCGGGGTGGTGGTCGTGCGCGACGGCCGGGTGGCAGAAAAATATTACAGTCTTATCCATCCCGTCCCCAACTACTATTCGCCGGCAAACGTGGCTGTCCACGGCCTCACGAAGGAGGATACGGAGGCGGCCGACACATTTCCGGAGGTATGGGCCGAAGTGAGCCAACTGATAGAGGGACTTCCGCTGGTGGCCCACTTCAGCCGCTTTGACGAGGGATGTCTGAAGGCGGCCTTCAAACGCTTCGGGCTCGACTATCCCGATTATGAATTCTACTGCACCTGCACCGCTTCCCGACGCACATTCGGGCGCACGCTTCCCAATCATAAACTCGGCACGGTGGCGGCCCGTTGCGGATTCGACTTGAAGAACCATCACCATGCCCTGGCTGACGCCGAAGCATGCGCGGCGATAGCCATCAAGATTCTATAAGGATGGGAATGTCAAGCATGTCAAACGGGTACAAACGTATCGCAAGGCTGCTCGCGTGCCTCGCTATGGCGGGATCGGCATTGATTGGTCCCATAGGGGCTAATGCCGCCGGAGCGCCGAAGAAGGATTTCACGGTGGTGCTTGACGCCGGCCACGGCGGCAAGGACCATGGGGCCATCGACCATGGAGCCAGGGAAAAGGACATCAATCTGTCGGTGGCGTTGAAACTTGGAAAACTGATAGAGAAGAAGATGAAGGATGTCGACGTTGTGTACACTCGCGACGACGACACATTCCTCACCCTGCAGGAACGGGCCGACAAGGCCAACAAGTCCAAGGGGGACCTCTTCATATCCATACATACCAATTCTGTCGACAAGGCCAACAAGAACCGTAACTCGGTGTGCGGAGCCTCGGTCTATGTGCTCGGCCTCCACAAAGACCAGAACAACATGGAAGTGGCCCGAAGGGAAAACTCCGTGATAGAATACGAGAAGGATTTCAAGGCAAAGTACAGCGGTTTTGACCCATCAAAAGACGAGTCGTATATCATCTTCGAGATGGCGCAGAAGAAAAACCTGAGCCTGAGCATCGATTTTGCAGACAAGGCGCAACGCCAACTCGTGGGCCATGCCGGCAGAAGGGATCGGGGTGTGCACCAGGCTGGATTCTGGGTTCTATGGGCCACATCCATGCCTGCCGTGCTCGTGGAGCTTGACTTCATCTGTAACCCTGACTGTGCGAAGTACCTTACATCCGACAAGGGTGTGGAGGAAATGGCAGAGGCACTCTTCTCGGCCTTCAAGGACTACTGCGACAAGATAAAGTGAAAGCTGAAACGATAATGCCCCTTTGATTGTTATAAAATGTAAAAACACCACAAGAAAAATATATGAAGAAACTTTTCAGCAAGGAGTTTGCCATCGGCCTTTCGGTCATCGTGGCCATTCTTATCCTTATCTTCGGCATAGACTATCTGAAGGGAATCAATCTCTTCACCCCTGCCAACTACTATATGGCCTATTATGACCAGGTGGATGGGCTGGCCATATCGGCACCGGTCAACGTGCAGGGCTATAAGGTGGGACAGGTCCGCGAGATCAGGTTCAACTACGAAAAGCCTGGAAAGCTGGAGGTGGTCCTCGCGCTCGACAAGAACCTGCGGCTTCCCGAAGGCACCAAGGCTGTCCTGACACCGACTCTGATGAGTGGCCCGTCGGTCGACCTCACCCTTGGCACTGGCAAGAAGATGATACCTGTCGGCGGCTCAGTGGAGACGGGACGCTCCTCCGACATCATGTCTTCGGTCTCCAACGACCTCATGCCCCAGATCACCCAGCTCCTGCCGAAACTCGACTCCATATTATATAATGTCAATATCCTGGTAGCAGATCCCGCCTTGGCTGCCTCCATCAAGCGTCTCGACCAAATCACTGCCACGACATCGTCGATGCTGACAGGTCTTGACCGCAACATCAACGGCAATCTCCCCGTTGTCATGCGCGATGCACGGCATATCACGGCTTCGCTCGACACCATGGCCTCCAATCTCGGCTCCCTTTCCTACCAGCTCAAGAATCTTCCCTTGGACGCGACGGTAGACAACGTGAACCAGCTGACAGCAAACCTCACCCAATTTTCACGGCAGCTAAACGACCCCAACTCGACCCTCGGGCAGCTTACCAACGATCCCGAGCTTTACAACCGCCTCAACCAGGTGGCGGCCGATGTGGACTCGCTCATAGTGGACATCAAGAAGAATCCCAAGCGCTACATCAGCATCAAGCTTCTCTGAGGCGCCAGGACGACTTTTGGAGGGAGGGCCCAATTTGGAATGTTTTCCAAATTGGGCCCTCCCTCCGTTTTTGCGGTTGCTGAAAATCAGGTACGTTACACAAAGCGGGAAAAATCCAAACGTGAAAGGGATTTTTTTTTCGCAAAATTGTTTGTTATTTTGCACTGCTTTTCCCTCTGAAAGTCCGGGTGGACCTGTCTGTACGCGTACAGACTCTCAGACAGCGCAGCGACATTGCGGCGCAAGCATAACACTAAACCGAGACAAGTAAGATGACGGAAACCTTCCAAGACAAATGGGCACGCTGCCTCGATATTATCCGGGATAATATCGGACAGGCACGTTATGACACATGGTTCGCATGTGCCAAGGCCCTTCGTTTTGAAGACAATTTCCTGACACTCGGCCTCCCCACCCAGTTCTTCTATGAAAAGTATGAGGACGATTTCATCTTCCTGCTCAGCTCCGTGCTCCGCCGTGTCTTTGGTCCGGGCGTGAAGCTGAAGTATGAAGTAGGCATCATAGCCGATGACGAGGGCTCGAAAGTGACCCTAAGCAGCCAGATACGCAGCAAGGCAATCGACAGCCGTCTCATTCAGACACTGCAGCAGCCGGCGATGCGTGAGGCGCAACGTCAGGGACGCGGCGGTGACTTCGATCCCCAACTGAACTCCACGCTTAATTTTGAAAACTACTGCGTGGGGTCGAGCAACCGCCTTCCCTTCACCATTGCCGAGTATATAGCCAACAATCCGGAGAAATCGGACTTCAACCCCTTCTTCCTTTACGGGCCAGTGGGGGTGGGAAAGACCCATCTTATCCAGGCGATAGGAATACGCATCAAGGAGCGCAATCCCCAGGCAAAGGTGCTCTTCACCACATTGAGACAGTTTCAAAACCTGTATGCCAATGCTGTGATACAGAAGAAGGTGCCGGGGTTCATCAACTGGTTTCAACAGATGGACGTGCTGCTCCTTGACGACTTGCAGGAGCTCTCGCTCAAGACCAAGACAGGCGACGACGCGCTCTTCCCGATCTTCAACCATCTGCATCAGAACGGCAAACAGCTTGTCTTCACCTGCGATCGGCCCCCGATGGAGCTCGACGGCATCGCTGACCGTCTTATAGACCGATTCAAATGGGGCATCACCGAGAAGTTGGAACGTCCCGACTTTGAGCTGCGCAAACGCATCCTCATGGCGAAGGCCCAGAAGAATGGCCTCCAGCTCCCGGAAGACGTGATCAATGTTGTGGCAGAGACGGCAGCCAATTCCGTGCGTGAGCTGGAGGGAGTGGTCATGGGAATCCTCACCCGGTCCATCACACTGAATGCACCCATCACAGTCGACCTCGCTCGGGCCGTGATGAGCAACTCTATCAAGAACGTAATGCCGGCGCAGCCACGCCGCGACCTAAACTTCGACATGATCGTGGACGCCACGGCGGAATACTATAACCTGAAGAAAGACGTGTTGTTCACCAAGAGCCGCGTGCGCGACATAGCCGATGCCCGACACATGGTCATGTATCTTTCCCATAAGCTGACGGGTCTCTCGTCATCCGCCATAGGCATGAAGCTCAACCGTCGCCATGCCACCGTGCTTCATGGCATATCGGTGGTCAAGGACCGCATGGCGAGCGGCGAGGTCTCTGATGCCGTAAGAGCCATAGAAGCCTCCTTGGCAGTCTGATATTGGCATTCTTAATAAACGTAGCGATGGCCTGACTCTGTTTCGACAAGTCAGGCCATCGCTACGTTATGAAAGAATGGGTGGGTCAGGCTTTAAAATCGTATTCCAATTTGTCGAGGAGCAGATTGAAGACCTGAAGATCAATGGAATCACCAGGGAACTTCGAGGCGGAGTCGAGAACTCTGGCACGCCACTGAGCTACCGGGACAGTTGGATCTATGCTTTGGCGATACATGGAGGCGGCCTGTCTCAGGTCTCCTTCCGCAAGCGCCAAGTGGCCAGCAAGCATATAGTCGTCGGGGGTCGGGGCATCAGAGAGGAGTTTAGCCAAGTATTTCCGGGCCTTGGCCGGTTGGCCCGACCTGCTTTCGCCCAAGACTATCCTTGTCCAAATGTCCCTGCGATCTGGAGCGATGTAGTCAGCCTTATACAGAGCCTTCAGCATCAGGTCGAGGTTGCCGACACTGTTCTCGATATCGGCAAGGGTCAGAAGCGCCTTGATGTCCTCGGGATCGCTTTCCACCACTCTGCGGGCATAGGGGGCAGCCTTTGAGACCTTGCCTGCCTTGACATACACTTCCGACAGGCGGCGCACCGTCCAGAGTTTGTCGGGATTGAACAGCTCCGCCTTGACATAACATTCAATGGCGGCAGGGTACTCTTCCAGAGCCTCAAGGCAATAGCCGGTCTTTTCCCACAGGAGAGGGTCGGCCCCTTCGGCCTCTGCAAGAGACCTCAGCATCGGGAGAGCCTCCCGATAATAGCCACGTTTGAAGTAGAACTCCCCGACGAGGGTCAGAATCTCCGGCTCCGAGAGAATGTCTCCTATTACCGGCAACTCTGAGAAGACGAAAGATTTTCGGAATGGGTCGGAAAAATCTGCATGGCGGTTGAAGAGGCGATAGAACCTGTAGAGGTTGCGCAGGAAACTGCTTACCTCGGAATCAAAGACAGGAGAAGTGCTCTTGAGGGCAGCCCCGGCCATGGCTTCCTTATATTCCTTGAGCTGCCCCGAGAGTGTCGTCATCGCCATGTCGCGTTGGGCGGAGGGCATGGCATTGAGGGCGAATATAAAGGAGAAC
This sequence comes from uncultured Sangeribacter sp., assembly GCA_964531005.1. Lineage (GTDB taxonomy): Bacteria > Bacteroidota > Bacteroidia > Bacteroidales > Muribaculaceae > Lepagella. The sequence goes on along the minus strand of CAZHCM010000070.1, from coordinate 2,090 downwards.
CTGTCGGAATCGCACATTACCGTATTTTCCTCAAGCAGGGACTTCACGATGTCAGAACCGGTCCAAGTGAAGGAATTGATGGAAGAATGGGAGGTCGAGTAGGGTATGAACCAGTTGACGAGGCTTCGGAAGAACGGGAAAGACTTGAGGTTGGAGAATGCGGCCATGAGAAGGTCCGCCCCCTGGCTCTGCATCTCCGAAAGCTCCCTCATCTTGTCTGCGATACCGGAATTCACCAGCATCTCCTCCCACTCCGGGTTCCCCTCGATATCTGAGATGTCGAGGCTTTCGGCTCCCTCGCGGAGCTGGGGGAAATCCTGGGTCTTGATCTTCATCAGGTCGGGGATGAGCTCGTCACGCATCTTTGCGGAGACACGCTCGGTGTCGCGGGTGCGAATCAGGGCGAGGGCCACCTCCCGTAGGCGACGGTAGGACACCAATGAATCACGCAGCGACTCCAGCGCAGCGATTACCTGGCGGTCCGAACGAATGCGTTCCGACCATCTTCTGACCACAAGCACCAGCGCCACGAGCAGGCGGGCGGCCAGACGCTCGTCCGTGGCCTTCAGGTAAGCCTCGCACAAGGCCCTTAGGCGATGAGAATCATAATATTGCATCAGGCCAAGCATCAAGCCCGATATGATGAGCACCGACAGATCATAGGGAGTGTCAGGCTCGGCAAGGATGTTGACAGCAGTGTCAACGGCCGGGTCAGACTCCCTGCCGAGAGTCCATAACCGGAGGAAAAGGGCTTCATATGCTTCCTCCTTCTTGCGTAGGAGGTCGTCGTCGAGGCTCCCGGCAGTCCCTGCGAGGGCTGCCATGGCCGAAAGCTCCCGGGCGGTGCGTAGCAAGGCTCCCAGATCGGAACGGCGCAGATCAAGAAGTCGCGCCGTGGAAAAGTAAAGGCGCGGGTCGTCGATCATAGTCGAACGCCGGTCAAGTTCCTGGGCCACATCGCGCAACGCCCCCCGGATGTCGGAGAGCATGTCGTCACGCCCAGCATCCGGCGAGCCAGTGGCCATGTAGTCGAGAAGACTGCGGTATGTTGTCTCCCACTTGTCGAGCTCTGCTGACAGGTCCCGATGCTCCCCCTTGAGGACCGCTCCCCTGAGAATGGAGAAGGCGGCTGCCATATTATTTAAGGCGAGAAGGGAGAATACCTCTGCGCTGAAGACGGGTTTACGGTTGGTGTTTGCCATAAAATTTGAATTGCTGATACAAATATAATCACAATTCCTGAGCCAAAAGGGAAAATTAGCGAAAAATTTTGTAAATTTGCGACATGCTACCCGCCAACGGGTCTATAGCCCGGTGGCCGGAAGCATGTCAACCCAAATGAAGAATACAATAACTAACTAAAGGACTATGGTAATACAGCGTTGGCAGTCAGTGCTGCTGCTTGTGGCCGGCGTGGTCATGGGAATCTTCTCCTTTCTCACGATAGCGCAGGTCTCCACCACCGATTTCACATTCCTCTTCTCCCCCCTGGGCTTCCAGTATGCGGGACAGGTCACCGACGGGGCTCCGAGCGGCTATCTTTGTCACACGTGGTTCTTCTTCGTGCTCTCCATCATGAGCGCCATCCTGCCCCTGATAGCGATATTCCTCTATCGCAACCTTCGCCTGCAGATGAAGGTCTGCCTGGTCTCGCTCCTCTTCATGTGCGCATGTGTGGCTTGCGGGCTGGTGTCGGGATACAACACCGTGGAGGGTGGAGACGTAGACTGGACCCAGATGAGCTGCGCCCCCTTCATCGCGATCGTCGCCACAATCATGGCCTGGCAGCGCATCGGCGCTGACAAGCGTCTCCTGGAGTCGGCGGACCGCCTGCGTTGAGGCCCATGTGTTGGAAGAGTCGCAAAGATTTATTAACTTTGTAGTCTATATTGATACGAAAGAACCGTTTATCTCGAAATAAGACGAAATGGCAAAAGAATTAAAGAACTTCACGAAACGTTCTGACAATTATTCCCAGTGGTATAACGAGCTTGTGGTAAAGGCGGATCTCGCCGAGCAGTCGGCCGTGCGCGGATGCATGGTCATCAAGCCCTACGGCTATGCCATCTGGGAGAAGATGCAGCGCCAGC
>CAZHCM010000069.1:0-11460 GCA_964531005.1 uncultured Sangeribacter sp. | reverse complement strand
TCGGCCAGGAAGTGACATACGTTGTCGCCGATCTTCTGCGTTACTTCATCAGTGGCCGTGAAGGGCTTGATGCTCTCCGAGGCGTTGGAGGGCACGATGCCGATGATCTTGGCGGGGTCCACCTTGACCACGGTGCTGCCGATGCGGTCCGAAGGCTTGTAGATGGGGATCTCGCGACGGTGAGGGGGATCCAGGGGCACGTAGTTGTCGTGGAATCCGCGGAAGGAGGTCTGGTAGTAGGAGCTGTACTCGATGATGACCTTCTTGGCCATCATGGCCAGCGTGGGTGTCATGCCCAGGCCGGCGCCCAGGATCAGCTCGCCGTTGGGGCTCATCTCGGTCACCTCGATGACGGCAACGTCGATGTCGCCGTAGAAGCCGTAGCGCAGGTCCTGCGCGGCGTGCGACAGGTCGGTGTCGAAATAGCTCATCTGGCCCGAGTTGGCCAGCTTGCGGGCGTCGGGGTGGCTCTGGTAGGGCGTGCGGATGTTGATGGCGTTCGCACGCGCCAGCTCTCCGTCGACGTGGTCGTTGGTCGACGCGCCGGTGAAGAGGTTGATCTTGAAAGGTTCGCCTTTTTCATGGAGCTCTCTGGCGCGCTTCGCCAGGGCTACGGTTACAACTTTCGGAGTACCGGAGGCCGTAAAGCCGGAGAAACCCACATTGTCTCCGTTTTTGATGTGTGCAGCAGCTTCTTCTGCTGTAATAAAAGGGATACTCATTTGTAACGCTTAGATTTTAATGGTAATTTTGCACAAAATTAATTATAATATCCGGATTACAAGAAAATGAAGCCGTTTTTTTTACCGAAAAACGATAAAAAATGCACTGAAACCAAGAAAGTGCGCATTGAAACCTACGGATGCCAGATGAATGTGGCCGATTCCGAGGTAGTGGCAGCCATGCTCGGCATGGCGGGATACGAGGTGACGGAGGCCGACAACGAGGCCGCCGCCGTGGTCGTCAACACCTGCTCGATACGCGACAACGCGGAGCAGAAGATCTATGGGCGCATCTCCTACTGGCACGCCCTGGGGCGCCGCCTGGGGCGCCGCATCATCGTCTGCGTCATCGGATGCATGGCCGAGCGCCTGAAGAACCATCTGATCGATGACTACGGCGTCGACGTCGTGGCCGGCCCGGACGCCTATCTCGACCTCCCCAACCTCATCTCGGCCGCCGAGCAGGGGGAGAAGGCCATCAACATCGAGCTGAGCACCACGGAGACCTATCGCGACGTGCTGCCGCGACGCATCGGAAGCTCCGTGAGCGGGTTCATATCCATCATGCGCGGGTGCAACAACTTCTGCTCCTACTGCATCGTGCCCTACACGCGCGGCCGCGAACGCTCCCGCGAGCCTGAGAGCATCCTGCGCGAGCTCGCCGACCTGCGGGAGCGCGGCTTCAAGGAGGTGACACTCCTGGGCCAGAATGTCAACTCCTACCGCTGGGAGGGACCCGACGGCGAGGTGGTGGCCTTCCCGCAGCTGCTGGGGATGGTGGCCGAGGCCGCGCCCGACATGCGCATACGCTACACCACGTCGCATCCCAAGGACATGGACGACGCCACACTGGAGGCCATGGCGGCGCATCCCAACATCGCCCGCCACGTGCATCTGCCCGTGCAGAGCGGCAGCAATAGCGTGCTCAAGGCCATGAACCGCAAGTACACCCGCGAGTGGTATCTGGACCGCGTGGCGGCCATCCGTCGCATCCTGCCCGATGCCGGGCTCTCGACCGACATGTTCACGGGATTCCACGACGAGTCGGAGGAGGACTTCGAGCAGACCCTCTCTCTGATGCGCGAGGCGGGGTTCGACTCGGCGTTCATGTTCAAGTATTCGGAGCGTCCGGGCACGTTCGCGTCCAAGCATCTGCCCGACAATGTGCCCGAGGAGGTGAAGATCGACCGCCTCAACCGGATGATAGCCCTTCAGAACGAGCTTTCGCTTCAGAGCAACCTCCGCGACGTCGGGCGTGAGTTCGAGGTCTTGGCGGAGGCCCCCTCGAAGCGCAACCCCGAGGAGCTGATCGGCCGCACGTCGCAGAACAAGGCTGTGGTCTTCCCGCGCGGCGACCACCGTCCCGGCGACTTCGTCCGCGTCCGCATCCTCTCGGCCACCTCCGCCACCCTCAAAGGCGAGGTGTTATAGTAAAGGTGATCGACCCGAGGGCCGGGGCCGCCCCGGCCTTCGCGGCCCAGCGGGCCCCCTTGGCGGCGGCCTTGCATTTGGCTATGATCGAGGAGGAGGGGGAGCCCGACACGCCGCTGGCGCCGCGCACCTCGATGACGTTGCCCTCGGCGTTGACGGTCAGCTCTACGCGCACCACCACCTTGTTGCGCAGCTCGACGTCGGGCTTGGGACATCCCAGAAACTTGCGCCCGGCCAGCTTGCCGCTCACGCCCACGCCCTGGGTGCCGGAGGATGCGCCGTCAAACTTCCCCTCGGCCATGCCGTTGCGCGGCGCAAACTTGTTGGCGACCGCCGAAGAGGCCTTCTGGGCCTCTTCGTTCGTCTTGCGGGGGGTGGTGGCCTGCACGGGGCTTTCGGCCTTCTGCGTCACGGGCTTCTCGACGGGAGGGGCCGGCTTGGGGTTCTCGTCGTTGACCACCTTGCGGGGGCTCTCCGTCTCGCTCTTCTCGGGCATTCCCTGGGCCTGTGGGGCCTCCTCGTCGTTGGTGTCCTCCTCGGCGTCGCCGGCCTCCTGTATTAGCTCAGGCTCCAGGAACGTCTCCTCGTCGCTCTGAATCTCGGGGATGGACTGGGCGGCCAGCGTGGCGCGGTCGAAGCCTATGGAGCCGAACCACAGTGTCAGCAGCAGGGCCAGCGCCAGGGCCATAGTCAGGGAGGCGGCTATTATGGAGTCCTTCTTTTCGCGTGGTGTCATAGGCAGGGGGTTATTCAGTCAGGAGCGGGGTGGGGGAGGGGGTGCCCTGTTCGGCGGGTGCGGGCACGGAGGCTGCGCGGGTGGCGAGCACCATGCGCAGGTGGTTGCGCGCGGCCATGTCGAGCACCTCCACCACCTTGCCGTACTCCACGCGCTGGTCGGCGTAGAGGGCCACGGCGCGTGTCGAGTCCTGGCTCTGGATGAGGCGCAGGGAGGCCATCAGCTCCTCGCGCGAGACGGGACGCGCCTCGGTGTTGGCGGCGATGGAGTCGTTGCGGTCGGCGACGAGATAGAAGTTGGCCACCGAGTCCACATACACCTCCGTGACGGGCTTGAGCACCGTCTGCTCCGAGCTCTGCGGGAGGTTGACGTCTATGGCCGCCGGGAAGATGATGGTCGAGGTGACCATGAAGAATATCAGCAGCAGGAAGATGACGTCGGTCATCGACGACATGGAGAAGGTCTCCAGGGTCTGGAAATTGCGTTTGAGTGCCATGGGCTCGGGATGCTTAGGCGGGTTCGTTGAGCAGGTCCATGAACTCCATGGACTTGGCCTCGAGATTGTTCATCACGCGGTTGATGCGCGAGACGAGGAAATTGTAGGCGAAGAGGGCGATGATGCCGACCACGAGACCGGCCACGGTGGTCACCAGGGCCTGGTAGATGCCCGAGGAGAGCACGGTGATGTTGGCCGACGTTCCGGCCTTGGCCAGGGCGAAGAAGGCCTCGATCATGCCTGTCACGGTGCCGAGGAACCCGAGCATCGGGGCTCCGGCGGCCGTGGTCGAGAGCCAGGTCAGGCCCTTGCCGAGGTTGGCCACCTCGAGGTTGCCGGTGTTTTCGACTGCCACGAGCACGTCGCTCATTGGGCGGCCGATGCGGGTGACGCCCTTGTGGATGAGACGGGCGTAGGGGGTGTCGGTCTTGCGGCAGAGGTTGTCGGCGCTCTCGATGTCCCCCTCATGGATGTAGTCGCGGATGCGCTTCATGAAGGTCGGGTCCTCCTTGGAGGCGCGGCGCAGCGCCAGGCAGCGCTCGATGAAGATGTAGATGCTGACCAGAAGCAGGATGGCCAGGGGGATCATGATGAAGCCGCCGTCCTTTACGAGCGACCAGAAAGAGAGGGTGTCCATTTTTTGAAGAGTGGGGATTGATGTTTGATTGGCTTCCCGCCCCTTGGGCGGGACACATTTATGCTTCGCTTCTGCTTAGTCTTTCAGGCAGGCGAGGTATTGGGCTATTGTCTCTGTTATGCCGAGGTAGAGGGCGTCGGAGATGATGGCGTGCCCTATGCTTACCTCGTCGAGCAGCGGGAGACGCTCGTGGAAGAAGGCGAGGTTCTCGCGGTTGAGGTCATGGCCGGCGTTGAGGCCCAGACCTACGCGCTTGGCCTCGGCCGAGGCCTCGACGAAGGGGGCCACGGCCCTCTCGCGGTCGGCGGCGTAGTTGTCGGCGTAGGGCTTGGTGTAGAGCTCCACGCGGTCGGCCCCCACCTCCTTGGCGGCGCGCACCTGCGCCGGGTCGGCGTCGATGAAGATCGACACGCGGATGCCGGCCTCCTTGAAGCGCTTGACCAGCGGGCGCAGCAGGTCGGCGTGGCGCACCACGTCCCAGCCCGCCGACGACGTCAGCGCGTCCGGGGCGTCGGGCACGAGCGTCACCTGGTCGGGGCGCGTGCGCACCACCAGGTCGACAAACTCCGGCGTGGGGTTGCCTTCGATGTTAAACTCCGTCGTGAGCTCCCTCTTGAGGTCGGCCACGTCCGAGCGGCGGATGTGGCGCTCGTCGGGGCGTGGGTGCACGGTGATCCCCTGCGCTCCGAAGCACTCGCAGTCGAGGGCGAATTTCAATACGTCGGGCACGTTTTCGCCGCGGGCGTTGCGCAGCGTGGCCACTTTGTTGATATTGACGCTGAGTCTGGTCATATGCGTGGTTTGTGGCGCCTTTTCAGGTATATTTTGAAAAATTGGCGCGAAATTTGTAACTTTGACGTTTGCCAATGCGTTCTACCTGTAAATCCGGCTTCGCCATGGCTGGCGAGGGGTTTCCCGGGCCGGAGATGTCAGGTGGAGAAAACACTTTGACAAAAGTATATAAAATTTTTGACAGCACAAAGCAAAAACCATACTAAGATGACAGCACGCGATGCCATATCATTGATGCCGGCCACTGTGGACGCCGTTCCGGCGCGCAGTGTGGAGGGCGACCTTCCGTTGGTGGATGTGCTGCCCAGGCTTCTCGACTCCCCCGGCAGGATGCTGGGGGTGCGCGACGGCTCGCTCCCGGTGGGGGTCATCGACCAGACCTCGATGCTCACCGCCCTGGGGGCCATGCTGGCCGCCCGCGACGACAGCAGCGTCGTCACCGTGGAGTGCCGCCCGGAGGACTACAGCGCCTCCCTCATAGCACACGCCGTGGAGGACACGGGGGTGCATCTGGTGGATCTATGGAGCGTCCCGGCTCCCGAGGGAATGTTGCGCGTCACGCTGCGCGTGCGCTGCCTCGACCCCTCGGCCGTGGTGCGCAGCCTTGAGAGATACGATTACACAGTCACCGACGTCCACGGCATGGAGTATGCCGACGAGACGCTTTCACAACGCCGACTGAATGAACTTAGAGCCTATCTCGCCATCTGAGTCGGTGGCCGTCTTCGGCCACCGACACCAGAGCGAACGTCTGCCGGGAGTGGCCCGGCTGCTCGACCTCCTGGCCCGATCGGGCATGAAGGTCTATGTGGAGTCCGCTTTCCGCCGCTATCTCATGGATGAGGGCGTGGAGGCGGCTTGTCGCACATTGGCATGGTCCTCGCCGCGCGAGCATGTCGACGTGGCCGTTTCAATCGGGGGCGATGGAACGTTCCTGCGCGCCGCCCGCCGCCTGGCCGACTCGGGCATCCCCCTGGTGGGCATCAACACGGGCCATCTCGGTTTCCTGACCCAATACACCCTGGAGGAGGCGCCCCAGATGGTGGAGATGCTCCGCATGGGGTGCGGCTCCGTGGAGAGCCGCATGTTGCTGCGCGTCGACGTGCCGGGGATGCCTGACGACGTGTGGCCCTATGCCCTCAACGAAGTGGCCATCCTGAAGGAGGAGACATCCTCGATGATCAGCGTGGCCATGCACGTCGACGGGCGTTACCTGACCGATTACCAGTCCGACGGGCTGATAGTCTCCACCCCGACGGGTTCGACGGCCTATAACCTGGCCGCCGGGGGTCCTATCATCCAGCCCTACCTGCGGTGTATGGTCATCACCCCCATAGCGCCTCACACCCTGACGTTGCGTCCCCTCGTCATAGGGGCGGCCAGCAGGCTCCGGGCCGAGACCACGTCGCGTGCCGCCCGCTACCGCGTCAGCCTCGACGGGGTTAGTTTCCCTCTCGACTGCGGCACTTCGGTCGAGATATCCTGCGCCCCCTTCGGGGTGCGCGTCCTCCTGCGCCCGGACGCCGACTTCGCCGCCTCCCTGCGCCACAAGCTCCTCTGGGGCCAGTGATAAGCCCGCTTGCGGGCTTAGATCAGCCTCCAAGATTTCCCCGTTCCGTTTCCGCATGGCCCGCTTGCGGGCCCCGATCAGAACTCATCCTTCCATCGATATGAATTATAGCATTGACGAGCTGCCGCAGGCAGCCGCGCGGCTTGCCGAGGCGATCGGCGACCGCCGCCACGTGGCTTTCCGCGGCCCCATGGGGGCCGGCAAGACCACCCTTATATCAGCCCTTTGCAAGCATCTCGGCATGGCCGACGAGGCTTCGTCGCCCACTTTCAGCATAGTCAACGAATACTCCGACCCCTCGGGGGAGAACGTCGTCTACCACTTCGACTTCTACCGCCTCGAAGGGGAGGCCGACGCCCAGGAGATAGGCGTCGAGGACTATTTCGACTCCGGGCGCCTCTGCCTGATGGAATGGGTGGAGAACATCGGCTCCCTCCTCCCCGACGACACCCTCTTCATAGACATCACCCCCGAAGACGCCACCACCCGTTCCCTAAGCATTAAGGCCTAATCCCTAATACCTAATACATAGTCCCAATGCACTACCTGCACCTTGACTCCACTCCCAGCACCAACGCCTATGTGGGCGCCCATGCCGACACCCTCGAGGCCCCGGCAATGGTCTCGGCCCGTTCACAGACGGCCGGAAGGGGACAGCGGGGCAACACCTGGGAGTCCGCCCCCGGAGAGAACCTCACCGTCTCCGTCCTGCTCCGGCCCGAAGGGGTGGAGGCGCGCCGGCAGTTCAGCATAAGCGAGGCGGTGGCCCTCGCCGTCACTGACACTCTGGCCCGCTACGGCATCGGGGCGAAGGTGAAATGGCCTAACGACATCTATGTCGGCGACCTCAAGATCTGCGGCATCCTGATCGAACATTCCCTCTACGGCCCCGACATCCGGCGCACCATAGCCGGCATCGGGCTGAACGTCAACCAGACCCTCTTCCTGAGCGACGCCCCCAACCCCGTCTCGATGCGGGCCCTAACCGGCCGCGAGTACGACCTGGAGGAGGTGGAGCAAGTGTTGGGCGACAGCATAGAGGCCCGGATGCGGATCATTGCCACTGAGCAGGGGCGCGAGCGCACCCACGGCGAGTTCATGGCGCGCCTGTGGCGCGGCCGGGGCGAATGGGAATGGCGGCGCCCCGACGGCGGCCGGTTCAGGGGATCGATATCCTCCATCTCCGAGCTCGGGATGCTAACCCTTCGCCACGCCGCCCCTCCCCACCAGGAGGAGACATTCGCCTTCAAGGAAATCCACCCGGTTTTTTAATTTAGAATGTAGAATGTAGAGTTAATGTAGAATTTAGAATGTGGAATAGGCTACGCAAGAATCCGTTTTGGATCGCGTAGCCCATTCTAATTTTTCTTGTTCCGTTTCCGCAAGGCCCGCTTGCGGGCCAATTCTCCATTCCCCATTCTCCATTATTTTAAAATGTAGTGACACAAAAACGCCCCGGAAGTTTAATTCGGGAAAGGACTTTAAAAGTTAAAAAATCTTAATCGCATACTGATAGTGCGTGGCAGTTTGTTAAGAAATATGTATTTTTGTATGTTATAGAGCATGAAATGCCTAAAAATATGGGTTGAGGTTTGGATGTTAGGAAAATTTGGTATAATTTTGCCGCTGTAAACGTCAGCCACACGGTTGGCCTTGCTTTGTAAGTATTCTGTTTTGAAATTCCAAAGCCCTGCACGCGGCAGGGCCCTAACAAATAACTAACTCATCTATATGACACTCAAAATCGGAACTCTCATGTTGCTGGCCGGGGTAGCAGCCTCGGCAAGTGCACAGAGCCCGACTGCTGTCGAAAGCATCTATTCCGAGATCGGAACGGAGGCTGTCGGCGACGCTACGGTGGCCTACGAGTTTGCCAACTGGTACACGGTTGAGTCAAACGACAACGCCTCCCTCTGGCCCGCCATCTTCGATGCCGTGTCCAAAGGTCCGCAGAGCCTCATCGAGGGCGTCACTGTGGATGCCGAGGGCGTGGAAATCGTATGGAACGCAGCAGAAAAGCTCATCTTCGTGAAGTGTGACGATGGCAAACTTGGCCACACGCAGGTGCTCGTAGCCGACTACAACGGCGTCAACCGAGGCATCACCAACGTCAGCCAGAGCCCCGCCACCATTTCACTCGCTAACTATGTCCCCGGCACCTACGTCGTAGCCGTTGCCGTAGACGGTAAACTCATCAAAACTCTCAAACTCATCTTGAAATGAACAAGTTCTTACTTTCTACTCTTCTCGCCGGCACTGCCGCCCTCCCCGCCATCGCAGGCGTGGAAAACCTGAACTATCAGGCTGTAATCCGCAACAACAATGAAGTCGTGGCCAATCAGGAAGTCGGCCTGAAGTTCAACTTCGTCGAGAACGGCGAGGTCCTCTACTCCGAGCAGGCTTTCGTCAAGACCGACGCCAACGGTCTGGTGAAGTGGCTCATCGGCACCAACAATACTCTCGAAGGCATCAACTGGGACAGCGCAGCCATCAAGCTGCAGGTGGCAGTTGACCTGGGCGACGGTGTCTACCAGACCCTCTCCGACGCCGAGGTTTCTTCCGTCCCCACCGCTCTCTACGCACTGAAGTCTGCCGACACCGAGGCTCTCTACATCGACGTCGAGACCCTGAGCGGCAACCTGAACGCTGCCGAGACCAAGATCAACGACCTGGCTTACGCCAACGAGACTCAGGACACTCTCCTCAACGAGGTGGTTGAGCACGTTCAGGCCATCGAGCAGGAGAACGCCGACACCAAGGAGACCCTGATGAACATGAATGCCGACCTGACCACCTTCAACGGCTTCATCGACGAGCAGGACGCCTTCAACCAGAGCGTATCCGACGAACTCGGCAAGCTCGTAGGCCTCAACGCAGAGGAGATCGCCGACTTCAACCAGCGCGTATCCGACGAGGTTGCACGCCTGGCCGAGACTCAGGAGGAGGTTGTAAGCCACGTACAGGCTCTTGAGCAGGACAACATCGACACCAAGGAGCACCTGATGAACCTCGGCGCCGACCTGACCACAATCAACGGCTTCATCGACGAGCAGGACGCCTTCAACCAGACCGTTGCCGACACACTGCGCGACATGATGGGCCTCAACTACGAGGAGATCGCCGACTTTAACCAGCGCGTATCCGACGAGGTTGCCCGCCTCGCTGAGGTGCAGGAGCAGGTTGTCACCGACATGGACGACCTCCGCGGCTCCGACATCCGCATGCAGACCCAGCTCAACGCTCTCGTTGGCGAGGTCAAGGAGAACCACGAGGAGTATCAGGAGGACTTCCAGCGCATCGCCACCGTTAACGAGGAGATGAGCAACGCCCTCAACGAGACCATCACCGCAGTGCAGGCTCTCCAGCAGGAAAGCATGGACAACAAGGAGACCATGCTCGGCGTAAGCGCCGACCTGGCCCGTCTTGACGGCTTCATCGAGGAGCAGGACGCCTTCAACCAGACTGTATCCGACACCCTGCGCGACATGGTGGGTCTCAACTACGAGGAGATCGCCGACTTCAACCAGCGCGTATCCGACGAGGTTGCACGCCTCGCTGAGGTGCAGGAGCAGGTTGTCACCGACATGGACGAGCTCCGCGGCACCGACGAGCGCTACCAGGGCATGTTCAACGAGCTCATTGGCGAGGTTAAGGCCAATAAGGAAGCCTACGACGAGGATTACCAGCGCATCGCCGAGAACCTCGAAGGCCTGAGCAACTCTTCCAACGAGCTGACCGCTGCTGTTGTTGGTCTGCAGGAGGAGTACAATGAAACCAAGGACACTGTCCGCAACATGAGCGCCGACCTCGCCCGCATCGACGGCCTCGCCGAGACTCAGGAGGAGATCGTAGAGCATGTACAGGCTCTCGAAGAGCAGGCTAACGAAACCAAGTCCACTCTGATGAGCATGACCGCCGACCTGACCACCGTCAACGGCTTCATCGACGAGCAGGACGCCTTCAACCAGAGCGTATCCGATGAGCTCGCCAAGCTGCAGGGCCTCAACTACGAGGAGATCTCCGACTTCAACCAGCGCGTATCCGACGAGGTTGCCCGCCTGGCCGAGAACCAGGAGCAGCTCGCTACCGATGTTGAGGATCTGCTGGGCGCCGACGAGCGATTCCGCCTCGACGTAGAGGAACTCCAGAACAAGACCAACGAAGTCGTTGAGCATGTTCAGGCTCTCGAGGAGCAGGCTGCCGACACCAAGGAGACTCTGATGAACATGACCGCCGACCTGACCACGATGAACGGCTTCATCGACGAGCAGGATGCCTTCAACCAGACCGTATCCGACGAGCTCGCCAAGCTCGTAGGCCTCAACTACGAGGAGATCTCCGACTTCAACCAGCGCGTATCCGATGAGGTTGCCCGCCTGGCCGAGACTCAGGAGGAGGTTGTAAGCCACGTACAGGCTCTCGAGAAGGACAACGCCGACACCAAGGAGACCCTGATGAACATGACTGCCGACCTGACTACCGTCAACGGCTTCATCGACGAGCAGGACGCCTTCAACCAGAGCGTATCCGATGAGCTCGCCAAGCTGCAGGGCCTCAACTACGAGGAGATCTCCGACTTCAACCAGCGCGTATCCGACGAGGTTGCCCGCCTGGCCGAGAACCAGGAGCAGATGGCTACCGACGTTGAGGATCTGCTGGGCGCCGACCAGCGTTTCCGCCTCGACCTCGAGGAGCTCCAGAACAAGACCACCGAGGCTGTTGAGCATGTTCAGGCTCTCGAAGAGGAGGCTGCCAACAACAAGGAGACCCTCCTTGGCGTAAGCGCTGAGATCGCTCGCGTAGACGGCTTCATCGAGGAGCAGGACGCCTTCAACCAGACCGTATCCGACGCACTGGCCAAGCTCGTAGGCCTCGACGCCGAGGAGATCGCCGACTTCAACCAGCGCGTATCCGACGAGGTTGCCCGCCTGGCCGAGACTCAGGAGGAGGTTGTAAGCCACGTACAGGCTCTTGAGGAGCAGGCTGCCGACAACAAGGAGACCCTGAAGAACATGACTGCTGACCTGACCACGATGAACGGCTTCATCGACGAGCAGGACGCCTTCAACCAGACCG
>CAZHCM010000068.1:0-11549 GCA_964531005.1 uncultured Sangeribacter sp. | reverse complement strand
ACTGGTTGGTGAATATGCGCGGGAAAAGCTGATATATGATAAGTTTCTCTTTCACTGTCTTAAATTTTACTTAATACCTAATACTTAATACCTATAGCGGCCATCCGGTTGTGGGCGCGGCAGGCCGCGCCCCTACATGGGGGCCTTCCGGTTGTGGCCGCGCCCCTACTTTTTGCCGGCTCGCTCCAGCATCCGGCAGGTCTCCTCGTAGCCGAGCCTGGCGATGGCGCGGATCTCCGAGAGGTCGAAGGTGCCGATCCCCGACAGGGCCGGGGGGGAGACCACGTAGTCGCACATCTTGAGATCCTGCGGCACGTTGGCCTTCTGCATGAGCTGGAAGGAGCGCAGGGCGATGCCTACGATGGAGTGCTTCTGGTCAGGCGTGCGGTCAAGCGGGCTGCAGTTGCTGCCGTAGAGGGTGGTGCAGTAGTCGCGGATCGCCCATGCGGGGAGGTTGCGCAGCACGCCGCCGTCGACGTAGTTGACCCCGTTGATGCGCACCGGAGGGAAGATGACCGGGATGCTGCAGGAGGCTATGACGCGGGGGACGATCTCCCCCTTGGCCCATCCCACAGACTTGGCGTGGTCGAAGTCGGTGGCGCAGATGATGGTGGGTATCTTCATGTCTTCGAGACGCTTGACCGGCAGCCAGGATTCCAGGAACCGAGCAAACTTGTCGAGCTTGAAGAGCCCCTCCTTGGGTAGCGTCCACTCGGTGTAGTTGGTGAATTTCGCAGTGGCCGAGAAGCACTCCATGATCTCGTCGGGCGTCAGACCGGCGCCGTAGAGGGCTGCGGCTATCGAGCCTGCGGAGACCCCGGCCAGCACGCCCGGGCGTATGCCGAACGACTCAAGGGCCTGGATGACGCCCACGTGGCAGAAACCGCGGGCACCCCCGCCGCTCAGCGCCAGGCCGTTGATGCGCTTGCGAAGGCCGATTATCTCAAGTATTCCGTCTATTGTCATTGATGGTCTTCCTCTTGTTCGTTTGATTGTTCGTTCTTTATGACTTTCACGCACGAGGGCTCCTCCTCCTTGCGGCGGAAGAACGACTTCAGGCTGTCAAACTCCCGCCGGAGCACCACGCCGATCCCCTGCGTGGTCAGGGCCGAACGCAGGTAGTAGTTTTGGTCGTTGAAATGGTTGTATGCCTTGAGGCGGAGGTTGCCGTTGCGTGTCAGCAGGTATTCTATGTCGAAGTCGCCGACGAAGGTGGTCGTCGACGTGTTACGGTCGCGATAGCCGAAGTTGCCGTTGACGAGCAGGCGGTTGTTGAACAGCCGCGAGGAGAGCGCCAGGTCCACCTCCATGTCGGAGAAGTCCCCCTTGTCGCTGCGGATGCTCGGCGAGACGGTCAGCTTGTCGGTCAGGGTGCTCAGCACGTTGCTGAGCTGCGAGGAAAGGGTCGAGGAGGCCAGGGCCGAGAACTCCCTGCCCGTCGAGCCTCCCTCGCCGGTGTATTCGTTGGTGTAGAAGCGGTTGAGAGCCAGCAGGTAGATGATCTGGCGGCTCATCATGTCATTGGTCGAGATGAGGCTCTTGACCTTGCGGCCGACGTCTTCGGTCAGGGTCGGCAGGTCGATGTCGAAGTTGATGTCGGGCGACGTCATGGGGCCGTCGACCATCAGCACGGCATCGATCGGCACGTTGGTGCGGTTGAGCTCGCGGTCGTTGGCGAAGCTCTTGTCGAGGTCGGTGAGGTTGGTGTTGACGCGGTAGGTAGCCGCGATGTCGAGGTCGGCGTTCATGGGGTCGCCGTTGAAGGTGATGGCGCTGCCGGGACGGATGACGAAGTCCTTGAGGATGATGTCCTGCAGGGAGAAGTTGTAGTTGCCCTCGTCGAGGACGTAGCGGCCGAACATCTTCATCTCGTTGCTTTCCGACTCGTATTCCATCTGCATGGCGCCGCTTCCCCGGGCCGTGATCTTGTCGCCTCCGGCCGGGTCCATGACGAGCGTCATCAGGGCGTCGGGGGTGACGGTGGCGCGTATGTCGAGGGCCACGTTGGTGGGCGTCTCCTCCTGGAGGGCCACCTGGCGGTGAAACCGCTTCAGGAAGTCGGGCACCGTGTCGGGCAGGGCAGCTTCGTAAGCGGCGCGGCGCCTGTCGCTGAAGGATAGGAACCGGTAGTCCTCGGCGGCCTGCGTGTCGTTGAGCACCAGCGTGAAGGCGCTCCCGGGGCGCGTGGCCATGTCGATGCTGATGCCGACGAACCCCGGGCGACCCGTGATCGTGGCCCCGCCGTCTCCATACATCGTGCCGTACCAGTCGGGGTTGATTCGGGCGTCCGTGTCGTAGCATAGGAGGTCGACGGCGTCGCGCAGCCTGAAGTCGAAGGCCGGCTGGCGGAAGAACTTGTGGGTCAGCTCCCCGGAGAATACGCCGGAATGCCCCTCGCGGTCGTATATCCTGAAGGAGGGCACGACGATGCGGCCTCGGTCGAGTATCACGGAGTCGGAGCCGCCATACCAGGTGTTGGTGAAGTCGAGCTTCATCCGTATGGTGTCGGCATGGATGCGCCCTTCGAGGTCGATGTCCTTGAAGGTGCCGTAGAGCTTGGCACGCCCCGACGCCCTCCCCTCAAGGCCCGACGAGAAGGCGGCCATGAACGGGCGCATGAACTCGACGTTGATCCGGTCTGCCTCCACCCCGAAGCTCAGGGAGTCGCGTGTGACCCAGATGCCGCCGTCTATCTTGGCGGCGCGGTGGCCGGCGTCGTGGATGTCGGCCTTTATGCCCACCATCTTCTGCGCCGGGTCGAAACTGCTGGATATGCTTGCGTCGCCGAGCAGGCCCCCGTTGTAGCTCAGCCCCTGCACGTCGAGCCGCTCGGTGCTCGCCTGCGGGGCCTGGGTGAAGAGCGAAGACCCGGAGAGGGCCCCGGTCGCCGTGCCCCCGAACTGCACGTAGTTGATGTTGAGGGTGTCGAAGATATAGCCCAGGTCGATATTGGCCAGCGTGACGCGCATCTCGTCCTCGGGAAGGTCGGAGGCTATGCCGGCCACGCGCACGAACTGGTCGCCGTGGCTGACCAGAAGGTCATCCACTTCCAGTCGCTTGCCGCTGAAGTCTATGTGACCACCCCCGATGTGCCACTCGGCGCCGTTCATCACGAAGTCGGAGGGGGTGATCTCCCCGGTTATCCCCAAGCCCCCCGTCGCGGCGTCTCGCTCGAAGGAGGCCCCGAGCGAGAGCTTGCCCGACATCTTGTCGGCCTCGGGGAGACGCCAGCCGATGTCGGCCAGGACGTTGTCGGAATGGGCCGTGGCATTGACGGTGAGGGTCATTTCACCAAACTTGACCGGCATCACGGTGCTGAGCGCCAGCCCCGCCGTGCGGCTCTCGGCGTCGATGACGGCCCGGAGCCCCGTGTCGCGCACGAGCTTGTTCTTACCCTGCTGGATGTAGGGGGCCTTGATCTCCACCTCCGCCATCTTCTCGGGGGCGTTGACCATCCCCTTGATTGTGACGTCGGTCAGCGGTCGCACTGGGAGGGGGAAGAAGTCGAGCACCTCATGGTCGGCCTTGACGGTGAAATCGTAGTCGAAGGCCGTCTCCTCGCCCAGGCGCGTCTCCGGCACGCTCCTGACAAGGGCCGGAGTGACTATGGAGAGCATGTTGACCACGACCGGAGCCACCTGCGTCACCTGGAACGTGCCCCCCACATACCCGTCGACGAGATCGCTGCGCAGGGTCAGCTCCCTCACCCCGTCGGCGTCGACGCGGGTGTCGGCCCGGAGGCGTTCGAGCAGTATGGACTTCCCTCCGTCGGGGTGTGCGAAATGCAGGTCGCGTACGTTGACCGTGCCTGTCAGGTCGTCGAGGCGGTCCCCTTGCAGGTCGGCGTCTACGTATCCGCTGAGCCTGTAACCTTCGTATTGGGGCAGAAGGCCGGCGCGCGAAGGCTCGAAGTTGATGATCGAGAGGCGGGCGTCGAGCATCGACTCCACCCCCGCAATCCTCCCCTCGGCCTCCAGCTCAAGTGTGGCGTCGGGATCGTTGACCATGGCCGAGAGGCTCCCCTCGCCATTCTCCATCGTCCCCTCCATATATATGTCCTCTATCCGGAGCCCCCGGAAGTCGATATAGTCGATCTGGGCCGTCACGTCGGCGTCTGGCACTTTGCCCCCTAACATCACCAGCCCCTCCACGTCGAAGGTGGAGAGCCCGAGCGTCCCCACGCCGCTCAGGGCGCCGACATCCACGCCGTCGCCCATGACATGCCCGGCTATGGAGGGGGAATTCCCTTTCAGCCCGCGTGCTGACACACGCTCCACCTCGACCGTGCCCGCCGCCGTGCGTATGCGTCCCTCGCCCTCGAGGTCGCCGCTCTCCAGGTCGCCCACGCCCTTGACGTGGAGGGCGATGTCGCCGGCCTTGCGCAGTATCTCCTGCACGCGCGGCGGTAGTGTGAGGTGGGTCATCAGGAGCGTGGATATGCGTGAGGAGACGTCGAGGTCGAGATGGTCGAGCTCCACCTTGGCGGCGGCGATGCTGTCAAGCCCTTGGGCGCGCCCCGACATGCTCAGCGACAGGCCGTCGCCACCGCCGACGCTCAGCTCGCGAAGGTCGAGGCGGTGCATGTTGCCTTGCGCGTCGAAATTGATGTGCAGGGGCTGCCGATAGGCCTCGAGCTGGGGCAGCAGGGCCCGCAAGTCGGCAGGCACGAACCCGTCCGACTGAATCCTGACCTCCATGTCGCGCTCCTTCAGTGTCTGCATGAGGCTTGCGTAGCCGTCCGGCAGGGGGAGTTCGAGATCGCTCACAGTCAATGAGCTCTGGTCAAGCTCAAGGGTGAGGGAGCGCACGGCAAGGCGCATGGGAGAGACCTCCCCCTCGCAGGAGAGGCGCCTGACCACGAGCGACTCGCCGGCATCGAAGGCCAGGCGGCGCAGGTGGAAGGCGAAGTCGTCGTTGCGGAGGCGCGGGATGCTCATGTCCACCGTCAGGCCGGCGATGTCGAGATGGTTGAAGTCGATGTGGGAAGTATCGGCCACGTGGGGACACCAGAGGCGGTCGAAGGTGAGGTGGCCGCGGCGGATCACCACCGTGCGTATGTTGAGGTCGAACTTCGTCGGGGGCTTGGTGCGGTCCTTGGGGGAGAGGGCGTCGATCATGAACTGTATGTTGAGCGGCCCACCCTCCCTGGCCTGCGACAGGGCGGCGTCCATGTCGAGAATCTCGGCGTAGGTGATCTCTATGCGCCCGTCGCTCAGGAGCCGCCAGAGGTCGATGCCCGCACCGAGTGTGCCGACACGGATCACCCGCTCCCCTGAGGGGGAGGAGAGGGTGACGTCGTGGAGCACCACCTCGTCGAAGAGCGATATGCTGAGAGCCCCGGCCTCCACCTCGCCGCCAAGAAGGGTCGATACCTCGCGGCACGCCACACGCAGGATATGCTTCTGCACCGGGGGCAGGGCGACGGCCACGCACAGGCACGCCACCAGCCCCACCACAGTCAGGACTGCGGTGAAAAGCACGCTGCGTGCCACCCTGTAGATATGCCTGGCGGGGCGTTTCACACTCTCTTTACCCTTGAATAGTTAGTTTCAATCTGCAAAATTAGCAAAAATGAGGCGCGTGTACAACCCAAAGGGTTGCACGCGTCTGTTTTTTTAGCTAAATTTGCATCATGGACCACAGCATTGTCATTCTCGGCATCGAATCTTCGTGCGACGACACCTCCGCCGCCGTCCTGGTGGACGGCGTGGTGCGCAGCAATGTCATCGCCTCCCAGAAGGTGCACGAGGCATACGGCGGCGTAGTGCCGGAGCTGGCTTCGCGCGCCCATCAGCAGAACATCCTCCCGGTAGTCTCGGAGGCCCTGCGCCAGGCGGGCGTCTCTCGCCGGGACCTCTCGGCCATAGCCTACACACGCGGCCCGGGCCTCCTGGGGTCGCTGCTCGTCGGCACGAGCTTCGCCAAGGGACTGGCCATAGGACTTGGAATCCCGGCCATAGACGTCAACCACCTTCACGGCCACGTGCTCTCCCACTTCGTGCGCGAGACGCCTGAGCAGGAGGTGCCGGAGTTTCCGTATCTCTGCCTGCTGGTGTCGGGGGGCAATTCGCAACTCATCCTCGTCAAGTCGCCTACCGACATGGAGATCATCGGCAAGACCATCGACGACGCCGCGGGCGAGGCCTTCGACAAGTGTGCCAAGGTCATGGGCCTCCCCTACCCCGGCGGCCCGCACATCGACCGCCTGGCGGCGGAAGGAGACCCGAAGGCCTTCCGTTTCGCACGGCCCCATATCCCGGGCCTGGACTATTCGTTCAGCGGCCTCAAGACGTCTTTCCTCTACACGCTGCGCGACGGACTCAAGGAGGACCCCGACTTCATAGAGAGCCACAAGGCCGATCTCGCCGCCTCCCTGCAGCACACTATCATCGAGATGCTACTGGCAAAGCTGAAGGAGGCCATCCGGCAGACAGGCGTGAGGCAGGTGGCCATAGGCGGAGGCGTGTCGGCCAACAGCGGCGTGCGCCAGGCCGTGGCCGACCTTTGCGCCGGCATGGGCGTCAAGGCCTGGATTCCGCCAAGGGCCTTCACCACCGACAATGCGGCGATGGTAGCCATCGCGGGATATTTCAAGTATCTCGAAGACCCGTCGCCCCGCGACCTCTCGCTGCCCGCATATGCCCGGGTCGAGGTCTGAACCTACATGACTTTTCCCTCGGGGAGACTACAGGCTCCCCTCGTTAATTTCTAACCTACCGACAATATGTCAGACATAGACACCAACATAACAGATCCGGAAATGACCCGTCCGGAGGACTCCTCCGCCGAGCAGGGCGCTCATGCCGAGAAGAGGCATGTCGTCATATACGGATACACCCATAAGGAACTCTCGAAGGTGCTCAGGCACTTCGAGAGCCAGCTCCCGGAGTTTGTCAAGATCACCTTCGAGAGCTCCAACCTCGTGACGCGCGTCACCCTCTCGGGCATCAACACGGGCGTGGAGCTGCTGCGTTTCCAGCTCAACAAGTTCCACCAGTCGCTCCACACCCTCTTCGGCCCCGAGATCGTCACCTCGGAGGAGAAAAGCATCCCGGAGGTGCTCGGCGAGCTGCTGGCGGAACGCGAGCTTACCGTCTCATGCGCCGAGAGTTGCACGGGTGGCAACATCGCCCACCGCATAACGGAGGTGGCTGGATCTTCGGCCTACTTCATGGGGAGCGTCGTGAGCTATGCCAACCATGTGAAGACCGAGGTGCTGAAAGTGCCCCACAGCGCCATCTCGGCCAACGGCGCCGTGAGCCGCGAGGTGGCCGAGGCCATGGCCAAGGGGGTCGCCTCGCTCATGCGCACCGACTGCGCCCTCTCGACCACCGGCATCGCCGGCCCAGGCGGGGGCACCGCCTTCAAGCCCGTCGGCACCGTATGGATCTGCGTCAAGTATGGCCAGACCGTCGTCAGCGAGTGCCAGCACTTCCCCGGATCGCGCCGCGAGGTCATAGAGAGCGCCACCAACCACGCAATGGTGATGCTCATCAACCTCCTGCGCAACAAGTACGTCCCTCAGGAAGACCTCAACGACGAGTGAACCCTCCAAACGTACGCAGAGGCGTCAGCTCCGACTTCCGAGGAAGCGGGAGCTGATGCCTCTGCGTGTAGGCACCGGTCAGAATTGGAGACCGGCTTCGGCGAAGAGACGGCGGTCGTCGGCTATGGTATTGCTGACCGTGGTCAGCATGTCGCCCATGAGCACTCCGTTCATGCCGCCGGTCATGATGCGCAGCATCGACTCGTGGCTCAGGCGCATACGGCCGCCGGCAAAGCGCAGCGACTTCTTGGGCATTATCAGGCGGAAGAGCACCACGGTGCGTATGATATCCTCCTCGCTGATCAGGGGTGTGTCGGCCAGCGGTGTGCCGGGTATGGGATTGAGGATATTGATGGGCACGGAGTCCACATCCAGCTCTGCAAGCTCGAAGGCGAAGTCGATGCGGTCGGCCATGCTCTCACCCATGCCGATGATCCCGCCGCTGCAGATCTCCATGCCACACTTGCGCGCAGCAGCGATGGTGCGCCGCTTGTCTTCGGGTGTGTGGGAGGTGCACAGCTTCGGGAAGTAGCGGGAGGAGGTCTCCATGTTGCAGTGATAGCGGCGCACTCCTGCCTCCTTGAGCATCTTCATCTCCTCCTCGCCCAGGAGCCCCATCGACGCACACAGGTGCAGGTCGGTCTCCTTGGACAGGCGACGGAATGTGTCGCAAAACTTCTCCAGGTCCTTCTTTGACACGGCCCGGCCACTGGTGACGAGCGAGAATTTACGTATGCCGGCCTTGTCGTTGGCCTCCGCAGCCCCCATCACCTCCTCTTCGTCAAGGAAGTTGTAGGTCTCGCATCCTGTGTGATGGCGCGAGGCCTGGGCACACCACTTGCAGTCTTCTCCACACATGCCGCTTCGGGCATTGACTATCGAGCAGGAATCCACCTCCGTGCCCTGCCAACGACGACACACTTCGTTGGCCACGTCACACAGGGCGTCCAGGTCGGCATAGCCGGCCACCCAGTCTGCTTCCTCGCGAGTGAGCCCCTCGCCTCGAAGCCCCTTCTCCCTTATTGCTTCAAGATCCATCTTGGTTTAGGTGCTAAGTTTTAGGTATTAGGTACTATGTATTAAGCACTATGTATTAGGTATTGGGCACTTTCCTTAGTGGCAGGAAGGAGCGGAGGGGGAAGTGGAAGACTCCTCAGCATCGTCGTCGAGCACTATGGCCTCGTATTTGATCTTATGGAAGGCCTCGACGATCTTGTCCTCGTCGGTCTTGTCGGCATCGTAGACGATGGTCACCACCTGTCCTTCGAGATCGGTTGTGATCTGATGGATCCCCTTCTCGAATCGTATGTTCTTCTTTATCTTGTTCTCGCAGTTGCTGCACGACATCTGAGGCTGCGTCGTGATGCGCAGCGTCTGAAGGTCCTTGGCTGCTCCTACGAGCGCCACGAGACACATGATGGTAAGGATGATCTGCTTTTTCATTCTATGCTGTGTTTAGGGATTTTGTATGAGGTACTAAGTATTAGGTATTTTGGTGTGGCTATAGACGGCCGAAGTTGAAGCGTACTCCCACGTAGGCCATCGCGCCATGGATCGGACCCCAGACGGTCGTAGGGTCGAAGTAGGAACTCCATGGGTCGGAGCTCCAGACGACGGGATTCTTCTGCTTGAAGTTGGTGAGGTTCTCGCCTCCGACGTAGATGGAGAAGTGGCGAAACCATCGCGTCACCTGCAGGTTGAGCTGCGGGAATGCCTTGAACCGCGGCCCCCAGCTCATCGAGCCGTCGGGGAGTCGATACGGTGCGGGCATGCGTCCGCCGCCGTTCATCTGAAAAGTGACATCAAACTGCCATATCTCCATCGGCGTGGAGTAGGAGGCTGTTAGCAATGCCTTGTAGCGACTCGTGAGGGGTTTCTCCATTAGCTTGCCTCCATAGGTCGACTTGACATCGTTAAGGCGATAGGCTCCGGTCAGGGAGAGCCCGAAGGGTGTCCTCCCAGGTCAGGTCGGTCTGAAACGTGTGCGAATACGACTTGCCGTCCAATTGGGATATGGTCAGATACCCGGGATCGCTGTCATAGTCCACCACTGCCTGCGAGCGGAAGTCGGTATAGAAGTATTCGGCGTTGAGGGTGAGCTTGTGGGCCCCGAAGTAGTGGGAATAGTCGGCTGAGAGGCCGTAGTTCCAGGCCTCCTCCTGCTTCAGCTGATCGACGACCATGGTGCGTCCCGACGCGAGGAGATTGTTGTATTCCGCCCAAGGGTGTACGGTGCGGTATCCCTTGCCGGCCGAGACGCGGAGGTTGAGGTGCTCCACGGGGGTGTATTTCACGTTGAGCCTCGGAGTGACAAACCACTTGTATTGGCTGCTGTAGTCGCCCCTGACTCCCGCCATTAGTATCAGGTGGTTGCTATGGGTGAAGGTGTATTGCGCATAGGCTCCGGCGACGGCTTCGCGCTCTCGTATGTAGGCAGGAAGCACCTCGGGGTCGTGTGTGGTCTTGACATGCTGGCCGAGATAGTCATAATTGAAACTGAGGCCTGCGGAGAGCTGGTGCCTCTCGGCGAGGTCTGTCTCGTACATGAGCTGGGCATACGCCCCTTTCTCGTTGACGGCATATCCCTTTCTGCCGAAGGATGCATCGAGCTGGTGCATGTTGAGCGTCCCGATGAAGGCTATGTTGCCGTTTCGCTCGGGATCCACGATGTAGGCATGCTTCATGTATCCTTCGTAGCGGCGTGCGTAGAGGTCGATCAGGAAGGGGTCGGCCGCCGAGGCGCCGTGACCGTGGTGCATGTCGGTCTGCCCGGAGCGGCTCTTCTCGTTGATCATCGAGAGGCCGCCATGGAAGATATACCTGCCCGCAACCCATTGCCAGCGGTTGTTGAGGTTGACCTGCCGTATGTCGGGCATGTCGGCAAATCCGTCGTCATTGGAGTCGTGGGCTCCGAAGCGGTCTTCGAAGTGGGCAAGGAGCTCGGTGCTCAGTCCTTCCTTTATATGAATGTTGGCATCGGCGTTGAGCTCGAGTTTGAGGTCGGAGTCGAAGTAGGCGTTGGCCGTCACCCCAGGTTCGTCCTGGGGTTTGAGGTACTCGATGTTGATTTGGCCGGTGATCGATTCGTAGCCGTTCTTGACGGTGCTGCTCCCCTTGGATACGGATATGCTCTTCATCCATGGGCCGGGCACGTAGCGAAACCCATAGGGCAGCGCGGCCCCACGAAACGCAGGCATCGACTCTGCCAACATCTGGACGTAGGTGCCGCTCAGACCCAGGAGCTTGATCTGGCGCGCTCCGGTGGCGGCGTCGGAGTAGCTGACGTCGACAGACGGGGAGGTCGTGAAGCTCTCCCCCAGGTTGCAGCACGCAGCGCGGAAAAGCTCGGTCTGGTTGATGAGGGTGTTGTTTTCTACGCTAAACGTCTTGAGGGCACCCTTCTTCTTCTTGGTCACCACATACTCGTCGAGGTCCTGTGAGAAGATGGTGTCGCCGGGCTCGACGTGCATCGGCGCCTCTTCCGGTGTCACAGCCGTGGATGGGACGGCATACCCCTCCCCCGCGCCCATCAGGGCGAGGGAACCCATTGCAAGAGCCCCCAGGAGGGGATGGATTCGTCGTAAAGACATCATATAGGTGGCTATAATGGTCTCTGTATAAAAAATTAAGGAGCAGCGTCCACATCATTGGCTCTCACCAAAGATGCCGGGTCGCTACTCCGAATATCTTTTAGTCACTTGGTCGTAGACGGTCTCTGTGGCCTATCTACACTGCAAAGTTACAAAATCCCCTCCACCTCCACAACCTTTTTAACTAAATTTAGCACCGGAACCGTATGCCGGAAGTCATAGTCAAAGGCAGTAAGTCCGATATCATAGGATAGAGATAGGTTGCTGGAGCTTAGAGAACGGGCTTCCACGTTAATTTTGAGGATTTTGGTGAAATTGTTGGGGGAAAAGTTTGGTGGGGTGGGAAAAATTTACTAATTTTGCACCCGATTTGTGGCACATCCTTGAAAGCCGGCGGAAAGATGCAGCCGACG
>CAZHCM010000067.1:0-11677 GCA_964531005.1 uncultured Sangeribacter sp. | reverse complement strand
TACTCACGGCCTTCGACCGCCCTCCCAAGGAGTACCACTGGGAGGACGTCTTCCCCGTGCTCGACACGCATAACCCCGAAGACCGCCCCAACCTGGCCGGCGGCGGAGGGGGCGGCGGCTTCGGCGGCGTCATCATCAACGGCACCCGGGTCCCCGCCAGCGACTCGGGAGAACCCGTGGAATATGACGGCGCCAACCACCAGCCCTCCATCGTCGATGGCGAGGGGGCCGGCGAAGTCGGCTCGGCTCCCGTCTCGGGCGGCATCTCCGGAGGCGGCGTCATCATCGCCGGAGGCGGAGGCGTCATCGGAGGCGGCGTGGTGGGCGGCGGCGCCCCTGCTTCGGGCGCCCCGGTCGTGGCCGGTGGCGGTGCGGTGGCCGGTGGTCCGGTCGTGGCCGGTGGCCCCGTAATCGCAGGGGGCACCTCCGTCGGGGGCATCCTGCCTGCAGGCACTGAAATCACCCAGGAAGAGGCAGAGTCGCTGCGCGACGCCATCCACAAGATGACCGAGGCCGGCGAGCAGATGGCCCGCATGGGAGAGCTGGCAGAGGTCACCACGCAATACATGGCCCAGATGGGAGCCATAGCCGAGCAGATGACCACCCTCCAGCAGACCACCCAGGCCCTCAACGAGGCCAGCGCCAACCTCCTGGCCTCCTACCAGGCCGTGACCGAAAACCGCGAGGCCATCTCCGACAATGCAGCCGGATATGTGGACCGCATGGCAGACCTCAACCGCAACATCGGAGGCCTCAACACCATCTACGAGATCCAGCTCAAGAGCGTCAGCTCGCAGCTCGAATCCATCGACCGTGTCAACCGCGGCCTGAAGGACATACGCGACATGTACGAGAAATCGGCCGCCGAAAGCTCCCGCTACTGCGAGGAGACCGAGAAGATGGCCCGATACATGAAGCAGCTCAACGCCGTCTACGAGAAGATGATCACCGCCATGACCATCAACATGCACAACCCCATGATGGGTGGCTCCCCCCAGGCCCCGGCCAACCCCTTCGCCCCCACCCCGGAAGCCTAAGAATCTAAAAGTAACCGCAAATGGCAGGAAACAACGTAGCGAAAATGTCGGCCCGACAGAGGATGATCAACCTTATGTACATCGTCCTCACAGCCATGCTGGCCCTGAACGTCTCGAGCGACGTGCTCAACGGCTTCAGCCAGGTACACGACTCGCTGCACCGCACCAACAACAACCTCACCCTGCGCAGCGACCTGCAGTACAAGTATCTCTCCGAGCTGTACGAGCAGAATCCCGCCAAGGCCGGCGTGTGGTATGAGATGGGCACCGAGCTCAAGCTCCGCTCCGACTCCCTCTACACCACCATCGACGAGCTGAAGACGGCCATCGCCAAGGCTGCCGACGGCCCGAAGGGCGACTATGCCAACATCGTCAACCTCGACAACCTGGAGGCTGCCTCCGTCACCATGCTCGACCCCACCACCGAGCGAGGCCGCAAGCTGCGCGACGCCGTCGACGCCTATCGCGAGTATGTCGTCAAGCTCGTGCCCGACTCCACGAAGCGCAACATGATCGAAAGCATGCTCTCCACCAAGGTGGCCAACGTGCCCGGCACCGTCGGACCCACCACATGGGAGAACCGCCTCTTCGACAACATGCCCGCCGTGGCCGCCGTCACCCTGCTCACCAAGCTCCAGAACGACCTGCGACAGGCCCAGTCCGAAGCCCTGGCGAGCCTCATCACCAACGTCGACATCGGCGACGTGCGCGTCAACGAGCTCAATGCCTACGTCATCCCTGTCTCCAACATGATCATGCGCGGAGGCCGCTATTCGGCCGACATCGTCCTGGCCGCCATCGACACCACGCAGCGCCCGGAGGTCTTCGTCAACGGCTCCAAGCTCTCCAGCCCCAACGGCCACTATGAATTCGTGGCCTCCCAGATAGGCACACACGAGTATTCGGGATTCATCGAGGTGGCGCGTGGCGACGGCTCCACGGCCCGCCACCCCTTCAAGTCGGCCTACACCGTCATCGAGCCCATGGCCACCATCTCGGCCACGATGATGAACGTCCTCTACGCCGGCATCGACAACCCCATCAGCATCAGTGTGCCCGGCGTCCCCATGAGCGCCATCCAGGCCACCATGACCAACGGCACGCTAACCCGCTCGGGCGACCACTGGGTGGCCCGTCCCGGCAAGGTGGGCACCGAGGCCGAGATCTCCGTCTCGGCCCAGATGGAGGGCTCCACGCAGCAGATGGGCTCCATGAAGTTTCGCGTGCGCAAGCTCCCCGACCCCTCCCCATACATCGCCATGAAGGACGCGCAGGGCAACCCCGTGCACTACAAGGGCTCCCCCAAGCGCATCTCCAAGGCCGCCCTGCTGGCCGCCGACGGCGTGGGCGCGGCCATCGACGACGAGATCCTCAACGTCTCCTACACCGTCATCTCCTTCTCGACCACCTTCTACGACTCTATGGGCAACGCCATCCCCGAGGTCTCCAACGGCGCCTCGTTCTCACCGCGCCAGAAGGAGCAGTTCAAACGCCTCAAACCGGGCAAGTCATTCTTCATCTCCAACGTCAAGGCCAAGGGCCCCGACGGTATCACCCGCGACATCTCACCCATGGAGGTGGCGCTCAACTAACGTATCAGACCTATGAACAGACATCGCATATTACTCCCCGCCATCCTGCTGGCGGCTGTCGGACTCGGGGCCGTGGCCCAGGTCGAAAACGCCGGTGTGGTGCGCCGCCGTGCCGAGGGGGGGCCCCGCCAGAGACAGCAGACCGAATCGGGAGCCCCTCAGATCACCGACCGCATGCAGGGGTTCTATGAAACGAAATCCACCCATGACGCCGACCTGGCATACATGCGCCAGATATATCGCCAGATCGACCTCTCCAAGGACGCCAACACCCCCCTCTACTTCCCCGAGGACGTCATCGACGGCCAGGAAAACCTCTTCCGCATCATCCTGGGCCTCGTCGTCGACGGGCGCATCCCGGCCTACGAGTATCTGGACGGGCGCGAGGTGTTCTCCGACAAGTACCGCATCAACGTCCCCGAGATGCTCGACCGCTTCGAGATATACTACACCGCCGAGGGTGGCGAGAAGAACGGCCGATACACCATCGAGGAGGCGGACGTGCCCACCGGACAGGTGCTCAACTACTACATAATAGAGAAATGGGAGTTTGACCGCCGCTCCAATCAGATGAAGACGCGCGTCGAGGCCATCTGCCCCGTGCTCAACCGCACAAGCGACTTCGGCGGCGAGGCCCGCTACCCGATGTTCTGGGTGAAGTTTGACGCCCTGCGCCCCTACCTGGCCCAGCAATACGTATTCCTCACCGACGACAACAACCTGGCCCAGTACAGCCTCGACGACTATTTCAACCTCGGCATGTATGACGGCGAGATCTACAAGACCCGCAACCTGCGCAACCTCTCGATGGCGCAGATGTATCCCGACGAGGACGACATGAAGCGTGCCCAGGACAGCATCGACACGCGACTGCGCGAGTTTGGCAAGAACCTCTGGGTACCCACCCGCGAGGACTTCCTCGCCCAGCAGGAACACGCCAAGGAGCTTGCCGCCGCTGCCGCAGCGGGCGACTCCATCCCCGACCGCACAGTGGTCGAGGCCGGAGCCGATACCGAGAAGACGCCTTCGGTGCGCAGCACGAAGCGCACTTCCACCAAGAAGAAGGCGACCCCGAAGGCCAAACGCGCCAAGGTCAGCTCATCCTCCTCTTCGCAGGGCAATTCGGCTGCAGCCAAGTCGGTGCGCCGCCGCAAGCGCTGATACCAAGCCCTGCAATCGCCAAGATACGAATCGAGGCATCGGCTCTTTTGCCGATGCCTCGATTCGTATCTTGATCCCTATCCTCTCATAGCATCCACCCCATCAGTGTGAAGGCCCCCCGGCCCCCGGTCGCCGTGTAGCGATAGGCGCTCCTAAGAGCCAGCCTGTGCACCGGGCCAAGGCCGGGGCGCCTGAGGGTCTCGCCGAGCAGTCGACCGGCGAGCTGCCTCTTGCCCTCGCGCGCATACTGGGCCGCCAATATCACCCTGCAATAGGAGCAGACGCGCCTCAGGCGTGCCTTGTCGGGTCGGTCGCTCCTGGCCAACGTCTCCTCCACCGTCGAAATGACATGTTCCCATTTCCCTGCACGGCTCGCAAAGTCGGTGCCGGTGATCGACTCGATCTGGGAATGGACATTGGCCAATGCGCGGTCCAGGGTCTTGATGCGTGGATTGCAAAGCAGTATCCTCACCCCCAGTTCCCAGTCGTCCCATACCCTTATGTCGGGGTTCCATCCCCCGGCCCTCCGAAGGATGCCGGCACGCACGGCGTAGCGCTCCGTGCTGAGGGCGGAGTGCACGAGCTGGGTCTCCATGTCCAGAGGCATCGGGGTGGGTCGGGAAAAGGTCGTCTTGCCGTCGAGGGAATGCCGGCGTTCGCGCCATCCGACGAGATCCACGGCCGGGGCCGTGCCGAAGGCCGTCATCACCTCCTCCACCATCGTAGGCTCCATGGTGTCGTCAGAGTCGAAAAACATCACCACATCCTTCTCGGTGGACTCGGGAAAACTTGCGGCCACCTCGAACCCCCGCTGGCGTGCGGCCGCAGCCCCCGGCCGCGCCTCCGCCTCAAGGCGCACATCGAAATCCTCGCGGAAATGCTCCTTGATCCATCCCAGGACACCGGCCTGGGTGCCGTCGGTCGAGCCATTGTCCACCACTATCACACGCAGCGGGCGCCACGTCTGCGCCGCGATGCTGTCAAGGCACCTCAGCACAAGCGTCGCACGGTTATAGACCGGTATGATGATGGTCGGGCGCTCGGGCACCCCGTCGAAATTGCTCATATGACAAAATTAGCAAATATTTGTCGTTTCGCCAACCCGCTTGATAAATATTCCCCCGCCGACGGCGTTAAAAAAGTGATGATCCGGATGCAAGTGATGATATGCACGCTGGGGCCCGAAGGGATGGCCCGCATCGACTCCGCGCACTGCCCGCGCGTGGAGGGGGTGGAGTATGTGGTCTGCTGGCAGACCTCCGATCCTGTCCCTGCCATACCCGAATCACTGCGCACGCGTCCGGACTTCCGCATCCTGACGCATGACTCCCGGGGCGTGTCGCGCAACCGTAATTTCGCCCTCCGCCACGCCACCGCGCCGCTGATGATGATGGGCGACGACGACATGGCCTTCTCGGCTTCCGGCCTGGGTCAGCTGATGGACGTCATGGAAAGCCACCCCGATATCGACATCGCCGCCACCCGCTATCTCTGCCGTGGAGAATACGTGAAACCCTATCCACCGGACATCACCCCGGCCGGCAAGGCCCCGAAGGGATGGTACATAAGCGCCGTGGAGCTGGCCATGCGTCCCGACAGGGTGCGCGCCAGCGGGGTGTGGTTTAACGAAAACATAAGCCTCGGCACCCCCGTGCTACGCTGTGGGGAGGAGGAGGTGTTCCTGACCGATGCGCTGCGCCATAGCCTAAACGTGGCCATAGTGCCCGTGGAGATAGGCTCCCACGATTCTCCCGGCACCGGCGAGCGCGACCGCTTCGAGCCTTATTGCATGATGACCCAGGGCGCCTGCCTGCAACATCGCTATCCCCTCTCCTGGCTCCCCCGGCTCGGGGTGCGCGCCCTGCGTCTGAGAGGCCTCTATTCCCCGCTGAAATATGTGCGCCACGCCCTCCGCGGGATTCTATACGCCCGGCGCCACAAGGTGTTCAAGTCCTTTTTCAACGTCGAGGCCCCATCGGGTGAAGACCACCCCTGAGCCTCCCAGGGCGCATTTCTGGCGCAGCAGCCCGGCATTGAGCAGACGCCCGTGATCCTCGTTGGAAATTCCGAAATCGAAGTATCTTCTTCCGGCGTACACCTCCTCTATCAAGTGGTGGAAAAGAGGGGTGAGCATGTTGTGCGCCCGCCCCTCGGGGGTGGTGGCGATGTATTGCGCATGAGCCGTCACTCCGGTGTCGTACACGCAGACCCCGGCGCAGAGGCGTCCGTCAAGTTCCACCTGATGCAGGCGGATGTTGTGCGGGAAACGCTCCATGAGCAGGCGCAATTCTGCGCAGGAATGCACTGGAGTGGCGTCGTGGCGCTCTCTGAGACACTCGTCGAGCATCCTCCAGAACGGCTCCGGGTTCCTTGTCTCCGTGATGTCCGGCGATAGGGAGAGGGCCTTGCGCAGGTGTCGGCGCTGGAGGGTGTTGAACCCATGCTCCCCCCGTAGGTCTATGGCCGTGGAGAGATTGCTCTCGGTCAGCGTCGCTCCGGAGCGGAATAGCATGTACTCGTCTTCCTGGGCCGGGAAGCGCGTGAAGACGTGTGGCACGGGCTTGTAGTCGATTTCCCCAATCCCTTCACGCGCACAGAATTCCAGCCACGCCCGCCACAGGGCCATCATGTCGTTGCCGTCGAAATGCCTTGCCGGGGTGATCCATCCCCCATATGTCAGTCCCTGGTGGGAATGTAGGGTCATCCCCCGTCCGTCGCCAGAGGTGACATTGGCCGGCAGAAGCCCTGCGAGGCGCCCGTTCTTGAAGGCCATCAGGCTGTGGTCCTCGAAACGGTCGCTGTGGTAGTCCATGTAGGGGCGCTTGTGGAGGAAAGTGCCGTTGCGCGACTCCTCCACGAGGCGGTCCCACTCCCGCGCCCGGTCGGGAGTGTATCGCTCCAGGGTCATTGTATCCATGACATGGGATTCTGTTTCTCGCGGTTTCTCCACACCTCGAAGTGCAGCGAGCCGTAAGAACTGTTGTCTGCATCCTTGGCCACGGTGCCGAGTCCCTGTCCGGACTTGACATTGTCGCCCACCTTCACCTGCGTCGAGGCGAGGTTGCCGTAGACGGTGTAGTAGTTGCCGTGGCTGACGATTACCACCGTGCCGAAGCCGGGGACGGCATATATGCCTGAGACCTTGCCGCCGAAGACGGCGCGCGCCGTGGCGCCTGCGCTCACCTGGGCGTCGATGCCGGGATTGTCATACTGCACGTCGGGCAGCCCCGGGAGGGCATGGCGCCCGAAGGGGCTGGTGACCTTGAAGTGCCCCGCCACGGGGCGCGGCAGCGATCCGCGCATGGACTCGAAGTTGCCCCCCGTCGAGGGCGATGCGCTGGCCGCAGGCGCAGTGGCCGGCTTGGAGACGGCGACATTCGGCTTCTCCGTCTTGGCCTTGCGGCGCCTGGCATCGGTATGGGTGTGCTTGCGCTCCTTCTGGGCCTTCTTCTCCTTCTCGCGGGCAGCCTTTTCCTCCTCGGCACGTTTCTTTTCCTTGTCGCGGGCGGCTTTCTCTGCGGCTTTTCGGGCTTCGTCGGCCTTGCGGCGCGCCTCCTCGGCCGCCTTGGCCTTTGCCTTGGCCTCGGCTTTCTTGGCTGCGTCGGCCTTGGCCTGGCGCTCGGCCTCTATGCGCTCGGCCTCCGCCTTCTTGGCGGCCTCCTCGGCCTTCTTGGCCTCTTCGGCGCGACGTATTGCCTCGTCGCGCTCCTTTTGTAGCTGTGCCTCGCGCTCCCGCTTCGCCTTGGCCTCGGCTGCGCGGCGGGCCTCGGCCTCCGCCTCGCGCTTCTTGCGCTCCTCGGCTTCGCGCCTCTTCTGCTCCTCTGCCTGGCGCCGTGCCTGCTCCTCGGCTGCGATAAGGGCCGCCACACGGCTCCGAAGGGCGTTGGCCTCGGCCTGCTTGCGGCTCAGGTGCTCGTTGAGGGCCTGGCCGTTGCGGCGCAGTTCAGCCACAACGGCGTCCTGCTCTTTCTGTCGGGCCTCCAGGGTGGCGCGTGCCTGCTGCTCCTTGCGCAGGGCGATGCTCTGGCTGTTGCGCGCCTCGGTGAGGAGCTCACCCTGACGTCGCAGCTCGGCTATCTTGGCGTTGATCTCGCTGCTCTGCTTGTCCTTCCATTCCGAAAACTGCTTCAGATAGCGCATGCGGCGCAGGGCCTGGTTGAAGTTTTCGGAAGCGAAGAGGAAGGCCAGGGCCGACTGGTTCTTGCGGGTCAGGCGCATCTTCTTGATGGCCTTCAGATATTCTTCCCGGAGGCGCGCCAGCTCGTCCTCCCCCTTGGCGATGTTGCCTTCCAGCGTGGCGATGCGCGTGTTGAGGTCGGCCACCTGCGCCTGTATGCTGGTGACGGCCTTGCGCGAGGTCTCCACCTCGCCGCGCAGACGCTCCAGCGAAGCCAGGCCCGAGCGGATGCGCTCGTCGTTGCGGCGTATCTCCTCGCGGGTGTTCTGTATCTCCCGCTCGGCGGCCTGCTCCTGCTTCTTGACATCGGTGGATGTCTCCTTGCGTGCCTTTGCGGGCGCCTCTTTGCGCGCCTTGCCGCTGTTCGTGGCCGACTTGCGCGGCTTGGCGGCCATGGAGGCGTCGGAAGCCACGAGGGCCCCCAATGTCATGGCCACGCCTACTATTGTGACTATCGGGCGCATCGTCTCAGAGTTTCAGGAGTTTTCGCACAGGCACCTTGGTGTACTTCCCGTTCAGGCCGATGCGTGCCATGGGCTGCGTCTTGTCAGTGGGGGCGAGCGTCAGATCGGCCTCTATGGTGCGGTCGCCGTGGGCGGTGCAGATGGAAAAGGTGACGTCCTGCCCTTTGTAGAGGTAGTCTATCTGAGCATAGTCGTCGGAGTTGTCGAGCTCCACCACCATCGAGGCGGGGCGCAGGCGCGTGTCGAGCACATAGCCGTAGCGCGCGCCGTCCGGCTGCCAGGAATTGCGCGGCATTATGAGCCACCCTTCAGGGTCGTCACCGGCGGCTGCACCCGCCGTTTCTTCGGTCGAGGCCTCTTCGTCCCACACCGGATAGCAGTCAAGCCCCGACGCCAGGTCGGGGCCGAGGAGCCCCTGGCCACATATGACCACCTTGCCGGTCAGGAAATCCTGCAGCTCGGTCAGCGCCCCGGGGAAGACGGAGGCGATGGCCGTCGTCGGGGCGGTGGCGTAGGTGCGCTTCATCTTGTTGACAGCCACGATGCTGTCGGGATCGATTTCGATGCGTGCCGCCTCCCCCACGAATGGGGCCGAGAAGGACATCACGATCAGCGAGTCGCGTTTCATGTACACCTTCACCGAGGGGGAGAGGGGGAGGAGGTCGGTCTGGAGTTTTCCCTTCAGCGACATCTCCCGCCACTGCGACGCCTCGGGCGCGGCATCCTTCAGCAGGGTGCGTTTCTCTTTATTGGACAGGGTGTTGGACCCCTGCACGTCAGCCCGAAGGCCGAAGGCGGCGCAGGCCATGCAGAGGGTGATTATCGTAGTCAGTCTTGCAAGATATCTCATTGTCTATGAAACGTGCATCCCGCTTACTTTATTCGCTTCTGCCTGACTTTATTTTGTATCGTCTTGTCGTCGGGTGTCATTTCGAGAGCCTTTTTCCAGCTCTCCACGGCCTCGTCCGTGCGCCCGAGGCTGAAATAGATGTCGCCGAGATGGTCATAGTATTCGGCGCTCATGGCATGCTGCGCCTCCGCCAGCTCCAGGGCCTGCAACTGATGGTCGAGCGCCCCCTCCAGGTCTCCCGTCTTATAGAGGATCCAGGCATAGGTGTCGATGTAGGTGGGGTTGTCGCTGTCGATGGCTATGGATTCGCGGCTCAGCTTGGCGGCCTTGTCCAGGTCGCCGTCCTCGATGGCGAGGAAGTAGGCGTAGTTGTTGTATGCCCCGGCGTTGGAGGGATTGAAGAGCAGTGCGTTCTCATAGAGCACGTACGACTGATCCCTGAGTCCCTGGCGGTGGCGCAGATCGCCCAGCATCACCAGCATCCCCGAGAGCTCTGCTGCCGTCTGCTCCCCCACCACGTCGCGCAGGCGGGTGTCGGTGATGGGGGTCTCCGGATCCATGCCTGGCAGCATCTGCGCCACCGTGCCGCTCAGCAGCTCGAAGCCCTCATCGTACCGGCCCAGTTCCTCCAGGGCAAGCCCGGTCATCATCAATGCGAAGCGATCGTCGGCCAGGAGGTTCTCGGCCCGTTTGTAGGCCTCCGCGATCTCCTTGTATTTGCTCTCGGCCATGTAGATGGAAAGCAACTGGTCCCAATACTTGGTCTCCGTGGGGGCGAGGTCTATGGCATATTGCAGGGCCTCCTCGGCTTGAGGCCATTCCTGGCGGTAGCGGTGATAGCTTCCGACCAGCTCCAGCACCTGCGGCTCGTGGGGATACTGCGCCCTGAGGCTGTTCAGCAGGGTCTCGGCGCGCTGTTTGGAGAGCTGGGCCTCCTCCTCCCCTTCCCCTTCCTCGCTTATCACGCTGCTGATGTATTCGGCGCCCATCTGGAGTTTCTGCTCCAGCTCCAGGTCTTCGCATAGCAGGGCCTGGTAGGTCTTGGAGTCGAAGAGCTCCGGCTCCCCGTGGGTGGAATAGTATTGCGCCAGGGCCAGCTTCGGGGCCGACGACTGGGGGGCGAGGCGTTCGGCCGCCAGATAGTTGTCAAGGGCGGCTATGGAGTCGTCCAGATAGTCGTAGACGTTGCCGCGCAGGATGCGGAACAGAGGGTCGTCGCTGTGGCGTGCCACCATCGAGTCCGTCTCGGCCAGCGCACCGACGGTGTCGCGCACCGAGAGGTACATCGCCACCTTGCGCATGCCGGTCTGCGGCGTGGCCCCCTCCACCTCCTCGAAGCGGCTCAGGGTCCGGATGGACTCGGGGATCCGGTTGAGGCGTGCGTAGGCGTCGGAGAGCTGGAGAAGCACCTCGTGACGGGCCGGATAGAGTGTGTCGAGGCGTTGGTAGATGCGCAGCGCCTCGGGCACGGTGTCCATCGACACGGCCATGTAGGCATATAGCATCCCCTCGTCGAAATCCTGGGGATATTCGTCGACATACTGTGAGGCCAGCTTCAATGTGCGCCTGAGCTCGGCCGGAGTGTTGAGGGTGTCCAGACGCCCGGTCAGCCGCAGGCCTGCAAGCATGTAGGCCCCTTCGGAATATGTGGGGTCGGCCTTGTATGCACGCTTTGCGTATTCGTAGGCCATGTCCGTGCGGTTGTCGAGGCCTGCTTGGGTGGCCAGGGCGAAATAATGCCTGGCCTTGGCGCGGGCCTGGGGATCAGGGTGCTTGGGGCGCGCCGCGAAGGCCACGCCCAGGCACACCAGGGCGAGGGCCGCTGCCAGCAGCCTACGCAACGTGGCCGCCCTACCGACCCGGCCCGCATTGGAGGGGTGTCTCATTCTCGTATTTCTATGGCGTCTTTTCTATCGATGGCGCCTTGTATTTCGATTATGCCTTGTCTTTCTATGGTTGGCGATTCAGTCGGTGCCGGTGTGTCCGAAACGCCCGTCCTCCCTCTTGGTCCTGTCGAGACGGTCGGTGGCCACCCACTTCACGCGGCTGTATTCCTTGATGACCATCTGGCAGATGCGTTCGCCGTCATTGACGGTGAAATCGTTCTCTCCCAGGTTGATGAGTATGATGCCTACCTCTCCACGGTAGTCGGCGTCGACGGTGCCGGGGGTGTTGGCTATTGTCAGGCCATAGTTGAGGGCCAGTCCCGAGCGGGGGCGTATCTGGCACTCGTAGCCCTGCGGGAGCTGCATGTAGAGGCCCGTGGGGATGAGGGCGCGCTGCATGGGGCGCAGCGTCACAGGCCCTTCGGGCAGGTAGGCCCGCACGTCCATGCCGGCGGCTCCCGGCGTCTCGTAGGCAGGGAGCGGGTGATGGCTCTTGTTGATTATCTTGAC
>CAZHCM010000066.1:0-11857 GCA_964531005.1 uncultured Sangeribacter sp. | reverse complement strand
TTGTCGAGCTCCTTGCGGTCCTGGTTGTACTGGTCGATGGCCTTCCCCTTCTCGTAGGCGTCGTGCAGGTCGCGGCTGACGAGCAGGTCTACGGCCTCCATGCCGCTCTGCATGCGTCCGGAGGCGTTGATGCGCGGCCCGATCTTGAAGATGACGTCGCTGATGGTGATGTTCTTGTTGGTGAGCTTGCAGAGACGTATGATGCTTCGGAGCCCGAGGTTGGGATTGGAGTTGAGGCGTTTCAGGCCGTGGAAGGCCATTACGCGGTTCTCGTCGACGATCGGCACGATGTCGGATGCGATGCTGACGGCCACGAGGTCGAGCAGGGATTCGAGCTCGTTGTGATTGGAGAGTCCGTTGCTCTGAGCGAAGGCCTGCATGAACTTGAAGCCCACCCCGCAGCCGCTCAGATGTGAGCAGGGGT
This sequence comes from uncultured Sangeribacter sp., assembly GCA_964531005.1. Classification (GTDB taxonomy): domain Bacteria; phylum Bacteroidota; class Bacteroidia; order Bacteroidales; family Muribaculaceae; genus Lepagella. The sequence continues at coordinate 11,433 of CAZHCM010000066.1, read as the reverse complement.
AGGGGGAGTCGGGCATCTTGGGGTTGAGAATGGCCACTGCATCGGGAAGTTCGGCATCGGGCACGTGATGGTCGCAGATGATGAAGTCGATACCCTTCTCCTTGGCGTACGCTATCTCCTCGATGGCCTTGATGCCACAGTCGAGCACGATGACGAGCTTGACGTCGTTTTCGGCACAATAGTCGATGCTCTTGCGCGAGATGCCATATCCCTCCTCATAGCGGGTGGGGATATAGTACTCGATGTTGGAGTAGTAGTTCTGCAGGTATTTGTAGACGAGGGCCACGGCCGTGGTGCCGTCCACGTCATAGTCTCCATAGATCATGATGCGCTCCTTGGCGCCCATGGCCTTGTTGAGGCGGTTGACGGCCTTGTCCATGTCGGGCATGAGGAATGGGTCGTGAAGGTCGGAGATGGAAGGGGAGAAGAAGGCCGAGGCCTTCTTCGGGGTGTTGACGCCACGGCGTATCAGGAGTTCTGCGATGGCCTTATGGTCGCCGCACTGAGGCAATATCGCCTCCGCTTCCTGACGCTGCTGCTTAGTCAGGGGCTGGTAATTCCATTTAGTGTTCATTTCACGGTCCTCGTCTTTCCCTATGGGGGTGGGGAGTCCGCGCGGGAGGGTTGACGGGATTCGCTGCCCATAGTAACTGCAAAGTTACAAAAAAATGATTGAATATGCAAATCTCACTTGAAGGAGTCGGGGAGGTCGTTCTCGTAGAGTATCGTGTCGCCGGGATGAAGTAGCGTCGAGAGGAGCTGTTGCGCCTCGCCGAATGACGCCACCAAGTGGACGCGGTCGGACGGCATTTCGGCGTCGTGGAGCCCCTTGGCCAGGGCATCGCGGTTGTATTCGCCCACGATGATGGCCACGTCCAGGCGCTCGCCTATGTAGCGGCCAAGCTCGCGGTTGAGCTCGAATTGGCGGTCGCCCAGCTCGATCATGCCCGGGGTGACGATGATGCGTTTTCCGTCGGTGAACCCTGCGAGCACGTCCACGGCCATGCGGGAGCCGGAGGGGTTGGAGTTGAAGGCGTCGTCGATGATGGTGACGCCGCCGGGGGTGCGCTTGACGTTGAGGCGGTGTTCGACCTGCTCGATGGCGGCCACGGCGTATCGGATCTTGTCGGTGGGCACCTTCATGTGGAGGGCCACTATGACGGCCGCCACAAGGTTGGAGATATTGCATTCGCCTAAGAGACGCGTCTCAAGCGGAAGGGTAAAACCCTTCGGGCCCACGATGGTGAAGGTCGTGCCTCGGGGCGTGTATTTGACATCGACAGCCTTGAAGTCAGCCTCCTCCACCGAGCTGACTCCGTAGCGGAGGACGGTGACATTGTCAACGGGGCGGTTGGCGCAATACTCGAAGTCATTGTTTATGACGCCGAGGCCTCCGGCAGGCAGGGAGTCGATCAGCTCGAACTTCGTGGCCTGGACGTTCTCGATGCTCTTGAAGGTCTCCAGATGCATGGGCCCCACGGCAGTGACTATTCCCACGGAGGGGTGGACCATGTCGCAGATCTCCTTGATGTCGCCGTTCTGCTTAGCCCCCATCTCGCAGATGAATACTTTATAATAAGGTTTCATCAACTCTCGGACGGTGCGTATGACCCCCATCGGGGTATTGTAGCTTCCCGGGGTCATGAGCACGTCGTATGACTCGGAAAGGATGCGGTGCAGGTAGTGCTTGGTGGATGTCTTGCCATAGGAGCCCGTGACGCCGATGACGGTCAGGTCAGGCATCGACTCCAGGATGGATACGGCCTCTCTGCGGTAACGGTCGTTGATGGCCTTCTCCACAGGCATCAGCAGCACGACCGCAAGCATGACCACAGCCCAGGAAAAGATACATATGAGAAGGAGTGTGCCCAGGGTGATGTCCACGCCTGAGTAATAGGCCAGCACGTCGGGATGGACGCCAAGGGTCAACGCTTCGGCCACCACGGCACCTACCGACAACAGGCCGGTGAGGGTATAGATGCGCCGGACGCGCGGAGTGAAGACAAGCGGCTTCTTGAACTTCCGCCTGGCGATAAGGCAACACTTGACGATGCACGCCAGGGCGATGAGCATCACTTTGAGCTGAGGGAAGAGGAGGGTGGAGAAGAGTAGAAAGAGAAGGGCCACGTCGGTCATGCGCCAGGCCGAGGTGATGTCGTTCTTGCGCAGGTAACGCCAATAGCGAGGGAGACGGTAGGAGTTTTGCTGGAGCATGTGGATGTCATGCTTGAAATTGAGCAGCATGTACACGCCACACACCACGTAGATCACGATAGTGAAGAGACTCATCCTGATATGATGTTAATGGATTTTATAAGTTAGGAGCGGGGGGCGCAGGCGGAGGCGAACTCCCGCTTGAAAAATTCGTTGATCACGGCTCGGAAGCCCCGGGGGTTGTCGAGGAAACTGTAATGGCCGCAGCCGTCGAAGGCCACAAGGCCTGCGTCGGGTATCAGACGCTCCATGGTCTTGGCGTCGGAAAGGGGAGTGGCGGTGTCCTCCGTCCCCCAGACAAGAAGGGTCGGCGCCTTTATGCGAGGCATGACGTGGCGAAGGTCTTCGTTGACGCACTTGCTGAGGACGGCACGCATCATAGGCGAGGAGTTGCGGTAGTCGGCTGATCCGCTCTTGCCGCGCCATGCATCGATGATGCGTCCACCCTGCTTTTTACCCAGGAGTAGGGGAAGTATCCTCTTGGCAGCCTTGAAAGACCACACCTTGGCATAGTACTTCGGCTTGCGCCGTGGCTTGATTCCGGCCGCGTCCACGAGCACCACCTTGCTGACATCGCGACGCGAGGACATGAGTATAGACACGCGCCCTCCGAAGCTGTGGCCCAGCAGGGCGGGACGAACGATGCCCAGAGCGTCGAGAAGCTCCTCCATGGCCTGGGTGTATTCCTCCACTCCCCAGACGGAGGTGGGCTCCGCACTCATGCCGTGGCCCGGAAGGTCGACGTTGATGACTCGCATCTTCCCGGCGAAGATATCGGCGATGGATTGCACCGTCGAACGCTGGCATCCCCACCCGTGCATTATGAGGATTGCGGGCAGGTCCCTCTCTCCTGAGTCGGTGTAGGCGATCCTGACCCCTTTGGCCACCATTTCTCTATCGGTTGATTCCTTGGTCATTCCTTTCTTGTGAGAATAGGTATGGAAGTTTAGTCGAGGAAACGGCTGGTGAGGTCGCCGTAGGCATCTATGCGTCGGTCGCGCAGGAAGGGCCACCATCGGCGCACGTCTTCCGAACGTCGCAGGTCGATGTCGATCACCTGCTCGCAGGCTGCGTCGTGGGGTGCACGGAAGAGGAATTCCCCCTGAGGGCCGGCCACAAAGCTCGATCCCCAGAAATCTATGCCTGAAGTGTCGCCCGAGGGATCTTCCTCGAAGCCTACACGGTTGACCGACACGACGGGGAGGCCGTTGGCCACAGCATGTGCACGCTGAACGACTGTCCACGCCTCGCGCTGCCGCTCCTTCTCGTCGGCCGAATCGTCGGGATTCCAGCCGATGGCAGTCGGATAGATGAGCATCTCGGCGCCCCTCAGGGCCATCAGGCGGGCTGCCTCGGGATACCACTGGTCCCAGCAGACAAGCACTCCGAGCCGGCCCACCGAAGTGTCGATTGGCACGAACCCCATGTCGCCCGGGGCGAAGTAGAACTTCTCGTAGAAGCCCGGGTCGTCGGGGATGTGCATCTTGCGGTATTTGCCGGCCAGGGAGCCGTCGGAATCGAACACCATGGCGGTGTTGTGGTAAAGGCCAGGAGCTCGACGCTCGAAGGCGCTGGCCACTATGACCACGCCGTTGTCGGCCGCCGCGCGGCCGTAGATGTCGCTGAACTCCTCTTCGAGGCCGACGGCCAGGTCGAAGTTGTCGACATTCTCGGTCTGGCAGAAATAGAGCGAGTCGTGGAGTTCGGAGAGGACGACGAGGCGCGCCCCCTCGGCGGCGAGATTCTCGATTGCAGCGAGGTTGCGCGAGCGGTTGGCTTCGACGTCCTGGCTGAAGAAATGCTGCACTATGCCTGTGCGCAGCGTGGGGTTATGATGGTGATGGTATGTCATGATAGATCCAATTTATTTCAGTCTTAGAAATGGGTGAGGAGCCCTTGCGTATGGCTTGGCCTCACGCCAGGGGACGCCCGTAGAGCTGCATCGTCGCGCAGTGAAGGGAGCCATGCTGGCGGATGAGAGTGGTGCAGTCTACGGGCACCACCTTGTGGTCTGGATAGGCTATGCGCACCATCTGGCAGGCCAGCTTGTCGTTGGCCGGCTGGTTGTAGACGGGCATGAAGATGCATTTCCCATATACGAGGTAGTTGGCGTATGTGGCAGGTAGCCGCGATCCGTCGGTGTCGAGGATGGGATCGGGCAGGGGGAGTTCCACAAGGTTGAAGGGCTCACCCTCGGAGGTGCGCATCATGGTGAGTTGCGCGCGCATGTGGAGGAGCTCTTCGAAGTGTTCGTCGTCGGCGTCGCGGCATCCCACGAAGAGGATTGTGTCTCCCGGGGCGAGACGTGCCAGGGTGTCGATGTGGGAGTCCGTGTCGTCGCCGGCGAGGGCCCCGTAGTCGAGCCAAAGCACATGGTCCACTCCGAGACGTTGCAGGAGTATGACGTTAAGCTCCGCCTTATCCTTGCCGCCGTTGCGGTTGGGGGAGCAGAGACAACGGGAGGTGGTGAGAAGTGTGCCCCGGCCATCGGTCTCCACTGAGCCACCCTCAAGCTCGAAGTCGCGGTTGTTGCGGTAGACCATCGGGTCAAGGATGAGGTTTTCTGCCAGGTGGAGATTGACGAGGTTGTCGCGGTCGGAGGCGAATTTCAGCCCCCAGCCGTTGAAACCGAAGTCGAGCGCCCTCAGCGAGTCGCCATGACTTTCCACTGTCAGCGGACCGTAGTCGCGTGTCCAGGTGTCGTTGTATTCCGCCTCGACAAGGCGCACGTTGGGGGTCATGACCTCGCCGAGCACACGCTCCGCCTCCAGGCGGTCGTGACAGAGCACGGTCGCGCGCAATCCCTCGCCGGCGATGGCGCCTATGAGGCGCACATATTGCGCCCGGGCCTCGTCGAGTATGTAGGCCCAGTCCGTGTCGGCCGTGGGGAGGGCGAGCAACACGTCGGTCGCTTCTTCCCACTCGGCCAAGAATCGCGTTCTATGATATGTCATTTGCACTTTCCGGATATATTGCCCCGACATTCGGGGATAACATTCAGACAAAGTTAAAACAAATCGGCCGCATCCGCTAATTATTTCGGCAAAATTTCGTATTTTCGCACCCGAAAACCATAAGAACCCTTAAGAATGGAGACTCCAGACCCCAATACGGGCGCGGAAAAGCGTCCCGACACTGCAAGACAGTTTGCGGAAGTGCAGGCTACCTGCCGCGACATTTTCAAGAGAAAACTGTATGACTACGGCACCTCCTGGAGGGTCATGCGCCCTTCGAGCCTCACGGACCAGATCCTGATCAAGGCATGCCGCATCCGTTCCATAGAGGAGAAGGGGGGCGAGCATGCCGTGGACGAGGGGATAACGCCGGAATTCATCGGCATCGTCAACTACTGCGCCATAGCCCTCATCCAGCTGGAGCTTGGCCCCGGCAAGAGCATTCCTGCGCAGGAGGCGGAGCGACTCTATGACGAGATGCTCGACAGGGCCACGAGCCTCATGCGCAACAAAAACCACGACTATGACGAGGCCTGGCGCATGATGCGCGTCAGCAGCTTTACCGACATCATCCTGCAGAAACTGATGCGCACCAAGGAGATTGAGAGCCATGACGGGCACACCCTCATCAGCGAGGGCGTGGCGGCCAACTATATGGACATGCTCAACTATGCACTCTTCGCCCTCATCAAGCTGACGTATGGCGAAGACAACTGAGGTCGCGACCAAGGCCACGGTCTGGCTATCGCGCCTTGTGGTGGGAGGGGCCTTCACATTCTCAGGCCTTGCCAAGGGAATAGATCCATGGGGCACCTTCTATAAGATTCAGGCCTATTTCGGTGCCTTGGGTCTCCCGGCGGACATGGACGCCCTCGCCCTGACGGGGGCGCTGATGCTAAGCGGGGTGGAGTTTCTCTGCGGCGCGATGGTGCTGTTGGGGTGCTACAGACGAGTGGCGGCCTGGGTGGCTTCGGCCATCATGGCCGTGATGCTGCCCGTCTCCCTCTGGCTGGCCATTGCCAATCCGGTCAGCGACTGCGGGTGCTTCGGCGACGCACTGGTCATTTCCAACTGGGGCACTTTCTGGAAGAACGTGCTCCTTTCGGCAGGCTGCGTCTGGCTCCTGATGCGCAACCGTAGGGTGATTCCGTTGATCGCCCCCTCGCTTCAGTGGATAGCCTGTGTGGCTTCGATAGTGGCCATACTCTGCACGGAATGGATAGGTTACAGGTACCAGCCTCCGGTGGATTTCCGTCCCTTCAAGGTCGGCACGCCTCTCTTTGGGGAGGAGGTGACGGATGGCGGGAGCGGCTTCACTTTCATCTACCGCAAGGGTGACATTGTCAGGGAGTTTGGGGAAGATGACGAGTTGCCCGACGAATCCGAGGGATGGGAATTTGTGGAAAGACGTGCCAAGAACAATGACACACGTGCCCAGAGTGCATCGCATGAGCTGCGCCTTTGGGACGAAAAGGGGGCTGAAGACCTGACCGAGGAGGAGGCACCAGTGCAGGCTGACGCCATCGTGATAGTCATCCCTTCACTCAGGGGGCTGTCGGTGGCCGAATCCTGGAAACTCAACGAGCTTTACGACCTCGCAGAGGGCGAGGGCGTAGATATGGTGGCTGTCACAAGCGGTACCGAAAACGACATCGCCGACTGGAGGGACCTCTCATTGGCGGAATATCCCATCTACACTTCGGAAGACACGTTGCTCAAGGAAGTGGCGCGCGGCAATCCTGCCGTGGTCTACCTCCGAGACGGCAAGATACTTTGGAAGACCACATTGAAGTCAATAGACGGCAGACGCCTCGACGGGCGTGCCGACGAAGCGTCTGAAAAAGAGCTGTCTTCCCTCTACGAGGACATGGGCCCCTGGTGGAAAGGCATAATGGGATGCTACGTATCGCTGTTGGGGGTGCTGATTGGTCTGGGGCTGATCTTCAGGCGCCGGTGGTATTGACCATCGGGGTGACAGGCTCGTCACCGCAGAGCACCACGAGGAGGTTGCTGACCATGGTGGCTCTCTGGGCTGGTGTCAGGTCCACGACATGATTGCGCTCCAGGCGCTCAAGCGCCATCTCCACCATCGAGACGGCCCCCTCCACAATCTTCTCGCGCGCCGTGATGATGGCGTCGGCCTGCTGGCGACGCAGCATCACGGCCGCAATCTCAGGCGCGTAGGCCAGATAGTTGATGCGGGCTTCCACCACTTCCATGCCGGCCATTGCGAGACGCTCGTTGATCTTGTTTTCGAGAAGGGTGTTGATCTCCTCCGCCCCGTCGCGCAGAGTAAGCCGGTCGTCGTGGGATCCGGTGCTGTCGTAGGCAAACTGGCTCGTCACCTCCCTGAGGGCCGCGTCGCTCTGGATACGCACGAAGGTGTCGAGAGCTCCGTTGCTGATGCCTCCCGATGCGCCGAGCGACTGTGAGTCGAGGTCGTAGACTACCCTATAAGTGTCCTTGATCTTCCAGACGAGCACCATTCCGATGAGCACCGGGTTGCCGGTCTTGTCGTTGACCTTTATGGGGTCGATGTCCATGTTGCGTATGCGTAGCGAGAGTTTGGTGCGCGTCATGAGGGGATTGACCCAGAAGAAGCCAACCCTGCGGGAAGTGCCACGGTATTTGCCGAAGAAGTTCATCACCCTGGCCATGTTGGGCTGCTGCTCGTAGTAGCCGATGCAGCCGAAGATGAAGAGGATGAGGAGCACGGCGATAAGGAGGCCTCCAAGCACCGGCGAGTCCCCGATGAGGTAGATGCCGGTGAGCACGCCGAGCACCGGAAGCAGGACAAACGTGAAGAAGAGCATGGCGAAGCCGTTGATGCATAGGCCTTCATACTCGTACTCGTGATTGGTATTCATGATAGAGATGGTTTTAGATTGGCACGAAGGCCCTTGGCCTTCGCACTTTAACTTATGAATGGATTTAGCCGCGATGAATGGACATGGCGGTGATGAGTTTTAGTCGTGGTGGTAAGGCTCGCCACGGAGGATTGTCATGGCCCGATAGACCTGCTCCACGAAGAAGAGTCTCACCATTTCGTGGCTGAAAGTCATGCGTGAAAGGGAGATCTTCATGTCGGCTCTGGAATACACTTCCGGGCTGAATCCGTAAGGGCCTCCGATGGCAAACACCACGCGCTTGCGACCCGATGCCATGGCACGCTCAAGCCAAGAGGAGAAACCGCGCGATGTGAATTCTTCGCCCCGCTCGTCGAGAAGCACGAGAAGGTCTGCGGCAGAAAGCTGGTCGAGCATCAGTCGCCCTTCGGCCGTCTTTTGCTGATCCTCGGTCAGCTTGCGGGAGTTGCGCACGTCGGGGAGGGTGACGATTCGGAAAGGCACATACCGCTTCAGCCGCTTCAGGTATTCGTCTATGCCCTCGACGAGATAAGGGGTGGCGGTCTTGCCGATGGTGATGAGAGTTAGCTCCATGACGATAAACGTGAGGAGAGGTAAAGAGATAAACAATTTAATGACAAAGATAGAAAAAAATGGCGAAAAACCCATGAAATCCCGAAGAAAATTCGTATCTTCGCGAGAAAATATTCACAACTCAATAACGTAACCGACAAATGAAGACCAAAGACCAGCTCACGGACGAACTCCTCGACCTCGCATTCGCAGAAGACCTTGGCGACGGGGACCACACGACCCTCTCCACAATACCTGCCGACGCCATGGGACGTTCCCGCCTTATTATCAAGGAGGAGGGTATCCTGGCTGGCGTGGACGTGGCCTTGAAGGTGCTTCGCAAGGTGGACCCTTCCATCAAGGTAAACGTCATGATCAAGGACGGTGCGAACGTGAAGCCCGGTGACATTGCCTTCACTGCGGAGGGGCCGGTGAGGTCTCTGCTCATTGCCGAGCGCACGATGCTCAACATCATGCAGCGCATGAGCGGTGTGGCCACGATGACACGGCGCTATCAGGACGAACTGAAGGGGCTCCACACGCGTGTGCTCGATACGCGCAAGACCACACCCGGCATGAGAATGCTGGAGAAGGACGCTGTCCGCATCGGCGGTGGCACCAACCATCGCATCGGCCTCTTCGACATGATACTCATCAAGGACAACCATATCGACTTTGCCGGCGGCATCGAGAAGGCGGTGGAGGCCGCCCGCAAATACTGCAGCGAGACCGGACACGAAGGATTGAAGATAGAGGTCGAGGTGCGCAGCCTCGACGACATCCGCAAGGTACTCGAAATGGGGGGTGTGGACCGCATAATGTTTGACAACTTCACACCCGAACTGACCAAGGAGGCCGTCAAGCTTGTGGACGGCAAGGTTGAGACCGAATCGAGCGGCGGAATCACCCTCGACAACCTCCGGAAATATGGAGAGGCAGGCGTCGATTTCATTTCGGTGGGAGCCCTCACGCACAGTGTGAAGGGACTTGACATGTCGTTCAAGGCATTCTAAGGTGGCGTCGGTCCAAAAGTCGGAGGAGGCCAAGAGGTGGGGTAGGGAGGCCGAAAGGCTTGCTTCCGAGTACCTCATTGCACAAGGATATGTGGTGAGAGAGCGCAACTGGCGCCCTCTCGGGGCGCATGTCGAAGTCGACATTGTGGTCGAGCGTCAGGGAGTGATGGCCTTCGTGGAAGTCAAAGCACGTTCTGGCCGCGACGGAGATCCGGTCGATGCCGTTGACAAGAAAAAGCAGCGCAACGTATGCCGGGCAGCTGACGCGTATCTCCGTATGCTGAAGCATGATTTTGAATACAGGTTTGACATCATCGCTCTCACCGGCAATCTGGAATCCTACACGCTCGAACATATTGAAGACGCTTTTTTACCCCCCTTCGGATGAAACAGGCCAAGCCATTTGTGTTCAAACACTTTTCAGTCAACCACTCACGAAGCTCCATGAAGGTGGGGGTGGACGGCGTCCTCGTCGGGGCGCTAGCCCCGGTGGACGGGGCGCGTGAAGTGCTTGATGCGGGATGCGGATGTGGAGTGATCGCCCTCATGCTGGCTCAGAGATGCCCCGGAGCCAACATTACTGCCATCGACATCGACGCCGATTCGGTGGAGGAGGCGAGAGATAATTTTCACGCATCGGATTGGTCGGACAGGCTATGGGCGAAATGCGAGGATTTCACGAAGCTCGCTGGAAAGTTCGACGTCATTGTATCCAATCCTCCCTTCTTCCGGAGCGGAGTACAGACCCCGGAATCTCCGAGAGAGAAGGCTCGACACCAGGACACGCTATCGCCCCGGGTGCTGATCCGACGCAGTGGCACCCTTTTGACGCCGGGGGGATCGCTGACATTCATATGTCCTTCGGATCTGAAGGATGAGGTGGAGTGCGAGGCCGAGCGCATGAATCTTCTTCCCGAGCGTATAGTGGAGGTCAGAGGACATCGCAATGCCCCCGTAAAGAGGCTCGTATATACCTTGCGACGCTCTTCCGAAGTAGATGGCCAAGAACATCCTTCCCACCGGACGGAGGAGCTTGTGCTGGAGGAGGCACCCGGAAAGGCCACACATCAATACCGGGACCTGTGTAGGGACTTCTACCTGCGTTTTTGAGAAGGGAAATGGTCAAAATTACTGAAATTTTGGTGATTAGATACGATATTCCCCTTATGTCTCTAAACCAAACGCGTTCAGAATTGTCAAAATGTAAAACAAAACATTCAGAGCTATGAAGAAAAGCCTAATTTTTGCTACAGCCTTAGCCTTGGGACTGCCGTCAATGATGGCTGACGACTATATAGACGATATCTATTTCAATCCTAAGAAAGACAAGAAAAGCGAGCAGACCACCCGCCGGAGCCAAGGTGGGGCGTACATCGTGAATTTCGAGGATATCGACGTCGACGAATACAACCGCCGGGGTCAGTACTACCTGTCGGCAGTTGACACCATAGGCGCCGCTGTCGAGAACGCCGAGGATTTCGTATATACCCAGCAGATCCAGCGTTTCTATAATCCCACCATTGTGGTCGAGAACGCCGACGTGCTTGAGGATGTGCTTGAAAACTCATACGGGAATGTCAACATCGACATAGACATCAACGGGTACCCCGTATTCTCGCCTGCCTACGCCTATGGCTATTGGGGCCCTGGCTATTGGGGCGCTTCCTGGGATTGGGGCTGGGGTCCATCCTGGGGCTGGGGACCCGGCTGGGGACTCTCATTCACCTGGGGCTCGTCGTGGGGTCCAGGCTGGGGCTGGGGACCTTCATGGAGCTGGGGCCCGTCTTGGGGATGGGGCTGGGGACCCTCATGGGGATGGGGCTGGGGACCCGG
>CAZHCM010000065.1:0-11906 GCA_964531005.1 uncultured Sangeribacter sp. | reverse complement strand
GCTACCTCGTCGGCACCACCGACCGCTGGAACTCCGGCAAGCTCGCCGAGCTGCGTGACCGCGTGGTGCACAAGTGACGCCCTTCCGTGTCAAAGTCTTCACCCCATCCCAGTCCGACCAATGCGAGTGCTTGACATACGCCGGGGCACGACCGTCGACGGCCCCGGCTTCCGCACCGCCATCTACGTCGCCGGCTGTCGCCATGCCTGCCCCGGCTGCCACAACCCCGATTCCTGGGATTTCGGCGTCGGCACGGAGATGTCTGTCGAGGAGATCATGGAGGTCGTGCGCGATGAGGAGTTTGACGTCACGCTGACCGGCGGCGACCCCCTCTACAATCCCGAAGAGACAGCCGCCCTTGCCAAGGCCATCACGGAAGCCGGGCTGAAAGTCTGGCTATACACAGGCTTCACCTACGAGCAGATTCTCACCTCCCCGCGCCTCTCCCTTCCCCTCCCCTATCTCGAAGCCATAGTGGACGGCCCCTTCGTGCCCTCCCTTCGCGACCCCGACCTGCTCTTCCGCGGCTCCTCCAACCAGCGCATCATCCGCCTCCACCCCCTCTGAATCTCCCTCCGTCAGGATTTTTCCTCCCCGGCACATACTTTATTCCGAAAGTAACCGTTAAACAATACAAATCCTTCTAAAGAAATCAAAAGTCTTTCAGGCTTTTGGTTTTCTTTTACTTTTTTCCATAAATATCACCGCTTATGAAGCATTTTCTACTCTGCACCCTACTCCTGACCGCTGCCTCCTTGCCGGCCGGAGCCGCCACGCCAGGCCATCAGTTCAAGGCGCCGCAGTCAATGACCAAGCTGGCCAAGGCCCGCAAGGCCGCTGCCAAGGAAAAGAAATCCCCCTATCGCGCACCTGAGCGCCTCCCCTTTGTCACCGGCGAATGGGCAGCCCAGGAAATCAAGGCTTACTACCCCGGCTACGACGGAGGCTGGATCTTCGAGGGCACCGTCAAGTCCACCTACGACCCCCAGGGACGCCTGGTAAGCCAGGAACTGGAGACGGTTGACGAGGATGGATATCCCGAAGAGGCCCTCGCCACCCAGACCACCTATAGCGAAGATGGTTTCGAAGCCACCACTCTCGTCTATGACGTCACCACTGATCCCGGCGAACTCGCAAGCAAGCGCGTGCGCGCATACGACCCTCAGACTCCCAAGCTGCTGGTGAAGTCGATGCAGTATCTCTATGACGGGGGTGAGGAAACGGTGTCTGGCGCCAGCTACTACCGCACCGTTGACCGCAACGAAAAGGGATACATTACCGGCGTGCACTACTTCACCTATTATATGGGCGACTTTGAGGAGGTGCAGCGTGTGCTCGTGGGCTATGACGCCGACTTCAACCCCGTCTCCATCACCGAGTATCAGCTCGGCTACACCGAACAAGACGAACTTGACTGGGTGGCAACCGAGTCGTACACCGACTGCACGTGGTACGAAACTGACGGCCAGATCTATGACCTGGAACACATTTTCGAGGCTCCCAACAAGATCAAGTCCTACGTCTACAGCTACATGGACGGACAATCCGACGAGGGGTACGTGCAGTATGAAGAAAACGACGACTTCATTCTCCTGAGCACCGTCAACGACCTTGGCCCCGGCCTGGTCGGAGTGCAGCAGTGGATCAATCTTCCCAACGACGGATACCAGTCGGAAGTATACATCTACATGGACGAGGTTATTCCCGACGAGGGGGAATCGTTCAAGGACGCTCTGCAAGACTTCAGCGAGGAAAGCATGCTGTATGGCATCGTGGAGCGCGAGGAGTTTGACATCCTTGGTAACACCCTCCTGGCATATTCTTACTATATGGAAAGCGACTTCAAGGAGCTTGACACTTTTATAAAGGGTGAGGAGACGCTCGACGAGGAGGGGCATCCCGCCACCTACGTCCAGAGCGAGTTCTGGCCCTACTACGATGACGAGGACTGGTACGAAGAAGACGACTGGTATGCGCCCCGCCGCGCTGCCGACCGCCTCGACGAGCCCTTCGGAGAGGGCGAATGGTTTGAGACTGAGAAACTGGAGTTCTCCGGCATAGTCTCACTCGGGCAGAATGCCGTTCAGGGAATTGAGGCGACAGACGCCCCCGCCGTCTATTACTCCATCGACGGCCGTCGCCTGACCACCCTCCCCGCCCACGGCATAGTGATCGAGCGCCGCGGTGACAAGTCCCGCAAGCTCCTCCGCTAAAGTTCACCTATACTTCCCACCTCTGAAAAAGCAGGCGCTTCCATCCCCGGAAGCGCCTGCTTTTTCATCGCCCAGTACCTACCTTACAAAAAATACTTAAAAATTTTTAGTACTAAGTATTGCATAGTACCAAAATTCTTTCTAACTTTGCATCGAAATCAAAAACCTCCACCTATGAAGACCATCCTCCCAATGCTCGCCCTGACAGCCATATCGGCCGCAGCCGCCCCATACTCCGTCACCTCCACAGTCACCGAAGCCCCCTCCGGTGAGACCTGCGTCGGCGCCACCGTCAAGGTCTACCAGCCCGCCGACTCGGCCGCGACCGTGAAGTTCGCAGTCACCGACATCGACGGCCGATTCACCACCCAGCTCCCTGCCAAAGGCGACTACGTGGCCCATGTATCCTACATTGGGTGCAAGGACGCCACCCTCCCCTTCGCCCTGACCGCCTCTGCCCCCGACCTCACCCTCCCGGACATCAAGCTCCAGCGCGATGACCAGACACTGGAGGAATTCACAGTCGTGGCGCGACGCAAACTCATCACAAGCGACGGCGCAACGCTGACCTACAACGTGGAGCAGGACCCCGTAGCCCAGACCAGTTCTACGCTCGACATGCTCCGCCACGTCCCCATGGTCACAGTCGACGCCCAGGACAATGTCAAGGTCAACGGCCAGTCCAACTTCAAGATCTACATCAACGGCAAGGAAGACCCCATGCTCCGGGGCGACGTGGCCACGGTCCTCAAGTCCATGCCCGCATCCACCATCAAGAAGGTCGAGGTCATCACCGAGCCGGGTGCCAAATACGACGCCGAAGGCTCGGGTGGCATCCTTAACATCATCACAACCACCAAATCCACCGTCGAGGGGTACCTGGCCAACGTCTCCCTGAATGCCTACAACCAGGGAGTCGGCGGCTCCGTCTACGCCATGACCAAGATCAACAAGGTCACGGCCTCCCTGCAAGGCAGCTACATGCACTCCTCCCTCCGCCGCCACATGGACGCCACCGGCGACACCGAATACATAGGCAACGAGGCCGAAAACCGTCAGCTCACCTCCACGCGCACCCACATGACCCCCTATCACTTCGGGGGCCTGGACGCCAACGTCTCCTGGGAACCCGACACCCTCAACCTCTTCACCGTCGGTTTCAACTGGGGCAGCTTCGGCAGCGCCAACACCAACGAACACTCCGCCACCATGTTCTCCTCTCTCGGCGAGAAGGTCTGGAGCTACTCGCGCCGCGACGAGCTTGACAACTCCTCCGACTGGATGAGCCTCACCGCCTCCTTCCAGCACACCTTCCGCAAGGAGGGACACCACATCATCGGCTCCTACATCTTCGACCATGGGAGCGATGAAACCAATTCCGAGACCCGCACCTACGACATCGAGGGGATCGCGGTGGACCACCCCTGGCGCAACCGCCTGGGCTCCTCCCGCTACCACAAGCACACCCTCCAGATCGACTACGCCAACCCCTTCGACGAGCATCACCTGCTCGAAGCCGGGTTCAAGGGCTCCTGGCGTCCCGACAAGGGCCTCTCCTCGCAAGGCTACGGGCAGTCGCAGGAAACCATCCTCCCGGATCCCTCCCAGAGCATCAACGTGACTCAGTTTCAGGACATCATGGCCCTCTACGTCTCCTATACCGGCAACTACGGCAAATGGAACGTCAAGGCCGGCCTCCGGTACGAGCACACCCGCATGGGCATGGACTACCGAACGCCGGGCTACGACGACTTCACCACCTATCTCAATGACCTGGTGCCCAACGCCGCCGTCACCTACAAGTTCGACCAGGCTTCCAACCTGCGCCTCGCCTACCAGATGCGCATCGACCGCCCGATGCTCGGCCAGCTCAACCCCTTCCGCAACACCATGACCATCGGGCAGGTGTCTTACGGCAACCCCGTCCTGGACTCGGCCCACGACAATTCCGTGAGCCTCACATACTCCAACTATGGCTCGGCCGTCAGCGGCTCCGTGGGCATCTCCTATGGCCAGACCGACAACAACATCGAGCAATACAGCTTCCTCGACGAGGGCAACCTTATCTGCGAGACGTATGCCAACATCGGCCACCACCGCTCCACCACACTCTCGGGCAATCTCCAATGGACCCCGATGGTGACGCTCCAGCTGGGCGTCTCGGGAGCCGTGTCATATGAAGACTATCGCGCAGAGTCGCCACGCCTCACGGCCTCCAACTCCGGTTTCAACGGATACTTCAACGCCAACGCCGACTACACCCTCCCATGCCAGCTGCGCCTGAGCGCATACGGCGGCTGGGGGAGCCCCTGGATCGGACTGCAGACCGACGGCGGTAGCGGATGGTACTACTACGGCATCGGCCTGAGCCGCAGTTTCCTCAAGGAGAAGCGCCTCACCGTCAACGTAATGGCCTCCAACATCCTCCCCTCCCACCGCACCGGAAGCAGCTCGAGCTCCTACGCCGGAGTGCGCTACACCCAGACCTACACCTATCCACAGTGGGGGGTCGGCATCAGCGTCTCCTACCGTCTCGGCTCCCTCTCCGCCCGCGTACGCACCACCGACGCCAACCTCTCCACCGAGACAGGCAACACCGGCAACACCTCCACAGGAGCCGGCCCCCGCTAACCCCCAGTCCCTATTACCTAATACTTAGTACATAGTACATAGGACTTAGTACATAGTACATAGGACTTAGGACATAGTACCTAATACCTAATACCTATTACCTATTACCTATTACCTAAAAGAAAATGAATATCGACAACATAACCGCCCAGATGCGCAAAGGGATGCTCGAATACTGCGTCCTGCTAATCCTTGCCAGGCGGCCCTACTACCCCCCGGAGATAATCGACGCCCTCTCAGAGGCCAACATGATAGTAGTCGAAGGCACCCTATACACCCTCCTCAACCGCCTGAAGCGCGAAGAGAAGCTGACCTACCAATGGCAGGAATCCCCAAAGGGACCCCCGCGCAAGTACTACTCCCTGACACCCCAAGGCCACCAGACCCTCGAAGCCATGTCCGAAGCCTGGGACTCCCTGGCCAATGCCATCGACCACTTCCGCCAATCCCCACCCAACCAATAATCTCAAAACTCCCACCAATCCCAATCCTCCCACCAATCCCAAATTTCCCACCACTCCCACCACTCCCACCAATCCCAAATTTCCCACCACTCCCACAACTCCCAAATATCCCAAAATATGACCAAGACCTATAATATCAACATAGGCGGTCGCCCCTTCATCATCGACTGCGACGCCTACGACATGCTAAGCGAGTATCTCAACACCCTGGGCCACGCCTTCCAGACCCAGGAGTTGGGTCCAGAACTGCTCGACGACATCGAGGCCCGTGTGGCCGAGCTCCTGTCAGAATCGCTGGAGCTCTCCGGGTCGGCCATCGTCACAGTGAACGACGTCAAGGCCATCATCACCCGCATCGGGCGCCCCGAAGAGATGATGGAGTTTGCAGCCGACGAGACCAATCCAGGAGAGGAGCAGGTGACGGTCAGCGTCACTGAGGAATCGCCGCTCCCTCCCCCATACAAGGCTCCGGTGAGCCGCAAACGCCTCTTCCGCGACCCCTCCGACAAGATGCTGGGCGGAGTATGCTCCGGATTCGCGGCCTACTTCAACATCGACCCGACTTGGGTGCGCCTGGGCGTGGTGGTGCTCTGCCTCCTCTCCATCTTCGGAGTAGGCATCATTCCATGCTCCACAATCCTGCTGGCCTACTTCGTCCTCTGGATGGTGCTCCCCGAGGCCGTCACCCCGCTCCAGAAACTCCAGATGCGCGGCGAGGCGCCGACAGTCGAGAACATAGGCGAGGAAGTGGCCTCCTCCGACGCCCCAGCCCCCGGCAAGAGCGGCTTCCTCCCGACGTTCCTGCGCTTCTGCGCAATACTGGCCAAGATCTGCCTCGTGGTCTTCGCCATCATCGCCATCCCAATCTGCATAGCCGTCTTCATAGGGTGCATGATAGTGCTCTTCGCATGGCTCATCTCGGCCGGCGGAGGCCAGTGGGCCCTCTTTGGCACCGAAGTCAACGGAGCCTTCATGACCTGGTCGTTCGTCTCCGCCCTCTCCTGGATGCTGCTCATCGGCATCCCCGCCCTGACGCTGATAGTCATAGGCTTCAACAAGCTCCGCAACCGTCCCGCCATCTCGCGCCCATGGAGCCTGAGCCTGCTGACGATCTGGATAATAGCCTTCGTGTTCTCCGCAGTCAGCACCGGCATCCTGGTGCATCGCCAGCAGTTCCGCGAAGTCATGGAGACCATCGCCGACCGCTGCGAGGAGGCCATGTCCTCAGCCGACGCCACCACCGACTCCCTCGACCTGCAGCTCGACTTACTCGACCAGCAGCTCGACGGCCTAGACCAGCAGCTCGACTCCATAGCCCGGCAGCTCGACTCCACAGATGCCACCCAAGCACCCAAGGTCATCATCACCACTCCCAAATCTCCCACCACTCCCAATAATCCCGCCACTCCCAATAATTCCGCCACTCCCAATAATCCCAGATAAGCCCTCACCGGGTGGCGGCTTCAGCCGCCCTGGCCTCCGCCCTCTCCACCCGCCCCGGCTCCCGCAAGAAAAGAATCCTCTTGCAGGAGCCGGATTTTTTTATTAACTTCGCAGATTATTACACCCGCGCCCGTGCCCCCACGGGAGCCTTACACAAAGATTTCGTATGGGATTCTTCAAAAAACTATTCACTCGCGAAGAGAAAAAAGAGCGTCTCGACTCGGGCCTCGAGAAGACCAAGGAGAGCTTCCTCGGCAAGATAGCCCGCGCCGTGGCCGGTAAAAGCTCCGTCGACGACGACGTCCTCGACAATCTGGAGGAGGCATTCGTCATGAGCGACGTGGGTGTGGACACTACCCTGAAGATCATCAAGCGCCTCCAGGACCGCGTGGCCCGCGACAAATACGTCGGCACCTCCGAGCTCACCACCCTCCTCTGCGAGGAAGTCACCGACCTGCTCGCCAAGACCGACGCCGACGAACCCGGCGTAGCCGACTTCTCCGTGCCCAAGACCGGCGAGCCATACGTCATCCTCGTGGTCGGCGTCAACGGAGTGGGCAAGACCACCACCATCGGCAAGCTCGCCTGGCAATACGCCCAGGCAGGCAACAAGGTGGTGCTCGGCGCCGCAGACACCTTCCGCGCCGCAGCCATCGAGCAGATCGAGATCTGGGGCGAGCGGGCAGGCGCCGACGTCGTCAAGAAGGAGATGGGTTCCGACCCCGCAGCCGTGGCCTTCGACACCCTCACCCACGCCAAGGCCGTGGGCGCAGACGTGGTCATCATCGACACTGCAGGGCGTCTCCATAACAAGGTGGGCCTGATGAACGAGCTCGCCAAGACCAAGAAGGTCATGCAGCGCGTCGTGCCCGACGCTCCGCAGGAGGTGCTCCTCGTGCTCGACGGCTCCACCGGCCAGAACGCCTTCGAGCAGGCTCGCCAGTTCGTAGCCGCGACGGAGGTCAACCGCCTCGCCATCACCAAGCTCGACGGCACCGCCAAGGGGGGAGTGGTCATCGGCATCAGCGACCAGTTCAACATCCCTGTCAAATACATAGGCATCGGCGAGCACATCGAGGATCTCCAGATCTTCAACGCCACCGATTTCGTGCGATCCCTCTTCGGCAACGCCATAAAGTGACCTCATGAGACCCTCCCACAGAATAGATGTCATCTCGATGGGGTGCAGCAAAAACCTCATCGACTCCGAGCGCCTGATGCGCCGCCTCTCGGCCAAGGGCTACGAGATGCACCACGACGAGGAACGCCCCCACGGCGAGTGGGCCATTGTCAACACCTGCGGCTTCATCGGCGACGCCAAGGAGGAATCCATCCAGGTCATCCTCGACCTCGTCCGCCTAAAGGAACAGGGGCGCATCGGCCATATCGCCGTCATGGGCTGCCTCTCGCAGCGTTACCTCGACGAGCTCAAGGCCGAACTCCCGGAGGTCGACCGATGGTTTGGCAAATTCGATTGGAACGCCTTCATAGACACCCTCCCCGATGTGGCCCTCCCCTCTGCGGAACCTGTGCGCCCAAAGGACTGGGAGCGCAGCCTCACCACGCCCCCCTGGAGCAGCTATCTGAAGATATCCGAAGGTTGCGACCGCTTCTGCGCCTTCTGTGCCATACCCATTATCACCGGCCGCCACACCTCGCGCCCCGTCGAGGAGATTCTCGAGGAGGTGCGCTCGCTCGTGGCCGAGGGGGTCAGGGAGTTCAATGTCATAGCACAGGACCTCTCCTCCTACGGCCTCGACCTCTATGGCCGCAGCGCTTTGGCCGAGCTGGTCGACGCCATGGCCCAAATCCCGGGCGTCGAGTGGATTCGCCTCCATTACGCCTACCCCGCCAGTTTCCCGATGGACCTCCTCCCGGTCATGGCACGCCATCAGAACGTATGCAAATACATCGACATAGCCCTGCAGCACGCCTCCGACAAGGTGCTGACCAACATGCGCCGCCACATAACCCGCCGCGAGACGGAGGAACTGTTGGCCCGGATGCGCGCCGAAGTGCCGGAGCTGAAGATCCGCACCACGCTCATGGTCGGCTTCCCGGGCGAGGGGGAGGAGGAGTTTGAGGAGCTCCTCGACTTCGTGCGCTCCCAGCGATTCGAGCGCATGGGCGCCTTCGCCTACAGCGAGGAAGAGGGCACCTGGGGCGCCCGCCACCTCACCGACGACATCCCCGACGAAGTCAAGCAGGAGCGTCTCGACCGCCTCATGGCCCTCCAGCAGGAGATAGCCGAGGAGCGCGCGGCCGAGATGGTCGGCTCCGTGGTGCGCGTCCTCGTGGAGCGACGCGAAGGGGACCTACTCGTCGGGCGCACGCAATGGGACTCCCCGGAGGTCGACCCGGAGATTTACGTCCGGGGCTCGAACGCCTCCCCCGGCGACTTCATCGACGTCCGCGTGACCGCCGCAGCCCCCTTCGAGCTCGAAGGTGTGGCTGTGGAGTGACCCCACTGACCACCACTTGCGCTCTCCCGCATTAAGCCACAATGTCTTCGTATAGATCCGAATCCTGGTTTTACTTCCGCCTCCCCGACACTGACACGGTGTGGGGATGCCGTCACGCCGTGAGCCTGATGGGCCTCACACCCGGCGGCCTGGCCGTGTACCCCTTCCAGCAGCCGAGCCGCCACGCCGTCATGACACTCGTGCCCGCCCCTGGCCATGCCCTGAAGCGCGACGAATGGCCAGCCTCAGACCTCCGCACCCCCTGGGACTACCATCGCGACGCCGAGACCACTTCGCGCGAGTCCCACCGCAAAGGGGTGGAGAATATAGTCGAGGCCCTCGGCGGCAAGGGAAAGACCGTCCTTGCCCGCATGATAAGGATAGACGGGAGCCTGGACATGCGCGCCACCTTTCAGTCGCTCTGCGAGGCGTACCCCTCGGCCTTCGTATTCCTCTTCTCCAGCCTCCTGTGCGGCACCTGGATAGGCGCCTCCCCCGAGCTTCTTCTCAGCATAGAGGGAGATGCGTTGCGCACGATGTCGCTCGCCGGCACCCGCCCTGCCGGCACCGGCGGCTCCTGGGACGTCAAGAACGTCGAGGAGCAGGCGATGGTGACGCGCTTCATCACCTCCACCCTCGCAGCCCATTCCCTCGGCGTCTCCACAAGTCCCGCTGTCACCCGTGTCGCGGGCCCCGTTGAGCATATCTGCACTGAGATCACAGCCCTCCCCCCCTCCGGGACACCGGCTGCCGACCACACCCTTCTCTCGGCCCTCCTGACCGACCTCTCCCCCACGCCTGCGGTCTGCGGCACCAACCGCCTCAACTCCCTGGCTCTCCTGTATGAGGTGGAGGCGTTCGACCGCAGCTACTACGGCGGATTCGTGGGGCCCTACCTGCTCCCCATGCCCGACGGCGACATTCTGACACGCCTCTTCGTCAATCTGCGCAGCGCCTATGTCGACTCCACGGGCGTCTCCCTGTTCTCGGGGAGCGGCATAACGCCTCTTTCCACCCCCGACGACGAATGGGAGGAGACGGGCAGAAAGGCCGAAACACTCATTTCTCGCCTAAAATTTATCGAATAACGATAATTTTTTTGGCTTTTTCAATTTTTCTATCTAACTTTGCCAGCGGTTCCCCCCGGTCGCACGCCAGTTTTCGGCCTGTCGCTTCCAGGGAGCAGCACCGATATGAAGAGAACATCCATCAACGTCCTTTGCGTCGTCATCATCCTGATTCTGGCCAGCAACGTGCTGACCACACTCTGGACCGGCATCCAGGCCTTCATCGCGGGCTGGAACGCCCCGATCGTGGCCGAGACCACCCTCATGCCCGTGCGCGTGGCATTGCACCACTACCACTCGGCCCCCATCGCCCCGGGCGACACCGTCTACCTCGACCACGACCAGGTCTTCCCCGCCATGGTCGACCGCGCCACCCTCATGATGCCCGACCATAGCGTTCCGCTCGGCGTCCAGATCGTCGACTGCGTGGGCATCCTGGTCATCCTCACCCTGCTGGTGCTTCTGGTCATACAGTTCCTGAAGTTCATTGTCAACATCAATCGTGGCCTCATCTTCGAATACGCCAACATACGCCATCTCCGCCGCTTCGGCATCTATCTGATAGGAATCTCGCTGATGCAGTGCGTCATGGGGCTCTCCAACGACTATGCCATCTCCCTGCTCGGACTCTCGAGCTACGGCGTGCCTCTCACCTCGGCATGGACCCTGCCGTGGTCTGACATGCTCTTCGGATGCCTCGCGCTCCTGATGGCCCAGGTATGGACCCGCGGCCTCCGCATGCGCGAGGAGCAGGAGCTCACCATCTGACCCCCTCACGCCCCTTAGCATGTCCTCAAGCCCCAACACCCAGACCATGCCTATAATAGTTAACCTCGACGTGATGATGGCCCGGCGAAAGATCAGCCTCGGCGAACTCGCCGACCGTATGGGCATCACCCCCTCCAACCTCTCCATCCTCAAGACCGGCAAGGCCAAGGCCATCCGATTCTCGACCCTATCGAGCATCTGCCGGGAGCTCGACTGCCAGCCGGGAGACATCCTCGAGTTCGTCGCCGGTGACGACGAGCCCTCCGACAACTGACTCTCACCCGAAAAACATACATTAACATACACATATAAATAACCAAAACCCCAATGAGACTCACCACTATCCTCGCAGGCGCAGCCGTCCTGACTTCGCTCACAGCAGGCGCAGAGCATCTCAAAAGCCTTGACACCAAGGGCTTCGACCCCAACACCCCCGCCAAGGCCGACTTCTACCGCCACGTCAACAAAGGCTGGATGGAATCCCATCCCCTCACCCCGGAGTATTCACGCTACGGACAGTTCAACATCCTAAACGACTCCAGCGAGAACCGTGTACGCCGCATCGTCACCCACCTCGCCTCCACCAACCCCCAGCCCGGCACGACTGCCTACCTCGTGGCCACACTCTATGAGGGGGGCATGGACTCCGTGCGCCGCAACGAGCTCGGCGCAAAGCCCATCCTCGCCGACCTCGCCAAGATCGAGGCCGCCAAGCCCGCCGAGATGGAAGACCTCTTCCTCTGGATGCAGGGCAACTACGGCGCACCCCTCATGAGCGCAAGCCCCATGGAGGACATGATGAACTCCTCGCAGTATGCCATGTATGCCGGCAACGGCTCCATGACTCTCGGCGACCGC
>CAZHCM010000064.1:0-12030 GCA_964531005.1 uncultured Sangeribacter sp. | reverse complement strand
AGCGCCTTCGGGGTCTCGGTGATCTCGAGCTGCTCGCGTATGCCGGCGAAGATCCAGAGCGCGAGCGTGAAACCCAAAGCCGTCGAGAATCCGTACACCACCCCCTGCATCAGGTCGTACTGCTTCTGGATGACGAGGATGGCCACGCCCAGCACGGCGCAGTTGGTGGTGATCAGCGGCAGGAACACCCCGAGGGCCTGGTAAAGGGCCGGGGCGATCTTGCGTATCACGATCTCGAGGAGCTGCACCAGGAAGGCGATGACGAGGATGAAGACGATCGTCTGCAGGAACTGCAGGCCGAAGGGGTCGAGCACGTAGGTCTGCAGCAGCCAGGCCACCGTCGTGGCCAGCGTGATGACAAACGTCACCGCCGCCCCCATGCCGAGGGCCGAGGAGGTCTTGCGCGAAACCCCGAGGAAGGGGCATATGCCCAGGAACTGGGCCAGGACGATATTGTTGATGAATATCGCCGTGATGATGATCGAGAGATAGGTGAGCATGGCTTAGGAGGCGTATCTTAGACGGTTGACGATGGCGATGAGATACCCCAGGGCGATGAAGGCCCCGGGTGCGAGAACGAAGAGGAGCATCCCGTAGTCTTCGGGATAGATCTCGGCCCCGAAGAGGCGCCCGGTGCCGAGAAACTCTCGCGTGGCGCCCAGGAGGGTCAGGGCGAAGGTGAACCCTATGCCGCACCCCAGGCCGTCGAGCAGCGAGGGGATCACCTTGTTCTTGCCGGCGAAGGCCTCGGCGCGCCCCAGCAGGATGCAGTTGACCACGATCAGGGGTATGAAGATGCCCAGCGAGGCGTTGAGCGCGGGCATCCAGGCGTTGACGGCCAGCTGGAGCACGGTCACGAAGGAGGCTATCACGACGATGTAGACCGGTATGCGCACCTTGTCGGGCACGAGGCTCTTGATCATGGATATGGCGACGTTGCTGCAGACGAGCACGGCGGCTGTGGCCACCCCCATCATCAGGCCGTTCATGGCCGACGACGTGGTGCCCAGCGTGGCGCACATGCCCAGGAGCAGCACGAATACCGGGTTGCCCGGCACGATTCCGTTGTAGAGTATCTTCCAGTATTTCATATCTCTCCCTTTTGCTGGTTGGATTCGGATTTGCGGCGCGAGGCGCCGCTGGTGGCGTCATGCCCTCCGGCCGTCGACCCGGGGGCCGCGCCCGTCTCGCGGGCATTGAGCTCCTGGTATGCCTCGTAGGCGTCGCGCATCACCCCGAGGAAGGCCCGCGAGGAGATGGTGGCAGCGGTGATGGCGTCTATGTCGCCGCCGTCCTTGCTGACGGTGAAGGTGGTCGTCGCGGGGTTCTTCCCTATGACGGAGCGGGCGGCCGTGGGGTCGCGAAACCAAGTCTCCATCTTGGTGCCCAGCCCCGGTGTCTCGGCCTGCTGGAGCACGCGGTAGTCCTTGACCGTGCCGTCGGCCGTGAAACCGGCCATGACCACGATCTCGCCGCCGAAGCCCTCCATCGTGGAGGCCTTGACTGCGGCGCCGACGAGCTTGCCGTCCTGCATGGCGGGATAGACGATGCATGTGTGGTCGCCCACCTGCACGGTGTCGGCCTGCGCCTCGGGGTCGTTGTCGAAGGGGGGCGCGACGTCGCGGATCGCCGTGAGCTGGGCCTCGCGCGCCTGACGCTCGATGGGCTCTTTCGTCACCTGGTACATCACCCCGAGTATGGCCCCCGACCCGACGGTGACGATGCCGAGCGAGAGCAGCATGTTGGGCAGCGTGGATGCGAGCTTCTTCATTTCTTCCTCCTTTCCCCGAATATCCTCGGACGACAGTAGCGGTTGATGAGGGGCACGAAACTGTTCATCAGCAGTATGGCGAACGACATGCCCTCGGGATACGCCCCGTACCGGCGTATGACGATTGTGATCATGCCGATGCAGAGGCCGAAGATGATCTGCCCCTTGTGGGTCATGGGGGAGGTCACGTAGTCGGTGGCCATGAATACGGCCCCGAGCAGCATGCCTCCGGAGAGGAGGTCGAGCAGGGGGTTGCCTCCCAGCGCCCAGGAGAGTCCTGCGGCGCCGACGAGCACGGCGGTGGTGGTGTGCCATGTCACGGTGCGGCTCAGCAGCAGCCACCCCCACCCTATCAGGATGGCTATGGCGCTGACCTCGCCCATCGAGCCGTTCATGCGCCCGATGGCCATGTCGAGCACGTTGGCGTCGCGCATGGCCGAGGCTGCGTCAAACTTCATGGCGCTCAGGAAGGTGGCGCCCGTGTAGCCGTCGATGCCGCTGCCGACCTCCATCGGCCATGTGGTCATGGCCGCCGGGAAGGAGAGCAGCAGGAAGACGCGCCCGACGAGCGCGGGGTTCCAGATGTTGCATCCCAGTCCCCCGAACGACATCTTGCCGATGCCGATGGCCACCACGCCGCCGATCACGACCATCCACCAGGGCAGGATGCTCGGCAGATTGAAGGCCAGCAGGAGGCCGGTGATGATGGCCGAGCCGTTGCGCAGCGTGCCCGGGCGGTGGAAGAGGTATCGCTCCACGCACCACTCCGTGGCCATGCAGGCCCCGACGGATATTAGCGTCACCCAGAGGGCCGGGAGCCCGAAGGTCCACAGCGCCACGGCCAGGGCCGGCATGAGCGCCAGGATGACGTTCCACATGTCCCGGGTCAGCGTGCGCCCCGAGTGGATATGCGGCGACAGTGATATGATGAGTTTCTTGTCCATGAATATCGCAGATTCTATCCTATATGTCTTTTGACTTCTGACTTCTGCCCAAATACTTAGTACTTAATACCTAATACCTACTCCTTGGGCAGGCTCTTGGCCAGGTGCTTTCCGAGCCGGATGTAGTCTACCATCGGGCGCGAGGAGGGGCAGATATATGAGCAGCAGCCGCACTCCAGGCAGTTCATCACCCCGCTGTCCCTGACCTCCGGGGCGAGGCGCATCTTGGAGAGGGTCATCAGCAGGTATGGCTCCAGCCCCATCGGGCAGACGCCCACGCAGCGGGCGCAGCGTATGCAGGGCTGTTCGGTGCGGCGCATCGCCTTGTCGGCGGGGAGCATCACCACGCCCGAGAGCCCTTTCGTGGCCGGGGCGTCGGGCTGCGAGATGGCGCGCCCCATCATGGGGCCTCCGGCGATGATCTTGCGCGTGTCCTCGGGCAGCCCCCCGGCGGTGTCGATCAGGTGTTGCACGGGGGTGCCGTTGTCGACCATGAAGTTGCCGCCGTCGGTGACCTTGGGCCCGGTGACGGTGACTATGCGGCGCGTCAGCGGGCGGCGCAGGTGCACGGCCTCGTAGATGGCGTGGACCGTGGCCACGTTGTCCACTATCACGCCCACGTCGATCGGCAGTCCCCCGCAGGGCACCTGACGCCCCGTCAGGGCGTCGATGAGCTGCTTCTCGCCCCCCTGGGGATAGCGCGTGCGCAGGGCCTCGACACGTATGTCGGCCCCCGAGCGGGCCGCCGCCTCGCTCATGCGGGCGATGGCCTCCGGCTTGTTGGCCTCGATGCCGATGACGGCGCGGGGCGCCGAGGTGGCGCGCATCATCAGGCGCACCCCCTCGATGATTTCCCCGGGGCAGGCGCGCATCAGTTGGTCGTCGCAGGTGAGGCAAGGCTCGCATTCGGCGCCGTTGACGATGATGTATTCGGCCCTCTTCCCCTCCGGCACGCTCAGCTTGACGCGCGTCGGGAAGGTGGCGCCCCCCAGCCCGACGATGCCGGAGTCGCCGACGATGGCTATGATCTCCTGCGGCGTCAGGGTCTTCACCTCCTCGTCGGTGCGCGGCTCGGGCCAGGCGTCGAGCGAGGGGTCCTCGGCCAGTTCGGCCTCGCCGAGGGGCTCGAGGATCACGCAGTCGTGCCACATCCCCTGGAGGTCGCGGATGCGCTCCAGTTTCTTGACACGCGAGGCGCGCGGAGCGTGCACGGGTGCGCCGACGAACCCTCCGGCCTCGCCGATCACCGCCCCGCGGCTCACCACGTCGCCGGCCTTGACGACGGGGCGCGACGGGGCGCCGATGCTCTGCGAGAGCATTATGCGGTATTCCCCGACGGGTGGCACCTCGCGCACGGCCATCCCTGCCGTCCGCTTGTCGGGGTTGGGGTGTATGCCCCCTTTTCTGAAAGTCTTCATCTCTTCAAGTTTCTTTCGACTTCGGCGGTCGCCTTTGTGGGCGCGGCAGGCCGCGCCCCTACCAGGGCTGTCGAAGCGCGAAGATGTTCTAATTCTCTACTGTCTCCTTGATCATGCTGATGGAGCCGCGCGGGCAGACGGCCACGCATTCGCCGCATCCCACGCACTGCGAGGAGTCGATGTGGGCCAGGAAGTCGCGCACGGTCACGGCGGAGTGCGTGCAGGTGCGCTGGCATTTCATGCACCCTATGCACCCCACCTCGCACTCCTTCATGGCCACGGGGCCGCGGTCGTGGTTGGCGCATGACACCCAGACGATGTGCTGCTCGGGGCGCGTCTCGTGGAGCTCTATGACGTGGCGCGGACATGCGGCCACGCATTTGCCGCATCCCGTGCACTTGGCCAGGTCGACGCTCGGCAGGGCGTCGCCGGGCTGGATGGTCAGGGCGCCGAAGGTGCACGCCAGCGTGCAGTCGCCGCAGGCCAGGCATCCGTAGACGCAGTCCGACTCCCCCTGGTAGGTGGCCGCCTCGATGGCGCAGGAGCGCGCGCCGTCGTAGACGTTGCGCGGGTCGCGCACCTCGCAGGAGTTGCTGCACTTGATGACCGCCACCTTGCGCACCGTGTCGGCGGGCGCCAGCCCGGCCACGTCGGCTATCTCCTTCATCACGCTCGAGGGCACGCCGACGCAGTTGAGCCCTTCGAGGCTGCTCGCCCCGGCGCAGGCCACGGCGAAGGCGTGGCAACCGCTCAGGCCGCAGCCGCCGCAGTTGGCGCCGGGCAGAAGCTCCTCGATCTCGGCGATCTTGGGGTCTTCGTACACGCTGAATTTCCTCGCCGCCACATAGAGCAGCACGGCCGCTATGACGCCGATGACGCCAAGCACCACCACCGACGAGAGGATGATGGAGAGCGGGAGGATATATGCAATTGTCAGTGTCATTATGTCAGATTGTCAGATTATCATTTTGTCAATTTGTCATCATGTCATCATGACATGGTGTCGGATTGGGACGTCACCCGGAAGACGAATTCATGGGCGATGCGGTTGCGGCAGAGGTAGAGGGCCCCGAAGAAGAGGACCATCGCCCCCAGGCCGCTAAGGGCGGCCGCTGTCTGCGACAGGGTCAGCAGGTAGACGCCCGTCATCACCGCGATCAGGGCCAGGCACGGGATGACCGTGGCCAGCATGATGGCGCGGCGGTGCATCATCTCGGTGCCGGCGAGAGTGACGCGCGCCCCGGGTTTCAGCGTGGAGGCGAGGGCGCGCCCTGCCTGCACGCTCACCTCGCGGCTCTTCGAGCCGGGGGCGGAGCATATCTTGGCGGCCGGACACCCCCCGCACTCCCCCTCCTCGTCGAGGCGCACGGTCAGCGTGCCCCGCGCGGCGTCAGCCGCCGTCACGGTGCCTGTGTGTGTGATGGTCTCTGCCAAGTTCCGCTCCGGGATTGACATGGTGTTGGGTAGTTTGGTTGTTAGGCCCGGGCGTCCTTGGGCGCCCGGATGAGTGAAACTGAAAATGTGGGTCAAAATTACAGATTTTTTTTGTGATAGAGGAGGGCGAAAATATGTTGTACAACATATTTTCGCCCTCCTCTGAAATATCTGCCTTTTTCCTCTTATCTGACGAGGATTTTGCGTCCGTCGATGATGTAGACTCCGGCGGCGAGGGTGTGCCGCGAGGGGGTCTCGGCTTCGAGTCCAAGGGTGGCGATGTGCATGCCGGAGGCGGTGTGGATCGTCACGGTGCGCGTCTCGCAAGAGGTCAGGATGACGTATCCGTCGCCAGCCTCTATGCGCAGGGTCTCGGCCTGGGGGAGCGTCACGCGGCTCTTGTCGCCCCAGACGCTGACGAGGCGGCGTCCGTCGCCTACGGTGACGTAGGCTCCGAAGTGGCGAGCCTCCTCCGTCTGGCCCATGTCGGGGGGGGCGAAGGCTCCGCCGGGCTGGTACTCCCAGCCGTCGCTCCAGAGGGCGGCGCGGTTGAGGGTCAGGGGCTCGCCCCATTCCTCAAGCTCGGCGTCTGTGGAGTAGAAACGGGGGTGCAGGTAGGTGCCTGCGCTCCACTGGCGGGGCGTCTCACGGGTGGCTTCGGGCGTGAACGTCACGTCTTCGGCGGCGAAGGTGACGGCGCCGGCTACGTTGGCGCTCTCGACATAGGCGGCGTTGTTGGGCATCGCCACTATGTAGGGCACTCCAGCCTTGAGCGTGCCAGCCGCTTTCCAGCCAGTGGCGGCATCGGCCTCGTAGGCCCAGAAAGGCGTGGCTGCTTCGCGGTCGCCGTCGAAGGCGGCGAAGGGGGTCAGCGTCCGCCCGTCTGCGGTCGTGATGCTCTCGGCGTCGAAGGGAAGAGCGATGGTCTCCCAGCCGTATCCCTTGTCTTCGCCGTCTGGGCCGGGGGTCTCCCTGCCGAACTCATGGGTGAGGCGCACGCTCCCTGCGTGCAGGGTCCATGCGGCGCGGAATGGATGTCCTTCATGCAGCTCCAGGGCGCCTTGCAGTTCGGCGTCGGCGCCGGTGATGCTGCTGGTCAGTATTGCCACGTTGGGGGCGTCTGCGGGCGCCACTGCAGTGGCGTCGCCATCTGTCGTCACATAGACTATCATGTTGGGGTTGTGGGCCGAGGCGGCCACGCCTTCGGGCATCGGCCTTTCGGGGTTGCTCCATAGGATGGAGGTGACTCCGGTCAGGCCTGCGAGGGGCGCGCACTCCTCTTCGAGGGTGACGGGCAACATCAGGGTGTGTAACCTCCCCATGGCGTCGAGGCGCGGTAGGGTTACGGCGTTGACGCGGGTGAGGTCGAGGTCTGTAAGATCGAAGGCCTCGCCCAGGGCGTCGTAGTCGTCCTTGCTCCAGTAGCCGAGGAGTTCGGCCACCGTGGGCCCGGCCTCTTCGTGGCGGCTGGTCCAGCCGAGGTTGGCGGCCAATGCGCCGGGGGCCTTGAGGGCCACAGTGAGCGAGCCGTCTTCGGCGAGGGCGCTCCAGGCGTCGTTGGAGTGCCGGACGGGCGAGGAGGGGAAGGCGGTGTCGGAGACTGTGCGGACTTCGAGCTGATAGAAGGCGCGGACGGGCTCAGTGGAGGCCTTCATGGTCGCATCCTCTCCATCCTCCTTATAGCTGAGCGTCTCTACCGCTCCCTCAGGAGCGGTCACAGTCAGCCTCATGCCGTCGTAGTCCACCGTGGGGGCCTCGCAGTAGCTGATGCGGAAGGTCACGGGCTCGGAGGGATAGAGGTCGCTGAGCGTGCGCCCTTCGGCCGGGGTGAAGGCGGGGGCTTCGGGATCCTCGTCTTCATTAGTGATGGCCGTGGCGGTGACGGAGGCGACGGGGTCGCTTGCGTCGAGGCTCATTTCATGGGCGTCGCCGACTATGAGGGTGGCCGAGGTGCCGTCTTCCTTCGCGATTGCCACATGGATGCGGCTTTCGGCATCGGTCTCTTTCTCGTTGCCGAAACGGAAGGTGAGCGTTCCGGCGCGGTAGGAGGGTTCGATGCTCGGCTTGCTCATCCGGTGGTCGGCGAGGCGGAAGTCGTAGGGCGCCCCCTCTTCGGAGTCGTTGAATCCATCTCTATGGGCATAGTGGCGCACCGTGCAGTCGCTGCTCATCGGTATGGGCCCGGTGTACTGCTGTCCGCTCTCCCCTCTCGGGTCGCTGCCGTCGGTGGTGTAGCGGATCGTTGCTGGGGCATCTGCGCAGGTCAGGGTGACATGACGGCCGCCGTATGCGGCCGTGGGAGCCGGGAGCCCCTGGTCATCCACGCTCAGGCGGTAGACACCAGACTCGAACATGTAGGGTGCGTAGGCGCGGGCCATGTAGGTCAGGTTGCCGGCATACGGGAGCACCGTCTCGTAGAGGAGGGACGTCTCCGTAGGCTCCGTGCCGTCCGTGGTATAGCGGATCTCTGCGCCTTTGGTGGTGCAGGTCATCGCTATGCCCTCGGCAGTGCGGGTGATGGCGGGCGTGGCCACGGTGTGGTCAGCCACCTTTACCTCCTCGGTCACTACCTCGGAGGCGTTCCAACCTTCGCGCTGAGCATATGCCTTGATGGTTACGTCACGCCGGGGCAAGTCGATCTCCCCTGCGTACAGGGCACGGCTGCCGCCGGCCTGCCTCGGGTCGCTTCCATCAAGCGTGTAATAGATGCTGTCACCCTCCTGCTCACCCTTCATCGCGATGCGCAGTCCGCTCACCGTGATGCTCGGCGCCGGGGTGGTGAAGTCGCCAATAGTCAGGTAGTCGATGGGGGAAGGGAACATTCCCGGGGCGTAGGCGCGGGCGGCATAGGTCTTGTTGCCGCTAAACGGTATCACACCTTCATACAGGAACGAAGTCTCTGTCGGGTCGGAACCGTCGTCGGTGTAGCGGATCTCTGCGCCGTCGGTGGTGCAGGTCATCTCCACGCCGGTTTCGGTGCGTCGGATGCGCGGCGTGTCAACGGTGCGCTCCGCCACCTTCACCTCCTCCGTGGCAACCTCCGAGGCGTTCCAACCTTCGCGCTGAGCATATGCCTTGATGGTTACGTCACGGCGGGGCAGGTCGATCTCCCCTGCGTACAGGGCACGGCTGCCGCCGGCCTGCCTCGGGTCGCTTCCATCAAGCGTGTAGTAGATACTGTCACCCTCCTGCTCGCCCTTCATCGCAATGAGCAGTCCGCTAACGGTGATGCTGGGCTCAGGAGTAGTGTAGCTGTCGATGACGAGGCGGCTGACAGGAGAAGGCTCCCACCCTGCGGCGAAGGCGCGAGCCTGCACGGTGAGGTTGCGCGTCACGGCGAAGGGCTCGGTGTAGAGGGTCGAGGTCTCGTCGGGCGTGGCGCCGTCGAGGGTGTAGCGGATCTCGGCATCGGGGTTGGGAGCGGAAAGCGTGACTTGTCCGTTCTCAAAACTGATGCTCGGGGCCGCGAGGATGTCCTGCGGGGTGTTGGCGAGGCGCAGCGTCACGTCGGCGAGGGGGTTGGCCTCGTCGACGGGGGCGTTGGCAATGACGCCATACCAATCGCCGGCGGTGAGCTGGAGCTCGGCTCCGGCGCGCAACTGCTCGGCTGTGATCAGTTTGCCTGTAAGGAGAGATGCCCCCTCCTTGACTATAAACATTGTGGCATCCTGCCATCCTCGCAAATACCATTTGCCGGCCTCGGCGATGCTGAAGCGCACGGCCTCGATGCCGGAGGAGGCAGGTTTGGGCACGTCGAGCGAGATGTAGGGCGTGAGGTCGCGCGCGGGCACCTTCGGGCCGCGCACGGTCAGCGTCTGCGTCTCGGGTGCCAGCCAACGGCCGGATTCGAGCTGCATCTGTATGGTGATCTCCTCGCTGGCCTCAAGGCTCTCCAGCGACACGTAGCCGTCGGCGATCTTGAGATGCTGCAGGAGGGATGCGGCGAGTTCGGCGCCACTGGGCAATTCCTGCAAGGGTATGGGGAAGACAAACGTCTGCTCGGCCGCCCCGCTCGGGGGGTCGATCTTATAGTGCATCTCCTTGCCTCGGGCGAAGAGGCGGTAGCCGCTCAGTTTCTCGCCTCGGTGGGTGCGCATGAAGGCATACTGCATGACGGGGCCCCGCTGCCCGTGGCCGTTATAGGCGCGGAGGCAGAGGCGGTGCAGGCCGGCGTCCAGTCCCTCCATGGAAATGGGGATGGTCTGTTGGCCGCCGGCGGCGGGGACGCTCTTCAGGGAAGCGATGTCGTCATCAAACCAATACTCATAGCCTGCGGCTATGGGCGTGTCGGTGGTGACGAAGGTATGTTGGAACACCACTCCCCGCTGCCCGCGACTGTTGAAGGCGCGGACGCAGAAAGTGTGCAGGCCCGGGGCGAGTTTGGGCATCTCCAGGGAGATATGCTCAGTCGCTCCGGCAATATTCTTAACAGTGCGTGATTGATAGTCGTCGTCAAGCCAATATTCGTATCCGGTGGTCACCGCCATGTCGGTGGTGAGGAACATATGCTGCGCCACAGGACCTGCCTGTCCATCCACCAACGCCCGAACATTAAGCGTATGAAGGCCGGGGTCGATGGAATGTAGCGGCACGCTGAAATGCTCGGTGGCTGAGGTTAGCGACATTCGTTGCCTATGGTCGGAATCCCCGTCAAGCCACCATTCATATCCATCCACCTGTTTGACGGAGTATGACTTCATGAAGGCGTGTTGGGTGATTGGACCCGGTTTGCCGTCAACCACAGTCCGCATATTGAGCATATGCAGACCGGGTGCTACATCCCCGAGGGGAAGCGAAAACCTCACGCTTTCCCCTACGGCAGTGCCTCTATTTATATTGGATACGTCGCTGTCGAGCCACCATTCATAGTCGAGCGAGGCCGCTTCGGCCACGCTCGCAGGTGCCGACATTAGCCATGAAGCCGCCACGCACACCGCCCCCATAGGACGGAGTAATTTGCGCATCAGACGTTTCATGGAAATATCATTCTTCGAGACCGCTGAATTTCAACGTCACATTGATTACGTTATTCTCGTAGTCTACCTCTACCTTCTTATCTGAAATGTAGGGAAGGGAAGGTTCCTGGCTAAAGGGTATATTTCCGCCAAGATGGCCAATAGCAGTACCGTCAGTACCGACTAGTCCGCGAGCCAAAAGTGTTTCTGGGGTAAAGTCTGTTATAGCGGATGAAAGAGTATAACATCCCTCTTGAAGAGGAGTGGTTTCTGCGATCTCACCTTCGAATGCACAATTTTTGAGTATAGAAAGAGAGGAAACCAATGGGGCACCCGGTCCTCTGAATATACAATTTGTGGCGCTTAGGGTATAATACATAGTATCTGACGGGGTGGGGAGAGTACAATTAATTAGATTGATAGCACCGGCATCAGGATTCCATTTACCGTCTCTAAAGTCATCAAGCCCCTGCTCAAAGTAGCAATTAATGAAATTAATATCTTTAAGATGACCACCATACATCCCTGGAGAATCAAGAAAGCCGCATACATTTTTGAAATAGCAACTAATGAAAGAGAAGTTGTTAGCATCTCTCCAATCATATCCACCGGAGGTAGTATTCTGAGGAGTTGTAGTTGTTGTCCTAGTTACGTAACCCTGCATCCCAGTGTTACGAATAAGAATATCTTGAACATTCTCATCTTGAAGAATATAACCGGAGATTTCTAATCCGTCCAAAATTGCGATATGTTCTATACCATTGCAAAGAATATGGACATCTCCTGCAATAATAGTTTTATTTCCTTGTCCGACTATGGTCACAGGAGAAACATAATTAAATCCTGGATAAGTTCCCTCCCCTAGAAAAATAGTGTCGTTAGGTTGTGAATATTCGATGGCAGTCTGGATTTCACCACGAAGAAATGGGGTCAGCTGTCCGTTTCGAGAATGATAAATCTTGGCTCCTTGCGCGGACACGGCAAGGGTGGCTGTCACTGCCAAGAGCAGCAACAGCACTCGATGGTAGAGTTGTTGCATTGTCGAGTGTGGTTTGATGTTATTGTTTGTTAGTCAGTTATGGCGCGGTCGGTCTGGCGGTTCTGCTACGCCGGCCCCGCCGAGCCTACGACAAAATTACTGCCCCCAGGCCGCTTTTGCAAGTCCCCGCCTCGCCAACCGTCCCCTCCCAAGGCCCCCAAAGGCGATAAGTGGCCCGAATCAGGCGATAAGTGGCCAAAAATCGTCCCTAACTGGGAGCGTTAAATATAGTTAAGAACTGTTAACGCGCTGGGAGGGCTGGGGGTTGCCGGGTGTTGCTGGAGTGTCCAGCCTTTGTAGGGGCGCGGCCTGCCGCGCCCACATAGGCGGGGAGAAGGCGGGGGCTGGAGCTGGGGGATTTTGGGGCTGGGAGGAGCTTTTTTGCTGGGAGGGGTCGGAGAATCTGAGAATCTGAGAATCTGAGGGCTTTGGATTTTGGGGATTGGAGGAGCTTTTTTTGCTGGGAGGG
>CAZHCM010000063.1:0-12035 GCA_964531005.1 uncultured Sangeribacter sp. | reverse complement strand
CCGAGCAGAAGGCCGCATACCTGATGCGCAAGCTCAACCGCCCCGTGCGCGTCTGCGGCATGGTCAAGAACGAAGGGGAGCCGGGCGGCGGCCCGTTCCTGGTCTACAACCCCGACGGCACGGTGTCGCCCCAGATCCTGGAGTCGTCGCAGATCAACCCCGACGACCCCGAGGCCATGAAGATGATGAAGCAGGCCACGCACTTCAACCCCGTGGACCTCGTCGTGGCCACCCACGACTGGAAGGGCGACAAGTTTGACCTGCGCCAGTATGTCGACAAGGCCACCGGCTTCATCTCCATCAAGAGCCGCGAGGGCGTCGAGATCAAGGCCCTGGAGCTCCCCGGCCTCTGGAACGGCGCCATGAGCGACTGGAACACCATCTTCGTCGAGGTTCCCGCCGAGACCTTCAACCCCGTCAAGACCGTCGCCGACCTCCTGCGCGACGCCCACCAGGCCTGACCCCACCCCCTCCGAGACCCGCAACCACGCCCTCGGAAGCCCCAACCGGAAAAAGCCAGCATTAGCTGGAGAGCACCCCTTGTTAGCGGGTGCTCTCCAGCTAATGCTTTCTGGCAAAATCAGCAACACACAGTTAGCCACTCCTGACAGTCAACCAAAATCAGGGAGACACACCTGGTAGGGGCGCGGCCTGCCGCGCCCACATCCGGATGGCAAACTAACACCTATTCGATTGATTGCATCGGTTTTTCGCATCGCGAGTACGATGCTTTACCTATCCAGGCGTGGGCGTGGCAGGCCACGCCCCTACCAGGAGTCGCGTCGCCTTCGCCGCAAGCAACGCTCCTATTCAATCGCCAATTCAATCCCTATCAGCCATCCTGCGAAGCAAAAATCTGCGGGAATCTGCCCAATCTGCGCCTGTTGTCAGGGCTCATAAGCCCCTGACAACAATAAATCTGCGTCCCGAAAGGTTGACCCCCAATCCCTTGCCAAGCCCGAAGCAATGGTCAACCATTATCAGGGATAGACTTCCTTCCACTACCCATGATTGACTCAAGCCAAGTGTCGAGGGGACAGATTTTAGGGCTACCCTCCGGGGACGCAGATCCGCTCCGGGGCGACCCCGCCCCGGAGCTAAGGGGCGCAGATGGGGCCGATGGGCCGCAGATTTTTTGCTTCGCCACCAGAGGGTACGACGCCTGGTAGGGGCGCGGCCTGCCGCGCCAACATCCGGATGGCAAACTAACACCTATTCGATTGATTGCATCGGTTTTTCGCATCGCGAGTACGATGCTTTACCTATCCAGGCGTGGGCGTGGCAGGCCACGCCCCTACCAGGAGTCGCGTCGCCTTCGCCGCAAGCAACGCTCCTATTCAATCGCCAATTCAATCCCTATCAGCCATCCTGCGAAGCAAAAATCTGCGGGAATCTGCCCCATCTGCGCCTGTTGTCAGGGCTCATAAGCCCCTGACAACAATAAATCTGCGACCCGAAAGGTTGACCCCAAATCCTTTGCCAGGCCTCAAACGCCGTCAACAACTATCAGGGATAGACTTTCTTCCACTTCCCATGATTGTCTCAAGCCAAGTGCCGACGTGACAGATTTTAGGGCTACTCTCCGGGGACGCAGATCCGCTCCGGGGCGGGTCGCCCCGGAGCTAAGGGGCGCAGATGGGGCAGATGGGCCGCAGATTTTTTGCTTCGCCAGAGGATGACACATCGAGCTAAGTGAACATTGGGGTGTGGCCTGCACACAGAATAACGTTTGGTAACACCTCTGGAATAAAGAAAGACCGCAGCCAGGCGAATGAAGCCTGGCTGCGGTCTTTGTGTGGGGGGTACTTGCTCCTGTCAGAGGGCAAATTTCAGAGTTTCCTTTTCGGTGTGAAGGATATAGACATTGTTGGCAGGGAGGGTCACGGTATGGTTCTTGCCCTGATACTCACAGGCACCCTCGGCGTTGAAGATAGAGATTGTCTCCCCCTCTTCAAGGTTGAGAATCTCCACAGAGTTGCCATGTTTGCGGAACGCCACTCTGCGCTGAGCAGCCTCAAGCTGGTCAATCTCAGTGGTCGTGGCAGACTTCATCACCACTTCAAGGTGGTTGTCGCCGGAGAGTGCGGGGGTGACGTACTGGTTGCCAACCACATCGTTGGTCACATCCTCACCATTCAACGACAGGGAGTAGAGCTTCCACCCCTCCTCGGGTCGCAGGTCAATCTTCGCTTCTGTGCCCTCCTTGTAGTAGAGGGTCAGTGAAAGAGGTTCATTCCCATTGACAGTCAGGGTGGCCTCTTTCTCCTCAATAGCCGCAAAGACAATTTTGAGCACACCTGCATCCTCGCAATTTTCGATTGTCAGAATGTGGTTGACGATCTGCCCCTTCACATCTTCGCCATCAAGAGTGGCCGATGCGATCTGATTGCCGTCATCCGCAAGGATATAGAGGGTAAGAGCGCCTTCCTCATACTTCATGCCATTCTCAACCTCCACTGAATTGTTATAGACCTTACCATTGCCTTCAATCTCAATTGTCAAGCCGACTACTGGAATAGCTTCGATAGTGCTGAAATAGCTACTCCAATCACTCTCTTTATAAGCCTCCACAGCCTCCTCTGGCACATAAAGTGTTTTTGAAGAGGGAGTGTTATAAAATGCTGCAGAACCAAGACTACACGGTGTGAGGGCATAACACGTTACTTCTTTCAGTGAGATGCAACCCCAAAAAGCCTTCTCTTCAATCGAAGTCACTCCTTCAGGGATGGTGACGGAGACCAGTCTGGAGCAACCACCGAAAGCAAACGATGCAATCGAAGTCACACCTTCATGGATGGTGACGGAGGACAGTGATGTGCAATTATAGAAAGCACACCGTCCAATTGAAGTCACACCTTCAGGGATGGTGACGGAGACCAGTCTGGAGCAACCTTCGAAAGCATAAGCTCCAATCGAAGTCACACCTTCAGGGATGGTGACGAAGACCAGTAAGGTGCAACCTGCGAAAGCATGAGTTCCAATCGAAGTCACACCCACGGGGATGGTGACGGAGACCAGTCTGGAGCAACCTTCAAAAGCCTGACTTCCAATCGAAGTCACACCTTCAGGGATGGTGACGGAAGCCAGTGAGGTGCAACCATAGAAAGCTCTCTGTCCAATCGAAGTCACACCTTCAGGGATGGTGACGGAGGCCAGGGAGGTGCAATAACTGAAAGTCCCCTCTTCAATTGAAGTCACACCTTCAGGGATGGTGACGGAAGCCAGTGAGTCGCAATTATTGAAAGCATGGCTTCCAATCGAAGTCACACCTTCAGGGATGGTGACGGAGGACAGTGAGTCGCAACGATAGAAAGCACTTCGTCCAATCGAAGTCACACCTTCAGGGATGGTGACGGAGGACAGTCTGGAGCAACCTTCGAAAGCATAAGCTCCAATCGAAGTCACACCTTCAGAGATGGTGACAGAGGCCAGAGAGGAGCAACCATAGAAAGCCTTCTCTCCTATCGAAGTCACGGGATATGAAATCCCATTAAATTTGACTTTAGAAGGGATTGTTATTTCTCCTTCATAAAAGGCACTCGAATAATCGGATCCCTGATAAGTTACTTCTGCTCCCCCATCTACAATATTGTAATAGATGCCATCGACCTCAAAGTCATGGGCGGAGGCTTTTTGGGGTAGGATTGCTGCCAACACTACTGCGAGTAGCAGCGCGAGTTGTGGCCAGCGGGGTTTGAGTCGTCGTTTACTCATGTTCTGATTGGTAGTTAGTTGTTCCCAAGTCCTCCAATGGAAACATGATTAGCTGTTAAATACAGAAAGCGTGAGGGCTGCTCACTTATCTTTCTGAGATTTGGCGTCTGGAAAAGCCTTTGTGGGTAGGATAAGGTCACAACTCCCACGCCCGTATGCTTACGGACGCGAGAGTGTCTGCCACTGTCCTCCCACATGATTTTAAGTTTTCCAGACTTCAATCTCTTAGGATTCAGTTGAGACACTTTCGTGTTTATTTTCTATATGTCCTGTGGGTGGCGGATGCCAAACCACACCGCAAAGTTAAGCATAAATCTCTAACCGGCCAAATAAAAAGTGAAGGATGAATGTTAAAAATGCTCCGATTTGCAGGGGACGCGGATTTTTCGTAACTTCGCGTCATGTTAGCTAATCTCCGCGGATTTACCCTCTTGCTGCTGACGCTGCTCGCCTCCCTCGCGGCCTCTGCGCGCCAGCCATCGGCCTGGACCCTCACCTGGCCGCTGGGCTATCATGTGGCCGCCCCGATGGACACCCTCCCCTACAACTATCAGAGCCGCTCCATACCCTCCATGGCCACCGACGCTTACGCCACCACCGGCAATGTCGGCGCCGAAGGCCTCGACATGATATACATGGACCGCCCGGAGCGGGGCGAATTCCTCTTCTCGCGCGCCCTGCACCACTGGACACCCGATTTCGCCCGGCAGAAGTTCTACAACGTCTTCGTGCCCACCACCCTGCTGCAATACAACTACGGCGGCAACCGCCAGACCCACCAGGACCGCCTCCAGGCGGAGTTTGCCGGCAACGTCAACCGCCGCATCGGCATCGGGGCCATGACCGACTACATCTACTCCAAAGGCTCCTACGACGCCCAGGC
Organism: uncultured Sangeribacter sp.; assembly: GCA_964531005.1. Classification (GTDB taxonomy): domain Bacteria; phylum Bacteroidota; class Bacteroidia; order Bacteroidales; family Muribaculaceae; genus Lepagella. The sequence continues at coordinate 7,438 of CAZHCM010000063.1, read as the reverse complement.
CACCAAAGACTTCACCTTCGGATTCTCCGGCTACTACACCGGCGACCGCTACGAGATGCAGGCCTTCTACTACCAATACTCGTTCCTAAACAAGGAGAACGGCGGCATCACCGACGACCTCTACATCACCGACCCCGCCGTGCTCCAGGGAGGAGTCAGCTCCATCCAGCCCAAGAGCATCCCGGTGCGCCTGTCGCACGCCCATTCGCGCCTGAACGGCAGCGAGTTCTTCACCACACACGCCTGGAAAGTCGGCTTCTGGCGCGAGGAGCAGGTCAACGACACGCTGACGCGCGACGTCTACGTGCCCGTCACCAAATTCATCTACTCGCTCGACTACCGCCACTACCGCCATCTCTTCACCAACACCGATATGTCGCAGGGCCTCGACTTCTGGGGCCGCGAGCCCTATCTCGACTCCTCGGCCACCTACGACAACTCCACCCTCAACCAGTGGACCAACACCGTGGGCGTGGCCCTGCTTGAGGGATTCCAGAAATGGGCCCGCTTCGGCCTGTCGGCCTACGCATCGCTGACCACCAGCCGCTTCCGGCAGCCCACCGCCTACGCCCCCTACCTGCCGGACCCCGACGACACGGAGACCACCCCTCCGGAGCAATCCCCCACATGGCCCGACGGCCTTGCCGTGGAGCCGCAGCACGACGAGACCACCCTCCACATCGGCGGCCGCATAGAGAAGACCCGGGGCTCCATCCTGCGATACAACGGCGACGTGGACTTCGCCCTGACAGGGCGCCGTGCCGGCGACATCCGTCTGCGCGGCCAAATCACCACCATGGTGCCCCTGGGACGCGACTCCCTGGCAATATCGGCCGAGGGACGGTTTAGCAACCTCGCCCCCTCCTGGCTGCTGCAGCAATACGCCTCCAACTATTTCATCTGGGGCAACGACTTCGGCAAGGAGCGCCGATACCGCGTCGGCGGCGAGATACGCCTCGACCGCACCGGCACACGCCTGCGCGGGGCCGTGGAGAATGTGCAGAACCTCGTCTATTTCAACTCCCAGTCCCTCCCCGTGCAGCATGGCGGCAACGTCCAGGTCGTCTCCCTTGCCCTGGAGCAGAACCTCCGCCTCGGCATCCTCAACTGGAACAACCGCGTGACCTGGCAGGCCACCTCCGACGCCTCCGTGCTCCCTCTCCCCTCGCTGGCCGTCTACAGCAATCTCTTCCTGGGATTCACGGCCTTCAAGGTGCTCCACCTGCAGATCGGCGTCGACTGCGACTACTACACCCGATACATGGGCTATGACTACCAGCCGGCCACGATGACCTTCCACACGCAGTCCGAGACCCCGGTGGGCAATTTCGCCTTCTGCAACCTCTACGCCACCGCCAAGCTCTATCGCACACGGTTCTATGTGCTATGGAGCCACCTCAACCAGGGCGTCTTCTCCAACTCCTATTTCTCGATGCCACATTATCCGGTCAATCCCCGAATGTTCCAGCTCGGCATCTGCATAGACTTCGCCGACTGACCCTCTCCCAATCATCCACCACCCCTTCCTCCTCTCTCCCGCAAAGCCATGAACGACTCCCACAAAGACCGACTTCACCGCGCCTCACCGAAGCTGAGGCCCCACCGCCTGGCCGCGCTCTACATCCTGCTGCTGATCGTGGTGCTCGGGGGAATGGCCCTGTTGCATCGCTGCGGGGCGCGCCCGTGGCTGGCCGACTCGGCGGACATCCCCGCCCCCTCGGCCCCCGACACTATCGACGCCGCCGTCATATATGGGCCGTCGAGCTACCGTCTGGAAGGGGATTCGCTGTGTGGCAACAACTATGAGGCCCTTCTCGCCCTCCAGGCAGCCACGGGGCGCCCGGTGCGCATGCACCCCGTCTCCGACATCGGCCGCGCCCTCGAAGCCCTGCGCATGGGGCGATACGACCTGCTCGCCTCGCTGCCCCTCGACGAGGCGCTCAGACAGGATTGGGGCGTCTCCGACAGCGTCTACACTGACCGGCTCATAGTGGTGGGAAGACCCGGTGGGACACCCGACTCCCTGCGCAACGCCCTCGACCTTGACGGCGACACGGTGCACGTCATCGCCGGCTCCGCCGCGGAGCGCCGGATGCGACACCTGATGGACGAGAACGGCACCCGCGTGGCCTTGCGCCCGGAGGAGGCCATGACGGAGGAGTACATGGCCTTGAAGGTGGCCTCCGGAGAATGGGATTTCGCCGTCGTGTCGCAGCAGGTGTACGAAGGTATGCAGGCCGACTCGGCCACGCCTCCCCTGCGCCCAATGCCGGTGAGCCTCACCCAGCGACATGTCTGGGTCACACGCCCGGCCGACACCACCACCCTGCGCCTCATCAACCACTTCCTCCAGAACCGCTAAGGCCTCTCCCTCCCGACACGACATGATGTCATCATGTCATAATGACACCCTGACATAATGACATCTTGACATAATGACATAATGACAATCTCGACATATTCACTCACCCCCGATGAAGACTAAATTCAAGCTATTGGCCATGGGAGCCCTGCTCCTCTCGGCCTCCGCAGCCCAAGGCGCCGACCCCTTCTGGCTCGGTGGCGACATCTCGGGCACCACTGCCGACGAGGCACGCGGCCGATTCACCATGAACGCCGACTCGGTGCGCACCGAGACCACCCAACTGATGAAAGACTATGGCATGAACGCCACACGCCTCCGCGTCTGGGTCGATCCCAAGGACGGCTTCTGCTCGCCGGAAGACGTGCTGGTGATGGCCCGGCGCTCGCAGGCGCTCGGCATGCCCGTGATGATCGACTTCCATTATTCCGACTGGTGGGCCGACCCGGGCAAGCAGAATCCCCCGAAGGCATGGGAGGGGTTGACCCTCGAGGAGACCGCCAAGGCCTTGGCCGACCACACGCGCCACACCCTCCAGCTCCTCAAGGACGAGGGGATCGACGTCAAGTGGGTGCAGATCGGCAACGAGACCACCCACGGTTTCCTCTGGCCCATGGGACGCTTAGAGGAGAATCCCGAGCAATACGCCTATCTCACGAAGGCCGGCATAGCCGCCGCGCGCGAGGTCTATCCCGACACGCAGATCATCATCCATCTTGACAACGGCTTCGACCAGCAGCTCTACGACACCGTCTTCGACTCGCTGAAGAGCAACGGCGTGGAGTGGGACATCATCGGCATGAGCGTCTATCCCTATTGGGCGATGGAGGGGGGCTTCGAGAAGAGCGACGTGATGACGCTCATCGACAGTTTCGCCAACATCCGCCACCTGAAGCAGAAATACGGCACCGACGTGATGATCGTAGAGACGGGCGTCGACGGCCGCAACCCCGAGCCGGGCAAGGAGGTGATGCGCGCCCTGATCAAGGGGGCCTCCGAACTGACCGACGGCGCCTGCCTCGGCGTCTTCTACTGGGCTCCCGAATGGGATGCCGAGCAAGACTACCGCCTCGGCGCCTTCTCCCAAGGCCGCCCCACCATAATCATGGACGCCTTCAAGGAGTACCGCCAGAAATAACCCTCCGCCTCACTCCTCCCTCTCTCCTCACTCCCCTCACTCCCATCCCCTGCTTCTTTCCCCCCTTCACCTGACGACAAACCGGCTGCCGCGCAACCGCCTCGCAGAAAAGCCTCTGCCCGGCGGTTGCGCGGCAGCCGGTTTGTCGTCAGGTGAAAAAGAGAGTACCATTCTCGCGGCAGCCGGTTTGTCGTCAGGTGATTCCTGGAAGCGAGAGCGGGTTGCAAGGTTGCAACCCGTCCTTAGTCTCTTTCCACCGGAAAAGGTTGAAATGTTGCAGCCTTCAGATCTGCATCCCTAAAATCCCTAATTTTGCATCGTATTTAAAGTTTAACTGTCCCTCGGGACCATAATAATTCCACTATCATGAACATCCTGAACCTCTTCAAGAAGAAATCAGCCCCGGTCGATCACATCCAGGACCCCTTTGAAGCCGCCGTGAACACGGTGGACCTAATCTCCGACAACCCCGCAGCGGATGACAAGGACGATCTCATCACCATCACCTATGGCACTGGAATGCCTATCGATGTGATCTACAACTTCCTGGAACATGACTACGAGGAAGACGGCTACCAGGATGCGCTGGTCAACCCCGGGGTGGAGTATTGCAAATCCAAGGAGAACATAATTCTCAATCATCTCACCCACCTCTTCAAGAGAGTGCTCTTGCGTTATCAAGCAGACATAAGAGGCACCGAGGTGCGCATCGAAAACTCCAGGGCTCTCTTCGCCACCACTTCGGCCGCGATGCTGGAGTCGCATCTCGAGACCTGCCATGAGCACATGCGCGAGATTGAGAAAATGCAGGAGGAGCTCAAAGCCAAGGCTCCCAGCATGATGAGTGTCATAGACTCCTACCGACGCGGTTTCGCCAGGGGTTGCACTGCGCGCAACGCCAATTTCATCTCTCCGCATAAAGCCAAAGAAGCATAATTTCAACCCACTAGCTATACTATACAGACTTAGCAATGAGTATTTTCACTAAAACAGGGTGCTACCTGATCGGGTGGGATCCGTATATCCTCGCCACCTGTGGCGAGGCCAGCAAACGACAGTTTCGCAAAATCCTATCCGCTGTCCTTATCATGATGATCCTGTGGGGCACCATAGGCTACGGATTTGCGGCAGACTATCTCAACTTCACTTCCTTTTGGGCGAAAGCCGGCGTGGCCTTGGCCTTCATGGTCATAGTGCTCTCCATCGAGAGGGTCATCATCCTGTCGTCGGGCAAGAACTGGTTCATGGCCGTCATGCGCGTCGCCCTGGCCCTGTGCATGGCTTTGTTAGGCGCCAGCATCTTCGACCAGTTCATATTCAAGAACGACATCCAGCATGAGGTGGCTGCGCACCGCGAGGAGATGATAGCCCAGACTGTCAAGAAGCGTCTCGCCTCCATTGATGCGGACATAGACCAGCGTATCAACGCCATCGACTCCATCAGCAGACGCAACGAGGCTCTCTATAAGGAGATAGAGGCCAATCCCGCCACGACCGTGACATCCGTATCCTCAGCAGAGCAAGTGATCGGCACGACCGACAATGGCAAACCCATCAAGACCACGGTCCGCAACGTCAACAAGACCGTCATCCCCAATGCCCGCATAGAGCAGGTGAAGGGCAATGACGAGCAGATCAAGATATACACCGAGCAGCTCGACCATCTCCGCATCGACAAGCGCGATGTCGAAAAGACGACACGCAAGGAGATAGAGGCCCGCAAGCCGGGATTCATCGAGGAGCTTGAGGCCACCATCCGGGTCATCTCCCACAGTGGCGTCTCAATCGCCTTCTACTGCGTGATGTTCTTCTTCCTCCTTTTCCTGGAGATGTTTGTCCTCACGATCAAGATGGGCGAGAAGACCTGCGATTACGAGCTGATAGTCTCCCATCAGCTAAACCACAAGAGCCAGGTCCTGGAAAACACCGAAAAAGCCCTAATCAATTAATCCCCCACCCACCTTACGACAAACCGGCTGCCGCGCACCCCCCCAGAGGCTTTTCTGCGAGGAGGTTATGCGGCAGTCGGTTTGTCGTTAGGTGAAGCGGCTGTCACTGCTGTGCGCAGCCGGTTTGTCGTAAGGTGAAATCAGTCCTTGCTGCCTTGGGTCCAACTCATGCGCCAGCCATAGTGCCTGTCGCAGTCGGCATGGCCATTGTGGAAGGTCACCAGTTTCTGCACTTCCAGGGACCCGTCATCACACACAGTAATTTGGGCGATGGCACAAAACTTCTTATCCGATGCCTGCTCCCCCATCTTGACTATCACATCCTCATTGCCAGGCACAGAGACTTTCACAACGGCGTCCGTCTCTCTCCACTTCGCCACACCTTTGTAGATAAAGGTATAGACGACAATTCGCTTTATCGAGGATAGTCCGGCAGGATTGACGAGGATAGTCTCGCCCGAGGCGTTTTCCGTACCCAGATCGTCACCCATATGCCACACATAGGGCAGATAGGTATAGCAGCCTTGTCTCGTCACCTTGTTTCGCGGACCACCCTTGCCGTGGGCAAACTGCAGGCCGTCTATGACGCATTTATCTCCATCGCGCAGCTCGCAGAAACAGCCGAGGTCGAGATCTATGGCTCCTCCGAAAAGTTTCTTGAAGAAACCGACCTTTGACCAGTCGAGGTTGATTTTGATTTCACCCTTGATAGGCTTTCCCTTTTCGAGGTTGATGCGGTGACTGTCACCGGACTTTGCCAGAACTATTGCCATATCAATACCTTCCCTTTGGCCAACCTATGAATTTCTCTGCGAATTTCTCACAAATCGGGTAGAGGCCGTCTCTATGGGAGATGCCGGACGCCTCAAATCGCCATGCGCCGTTGCGCCGATACAGGCGCCCGAACTCCACGCCCTTGGAAGTGGAGAAGTCCTCGTCAAGGTCATATCGGCAAATTTCCTCGCCGGTGATAGCATCCTTGATGAGAATATATGCATCCCGCACCTGTCCGAAGTTGTATCTCTCATTCTTCTCTCCTCGTTGCCAGTGGATTGAGGCGGTGAAGATGATCTGGTCGATAAGGGGGCTGACCTTGGAGAGATCGACATCGATAGTCTCTTCTCCGATTCCAGTGTGGTCCTCATCTGTGCCCAAGTCATCTGCAGAACCGATGACACTTCCATCCGAAGAGATTGGGCGGGTCACTTCCCCATTTGGCGTGTTAACGGTAATGGTATTTTCAGAACCATAGAACACAAAATCTGCTTCCACGCCTATTTGCCCGTTGGAGCGGATCAAAAAGGTAGAGGCATCCAGATCGTGGGGAGAGTCAGCAGTAGGGTCAACTTTCCAGCCCATCTCCACTTGCAGCTTTGAGAGACCCATATCTACTCTCTCGCCTTTTTCAAGTCTAATTGCCATGCTTGGTAAGTATATAAAGTGATGTTATTTCGGTCTTGGTACATCTACTCCACATGGGAGGAGATTGCAAAGCGAAATTACATATTTTCTCTCATTTCTGCAAGATTTGGTCAGTTTTTCTCTCTTATGCCTTGCGATTCTTTCCCTTGCCATCCATCCCCCTTCACCTTCCGACAAACCGGCTGCCGCGCAACCGGGCAGAGACTTCCCTGCGAAGCGGTTATGCGGTAGCCGGTTTGTCGTAGGTGAAGCGGCAGTCCCTGAGGGGCGCAGCCGGTTTGTCGTAAGGTGAAGCGGGCGGCAAAAGGGCCGCAGCGGGCGGCTCTTACTTGATGACGCCGAGCTTCTTGCCGACCTTGATGAAGGCGGCAATAGCGCGGTCGAGCTGCTCGCGGTCGTGGCCGGCGGAGAGCTGCACGCGGATGCGGGCCTGACCCTTCGGCACCACGGGATAGTAGAAGCCCGTCACGTAGATACCCTCCTTCTGCATCTCGGCGGCAAACTCCTGCGAGAGCTTGGCGTCATAGAGCATCACGGCGCAGATGGCGCTCTGGGTCGGCTTGATGT
>CAZHCM010000062.1:0-12053 GCA_964531005.1 uncultured Sangeribacter sp. | reverse complement strand
AGGACTTCGGGCAGCTCGTCTCCCCCTCTATCCTGCAATACAAGCCCTCCTACCGCGGACAGGACTTCGAGCTGCGCGGCGAGCAGGAGGTCTGCGCACGCTATGGCATCGAGCGCACCTCGCAGGTCATCGACATCCTGGCCCTCATGGGCGACAAGATCGACAACATCCCGGGATGCCCGGGCGTGGGAGAGAAGACGGCCCAGAAACTTGTCTCGGAGTTCGGCTCGGTGGAAAACCTTCTCGACCACACCGACTCCCTGAAGGGGGCCATGAAGAAGAAGGTGGAGGAGAATGCAGAGCAGATACGCTTCTCGAAGTTCCTGGCCACGATCCGCACCGACGTGCCCATCGAGCAGAGCCCCGACCAGCTGCGCCGCTCCCTCCCTGACCGAAGCAAGCTCTTCGCCATATTCGAGGAGTTCGAGTTCAAGTCGCTGGCACAGCGTGTGGAGCGGCGCCTGAACGCCGAGGAGGCGGAAGGCTCCGGCGTCTCCCCTGCTGCCGCGCCCCGGAAGGGTGTGCGCCAACTGAGCCTCTTCGACCAGCCGGAGGAGGAGGAAGCCCCGGCCCGCGAGGCCCCCGCCTTCGACACTTCGTCGCTCGACATCCGCATCGTGGAGTCGCCACGCGACCTGGAAGAGATGCAGACGGCCCTGATGGGGCTCGACACGCTCGGGGTGTTCATGGTCACAGAGGGAGAGAACGATGTGGAGGCCAGATGGACCGCTACAGCCATAGCCGACGGCAAGGGCCGGGCCTGGTACGTCCCATCCGCCTTCGACGAGGGACGCGAGGCCATGCTCGACCTCATGGCGCGTCCGGACACGCTGAAGGTGATGGCCGGAGCCAAGAGGGCCTATGTCGTGGCGGCGCGCCACCGCAACGACGACGCCACCCCCCTGACCCCCTATTTCGACATCGAGCTGGCCCACTACATACTCCAGCCTGACATCCGCCATGATCTGGAGCTGCTGGCGCGCACGTATCTCGACAAGTCGCTTCCGACGCGCCCCGAGCCGGCAGGCTCGACCCGGCGCGCCCGCGAGAAACAGGGACCTCTCCCCTCCTCCACCCTTGCTCCCTGGGCATGCACCACCGCCTCCGTCATCCTCTCGCTCAAAGCCCCCCTCGAAGCCGAGGTGGAGCAGGAGGGGATGCACTCGCTGCTCTATGACCTGGAGCTCCCGCTGGTGCCCGTGCTGGCCGGCATGGAGCTGACGGGGGTGCGCATCGACGTCGAGGCCCTCAACGCCGCCGCCCGCTCGATGGAGGAGCGCCTCGCCGCCATCGAACGCGAGATATTCGACATGGCCGGGGAGGAATTCAACGTCGGAAGCCCGGCCCGCGTCGGGGAGATCCTTTTCGACAAGCTGCAGCTCGACCCGAAGGCCAAGAAGACAAAGACAGGACAGTACTCGACAAGCGAGGCAGTCCTGGAAGGGGTGGCGCACAAGCACCCGATCGTATCCAAGATCCTGGAATACCGTCAGCTCAAGAAACTGCTGACCACCTATCTGACGGCCCTGCCGGCCAACATCAATCCGGCCACAGGCAAGGTGCACACCAACTACAACCAGACCGTCACCGCCACGGGGCGCATATCATCGAGCAATCCCAACCTGCAGAACATCCCGGTGCGCGACGAGGAGGGACGCGAGATACGCCGCGCCTTCATAGCCGATCCGGGGCATCTCTTCCTCTCCGCCGACTACTCGCAGATCGAGCTGCGTTTGGTGGCCGATTTCGCGGGCGAGGAGACGATGCTCGACGCCTTCGAGCACGACAAGGACATCCACGCCATAACGGCCGCCAAGATCTATCATCGCGACTCTCCGGAGGACGTGACGGCTGACGAACGCCGCCACGCGAAGACCGCCAATTTCGGCATCCTCTACGGCATCTCGGCCTTCGGGCTGGCTTCGCGTCTGGGGATACCGCGTGGCGAGGCCAAGGAGCTTATCGACAACTATTTCCTGCGTTTCCCCACCATCCGCCACTACATGAGCGAGGCCGTGGAGAAGGCGCGCGACCAGCAGTATGTGTCGACGGCCATAGGGCGCAAACGCCGCCTGCCAGACATCAACAGCAAGAATCCAGTGGTGCGCGGCTATGCGGAACGCAATGCCGTCAACGCCCCCATCCAGGGCTCGGCAGCCGACATCATCAAGCGCGCCATGGTCGACATCGATGCTGAAATCAGGCGTCGCGGACTGCGTTCGCGCATGATCATGCAGGTGCACGACGAGCTCAACTTCGATGTCGTGCCCGAGGAGCTTCCGCAGATGCAGGAGCTGGTGGTGCGCCTGATGGAGGGGGCCTACAAAGGGCGCGTCACGCTGACGGCCTCCTGCGGCGTGGGCGACAACTGGCTTGACGCCCACTGAGGCCCCGAAGCCGGGGCCGACCAGGGCAACAGGGTGAAAATTTTGCCCGTCGCTTTGGAGTATTCCACGCATTTTTAGTAACTTTGCATCCGGGGAGGCATCGCCTCCCCGTTTTTACATACGACTGACCCGACATCCGAGACCGTGAAAGCGACCGACATAGCCCAGAACCTCCAGAAGGCCGGCGACAGGATTGCACGCAATCCCGTCGCGGGTCGTATGCTCTATAGCGACTCCTTCATCTTCACGCTCCTTCGATCCTCACTCTCCTCGCAGGCCTCCTCATGGACGGACATGGGAGTGAGTTTCGCGCTCTTTGCGTGGGCGTCGCTGTCGCCGTGGCTATCGACGGCCATCGGAGCCCTGGTCGGGGGCATAGTCAACTGTGTGATCACGTATCGCTTCACCTTCCACGCCACAGACTGTCCCTGGCGGGCGGTGGTGGTGAAGTTCGCCCTCGTCTGGGTGGGCAGCCTGCTGCTCAACTCCTCGGGCACCGAGGCGGCCTATCATCTGCTGCAGAGATGGACATGGCTCGAAGAGATGGGCTTCAAGCCTGACGGCTACTTCGCCGCCGCGCGCCTGGGGGTGTCGCTGGTGGTGTCGCTGGCCTGGAACTTCCTGCTGCAACGCTACTTCGTCTACCGCAACAACTCCTTCGACCCCTACGCCATCCGCCTCGTCAACTGCCTCACCTTCCACCGCCCCTCCTGAGTCCCAACCTGAGGAAATTATTTGGAAGTAACATCGGAGGAGAACAGGGCAAAGATCTGCTTTGCGGTGTCATATACCGCTGATGCCTCTGGTATCTTTGCGTAGGCAAGACTTGCCAATTCTTTCTCATATGTTGGCGAGAGATACCCCCATACCTCATCTAAGGCCAACAATAGCGGAGACTGTGTCAAAGGGCGTGTCTGCCACCCTTCCGGCTCTTTGAATTGCTGTCGGTCATGGTCAAGCAACTGGTTGAAATCCAACAAGAAATCCTTACCACCCATGTACTCCCTACATTCCGGATCTCTCCAAAGAAAATGCAGGTCATAGAAGTGTCGGATCTTGGCACGCAGGTTACTCTCATATTCATCTCCTAACGATGCCCGGAAGAGGGATACGAGCTTTTCCGTAAGCGTCCTTCGCTTATCCAACACGTTTATCTCGAACGGCGACAGGTCATATCGCTCAATGATATCCTCCCCATTGTTCTAGACAAGGAAATCATAGATGAATGAAGAAACAACACGTTTGCCGTATGGATAGGGGTTGGCAAAGGAATTAATCTCCAACAGCAATTCGTCCGTGTTGATAACGCTATGCGATATGGTGGCATTGGGCCGTGGATAGGAATAGTAGGCCTTCCGATAGTGTGAGCCCTTGCTGGTGGAGGGCTTCACCACTTCCGTAAGACCGTCAGTCATGACCTTTGATGTCAACCTGATCAATTTCTTCGATTGGTTGTCAGTCAACTCCCGTGCTTCAGCTATGGCAATGTCGATGTCTTCGGAAAACCTGTTGCCAATCCCGTAGGCTTTAGTCAGGCTTGTACCACCTTTGAACACAGCCTTGTCTAGGGCAGAAGTCCTGCTCATCAGTTGCAGGGAGCGCGTGATCCAGTAATCCTTTTCGACGAAAACCGAAAGGATGCCTAACCCACCTTCCGCCTCGGGACGGCTGGCAGCTTCTATTATGTCGGAGAAGAAATCCATGTCTTCGTGCAATGTCATATGATATTCCAGTTAGTTATGGTTGGTAAAACGGAAGAAGGGATTTTGAGCTTGTAGGTGGAGAGTCCGTTGAGGGTCTGCCGCAGCTCGTCATTGGGATATCCTATTTTTTCGAGTATGGCTCCCAACAACGCCCTGACATAGGGTGGATAGGCCCTGGCAAGCGAGAGAATCTGTTCGCGCTCATCATCAGATTGAAGGCGGAGGAGATCAATAAGACGGGATATGGCCTCAATCGGCGTGGTGCCAGGTATCTCGCGGAAGTGTCTCAATGCATCCAGAAGCTGCAACAACGGGACCGTGGATTCAGTGATAGGGTTGCGCTGCTGAAAAAAACGCACTCCATAGTCTCCTCTTGTCGTGGGCCTGCGATAGATGGGGGAACCTATTAGGATTTCGGATGATATCTGCGTGGTGAGACCCAATTTAGCGAACGCCGCCGCTCCTGAGACATATCCCACCATCTTGCCGTCCTTGACAATGAAATCCTTCACTATCTCGTCGATTCTTGGTCTTAGGTTTCCAAAACGGGTGCAACGCGGCTTATAGTAACGCCCTTTTGAGAGCCGGGAAAGCTCCTTTTGCCTTACGCGTCTGTTCAGATACTTCACAAGAGCGGGCTGGTGTTGGGAGCCCAGTCCGAAATCCTTTGCAGTGAACACCTCCCCGGGAGGGAGTTGCTGCAATCTTGCCTGTATTTCTCTTGCAATTGTCATAGTAGCGAGGTTTGGAGTGCAAAGATATAAAAAATGTCCAGTTTTTACATGCAGAAACTGGACATTTTTCTTTCATAGCAAAAAAATTCGTAAGAAAGCGGGGATCTGCCGGCTGGGTAGGAGACCTATTCCAGGTAGACCCTCACCTGGCCGACGGGAAGGGAGCCGTACAGGCGCAAGGGGACGTGGCGGCTGTCGGCCGAGATCCAGGCGTCGATGTCGTCGCTCGACTTGCGGCGCCCGTCGGAAGTGAACCGGAAACGTATGTGCCAGGCGTCCACTTCCCTTTTGTCGCGCATCTTGATGCTCTCCTTCCCCACGCACCGGATTGTCAGAAGCTCCGTCTTGGAGCCTGAGAAGATGTTGACCTTTACGCTTTCCCCCTTGGCAAGCGCAGGGTAGTCGAGGGTGCGCAGGAAGTAGAAGACGCTCAGCATGTCGAAGGTGGGCCCGGTGGCGCCCAACTGGCGCGTGCTCTCGCTGCGCTCCCCTTTCTTGCCCACCCGCAACCGGCGCACATCCCCAGTCACGTGCGCGCCTCGGCGTGAGAACGAGATCTCGTCGCGGCTGTATTTGCCCCCCTCATGGGCGCTCTTGACGTATGTGCGGGGCAGGAGGTCGCGCTCTCCGGCTATGGAGACGAGTGTGTCGCGTACCTTGAACACATGGTCCGCCCAGGGACGCGTGCGGGCCGTGAGCACCAGACGATACGTCTCCCCTGCCGGACGCAGCGAGAGGGTGGCCTCACCGGCCTCCTTATGGATCAGCCCCCACTTGTAGGTGATGACGTAATGGAGGTCTTCGGAGGAGAAACGGGTCGCTCCGGCGATGGTGCAGCCCCATATCAGGAGCATCAGCACTCCGGCTGTTCTGAGGCAGGTTTTGACAGAGGTTTTCATATGATTGGGGATTTTTAGGGGAATCGGGTGTTACTTAGATATGAAGGACAAAGCTATCAACCCCCTCACGCTGGATGAGGCGCAAGAGCGCGTGGACACATGGATCCGCGGCATAGGAAACGGATATTTCTCGGAACTGACCAACATGGCCTTGCTGACCGAGGAGGTAGGCGAGCTGGCCCGGGTCGTGGCCCGCATATACGGCGACCAGGTCGCCAAGGAGGGCGACCTGGCCGCAGGCGTGGCCGAAGAACTGGCCGATGTGCTATGGGTGGTCATCTGCCTGGCCAACCAGACAGGCGTCAGCCTCACCGAGGCCTTCGAGGCGTCGATGCGCAAGAAGACGCTGCGCGACCGCGACCGCTTCAGGCTCAGATGAGCTGCAGCATGTGCAGCTCGTCGATGATCTCGCGCCCCGAGAGAACGCGGCGCTGGGAGAGCAGGCGGGCGAACTCCCCGATGGCCGGATGGAGGCGGGGGTTGCCGAAGATGCGGCGGGTGTAGGAAAGGGTCTTGTTGAAGAGGGCGTCTATCTCGTCGTCTTCGAGCGAACACGTCTCGCGCCCCTCCTCCAGGATCTGGGTGTGCACTTCCGCCAGCAGCTCCGGGGGAACTTCCTCATGCATCCTCACCACGGAGCGTGCCATAAGATTGGCCAGCACCATGGCCGAGGTGATGTGGAAGTTCTGCACCAGATTGTCCCAGGTGCTCTTCGGGGAGATAGAGGGCGAACCCGCAAAATAGTATGCGTGCGAGAACGACACCATGGGGCCGTCCGTGTCAAGCGACACCTCGGCCACACGGTCCATGGCGTTGAGGGCCGCCAGCGATATGGCCATACCTGCAAGGCCGTAGGCACGGTCATCTTCGTTGAGGTATGACAGGGTCAGTGGTTGATAGTCCATATCTGGGTTTTTCATATATTCTGTATGAGTAGCTCTAATGTAAAACCTTTATGCGGGGCTTTTGGTTCTTTGCGATTCTTGGGGGCCTGTCCCCTCGACCTGAATGTCAGAACTTCACGCTTGCCCCGGCTGCGAAAGTGATTCCCTGCGCCGGAAGCCCCGGGAGGGCGTCCACGCGGCGGTTGAGCAGGTTGCTCCCCTCGACACGCACCTCGATGGCGGGCGTCAGCGCCCATGCGGCAGAGAGGTGCAGGTCGGTGATGTCTCGCAGCCGCAAGGCTGCGAGAGGATACTTCACGTCGGACGTGCCGCCGTTGATGACCACGTTGCCGCCGTCGGGAAGCGACGGCCCCATTGACGCTGGGTCGGGCGAGGCCCAGGAATAGACGGCGCGGTGTCCGCGCCACTCCAGTCCGGCCTCTATGCGCAGAGGCTCCACGGGACGCACGCCTACGTTGAGGGAGGCGGTGTAGCGGGGCCGGTCATAGCCGTTAAACCATCCCGTGGCGCCCTTCTGGTTCTGCCACGCGATTTCGCCACCCAGGCTGAAGACCTTGCTCTCGTAGGATGCGGCCATGCGCAGTCGCGCCCCGTGAAGGTTGAGCCCCTCGACATTGCGTCCATGAAGCTCCAGCGACGTGTCTATGCCCGGCACGGAGGGCTTGAGTCCATAGGGACGATTGAGCAGCAACTGGTAGAGTCCCCCCATCTCCACATGGCGCTCTATGCGGTAGGCTCCCTCGAAGGTCAGCGTCAGGCCTCCCATGGGACGCAGCGACACCCCTACGGCACCGTTTAGGGGGGCGTAGGCAGGCGTCGAGCTCCAGAGGGCCGGAAGGCCATAGGGATCGTAGGCGGACCGGGACGCAAGGGTCTGCAGACGGTCGCCACCCGTGGCGGAGGCATAGAGCGTCACAGGCCCCTTGGCCCATGACACCCTTGCGTCCGGAGCCAGATGAATCCAGCCTGCCTTGTCGCCCTGCGAGCCGGCGCCGGCCGTGAAGTCGAGGCGCAGCCCGACTCGCCAGCTGACGCTTCCCGACTTCCCTTCGTAGCCGGGTGTCAGCGAGATATGGGAGTAGGATTTCGGATTGTTGACCCACTCCTGGTCTCCATATATCAGGGCGTCAAACTGGGCGGAGAGATTCCAGGAATTGCGATCCGTGGCCGGCATCCCCACATATCCGGCGACCTGGATATGATTTTCCCGCCCCCCGCGGCCCGAGGCAAGGTAGCCTCCTGGGATGGCGGGAAGATAGAGGGCGCGGTAGCCGAAATATCGGTATGCGGCTTGCAGGCGCCAATCGGCGCGCCCCTCTTGCCTTTCGGGTGTCCATCCCAGGCGCAGGGAGGCGTCGTTGAGGGTCTGCGTCGGTGCCTTGAAATCTTCAGGATTGCCGGTGGTGTAAGGGAGGGTGGCGTAGTAGTTGAAGCAATTGAGGCGATACTGGGCCGAAGCGCTCAGGCGTCCGGCCCCCTTGAACGTATGACCGGCGTCCACGCCAATCGTCTCGTCATAGCAATACCGGCGTGCGCCGCGAAGATGCGGCAGGAGCTCGGGGCGCTGCAGCGACGTGGAGTTGTGCTGCAGACGCACGTCAAGCGATGTCTGGCCTCCTGCGGGAAGCACGCGGTAGCCCGCGCTCAGCGAGGAGTTGAGCCAGGAGCAAAGGGCCAGGTCAAGGTATCCCCTCGAATCCGAGCGCTGACGCTCGGACATCCATCCCGTCGGGCCCATCGGGATGAGGGTCGGTGCGAAGTCGGCCGCCACGCCTGTCTCGTCATATGGCAGGGGATTGGAGGAGAGTGTGGCGCGGACGCGCTTGGGGAAGGTGTTGATGCGGTTCATGCGCACCACTTCCGCCTTGTATCGGCCGTCGACGGCCACTGACTCGTCGAGGCGCTGCTGGGCCAGGAGATCGGCGGGGAGGAGGGATAGGGCACCGAGCATGATCAGGCCCAATGGCAAGGTATATGATTGTGCTTTCACTGTGGATGTGTGGGCTTAGTGATTATTTCCATTTGGCCAGTCGTGTGGCAATGGCGTTGCGGATGTCGGGCTCGTCGCCAGGATAGTTGGCCTTCAGGCTCTTGAGATACTCCACGGCCATGTATTTCTGGCCGGTGGCCTGATATGCGTCGGCAAGTGCGATGAAGCCCTTGGCGAGCCAATACTGGTGAGGGGAGCCGGTGTCGGTGAAGTCGCTCAGCAGCGTGACGGCCATCTTGGGTCGCTCCGTGGAGAGATAGTGCTCTCCCAAGGCCACGGCTGCGCGTGCGCCTGAGAGCGTGGCGGGGTTCTGGGCCATCTCGGCGAGCTCCTTCTCGGCCTCGGCCCCTTGTTTGGTGGAGAGAAGGCCGAGCGCCTCGTAGAGACGTGCCTCCTGGGCGCGTTCGGCATCCAGGCCACCCACACCCCGGAGGCGACGGGCATAGGCGACGCGCTCCTTCTCGTCGGTGGTGGTGCGCATGATGCCGCTCCAGGCATCCGGGGCAAGGTCGGCGCCCCCTACCCTCTCCAGCGTGCGCCAGGCCTCCAGGGCCTCCTTCTGGCGTGCCGGAAACTGCTCCTCGATTATCTCCGCCTTCATCATCAAAGCCTCCACACCCTGCGGCGACCCGGCGTCGGCATGCAGGATGGCCTCTATCTCCTCAAGAGATGCGGAATAGTGGGCGCCGTCGCGGTCGGCGCGCGCCAGGTCGAGCAGAGCGGCCGACCGGTGGCGTCCCTCCGGATAGCGCTGGAGATATTCGCGCAGCAGCCGTGTGTCGGTCTCGTCATCGACATATGCGGCCTCAGCGGCCTCGAAGGTGAGCGTGTCGCGCTCGTCGGCGTCGATGGTGCGCCCCCCGGGCACGGAGGCAAGCCAGTCGGCGTAGCTGTCCAGCTGCCCTTTGGAGGCATAGAAGCGTTTGAGGGCTGTGTGGGCCTGATCGGCCTCGTCGCTGGAAGGCCAGGTGAGAATCACCCGCTTGTATGCGGCTTCGGAGCGGGATGTCTGCCCTGTCTCCATATACAGGGACGCCAGCGAGAGGGAGGCTTCGCGTGTCTCCGGAGCCGAGGGGTAGGACTTGATGAGCTCTTCGTAGGTCTCGATGCCTTTGCGCATGTCTCCCCCCTGGGCCTGCGTCTTTGCCAGCTCAAGCAGCACCTGCGCATTCCAACGGGAGTCGGCATGGTCGCGGCGGAAGTTTTTAAGCGCCTGGATCTTGGCGTTGTTGTCGCCTTGCACTCCGCGCAGGAGGGCCAGGCGCCAGGCGGCGTAGTCGGAGTCGTTGGCGCCGGCCTCGACTGCGCGGCTATACATGTCGGAGGCCCCGGTGAAGTCGTTGGTGTAATATAGGCAGTCGGCGAGACGCACGCGTGCGTCGGCGCGTTGAGAGGCCCCCAGCGACGTGTCGGCCATCGCGCTGCGGAAAAGAGGGGCGGCCGCCCCGAACTTGTCCTGCATGTATAGCGCGTAGGCACGGTCGTAGGTGGCCAGGGCGGCGTTCTCCCCTTTCACCCCTCCCTTGAGGGCGTCGGCATAGGCGCGGTCGGCCTCTGCATACTTTCCCTGGTCGTAAAGCGCGTCGCCGAGCCATAGGGAGGCCTGGGCTGCCAGGGAGGGGTCGGTGGAGGCGCGCCCCGCAGCCTGGCGAAGCACCTCGGCAGCCCCACGGCTGTCGCCTGTGGCCAGGCGCTGCACGCCGAGCTCATACTCGATCTTCTGGCGCGTCTGCATGACGGCAGCCGTGGGATCGGAGATCTGGCTGATGCTGGCATAGGCCCGCTCGTAGTCGCTTTCGTTAAAGTAAGCGGCCGCTAAATTCTGCCGCACAGCGGAGGCGAGGTGCGATTTCGGATAGCGCTGTAGAAATTCCTCGAACAGCGCTATGGAACTGCTAAAGGGTATCTTGCCGCCGCGAGTCTGCGCAGCTATATAATTATACAGCGCTATCTCCCCGACCCCGTTGTCATACTGCATATGGGCCGCCTTGTCGAAGGCCATGGCCGCTGCGTTCTCGTCGCCAGAGCGGGAAGCGCACTGGCCGAGATACAGATAGGCTCCCTGCGCCAGATCGTTGTGCAGGTCGGTCAGGGAGGCGAAGCGGCGAGCGGCGCTGTCGTATTCGCCCTCGCCGTATTCTATGGCGCCAAGGGCATATACGGCGTCTGGGCCGGGAGTGATGCCTGGCGTCTCCACATAGTCTTCGAGCAGGCCGCGGGCCGGGGCGTACTGGCCGAGCTTGAAATAGCTCAGGCCCATCACACGCTCCAGCTCCGGCACGAGGTCGGCCACCCGGCGCCGCTCAAGGAGTGTGCGTCCGTGCTCGACGACATCGCGCCATTTTCCTTGGGCATATTCTATCTGCACCATATAGTAGAGGGGCTCCATGCCGTCTGAGACGAAGTCCTGCCGGGGACGCTGGGAGCGGATCGCACGGCGACGTCCAGACTGGGGGCTGGAGGAGACAGATGCCTCTGGCGCGGATTCGGCCATGGCGTCGGCCACTTGGCTGAAGGCGTCGTAGGCCTCGGCATAGTTGCCGGCGCGGTAGTCCAGATACCCTTGGTAGTAGAGGGCAGGCAACGCATACTCCCCCCCGGCGCCCTGCAGGAGCCTTAGCAGGGGGAGGGCCTCGGAGTCAAAGCCGCATTTCAGCATCGAGAGCATGGTGCGGTATGTGTAGAGGTTGCGCCGCGAGGAGTCGAGCTCGTCGAGGGGGATGTCAGCGTATGCGCTTAGGGCCGCGGGATAGGAATGGTCGAAAAACCAATAGTCGCCCGCCATCAGCCTCGCCTCCAGAGCGCGTGGCGACTGGGGATAGAGGGTGACGAAGCGATCCAGCAGGGCCACACATTCAGGATTGTCCATGCCGTAGAGGGCCACGGCTTCCAGATAGAGCGTCTCTGCGTCATCCGAGGTAGGCAGCCAGCCCTGCGGCGGTGTGGAGAGGAGCCGCAGCTGGTCGGCGCCCCCCTGCCAAAGAGCGGCCTGCTCCATGGAGGAGGCCCTGCGCAGGGCTCCGGCGGGCGTCCCCTGCATGTCGACGGGGCCGGTCGGGGCCACGACGCCGGCCTCGGCTTCGAAAGCAAGCCCCAGGCCGACCAGGAGCGGGGCGACCCCTGCCCACAGGCTTCTGCGGAGGGGTATGGAGATATGGTGATGGTAAGTCAGTGTCTGCTTCATGCCACAAAGGTAACTCTTTCCGCGCCAACTGCCAAAAAGAGGGAGAGAAACAGTCTAAAAAATCCTTAAAATGGAGGGGCGCAGTGGCGCAAGTGCCTAAAAACTGCATTTTTTAAGTGAAAAATTTGGTGGTGAGAAAAAAAGATTCTAACTTTGCACTCGCAAAAAGCACCCCGACCCCTCGGGGCGCTTCTATGCACGGCCCATTCGTCTATCGGTTAGGACGAGAGATTTTCATTCTCTAAAGAGCA